>CBFIHW010000188.1:0-3981 GCA_965662325.1 uncultured Pirellulales bacterium | reverse complement strand
GAGGTTCATTTAGTTGAGCTTTCAGGTAGTGTTGAGATTATGGTGTCTCTGGGTGTTGCCGATGCAGTTGTTGATCTTGTTGAGACGGGGAGTACTCTCGCAGCAAACCGCCTTCGAGTGCTCGAGGAGATTGGCTGTTATGAGACGGTACTCGTTCAAAATAAAAGTGTTGTCGATACCGATATGGCTGACCGAATTGTTCGCCGTCTTCAGGGAGTAGTCATAGCCCGAACATGGACATTGTTGGAATATAACGTTCCACGTAAGCGGCTGGCTGAGGCAGAAGAGATTACTCCGGGGTTTAACTCACCGACGGTCAGTGCACTTGAAGAGAATAGCTGGTGCTCCGTTCGGGCGATGGTGCGTCGGAATGAAACTCATAAAATTATGGAGCGTCTGGAATCAATAGGTGCTTCGGCCATTATTGAGACAGACATCTCAAATTGCAGGCTGTAACTGTCTGCTAGGAAAAGTTTCCAGCTATGGGGACGCCGCCTCGGAACGTAGAGGCCACCGTAGTTGTTACGTCAAATATTGCAGCAGTTGCTTTGTCCGCAGTGCTGGGTGACACGGAAGGTTTCAGGATGACGAAGTCAGCAGGTCGTCCAGTGGCAATGCGTCCTGTTCTGTGCTCAAAACCGAGGGCCCAGGCTCCGTTGGAGGTGATCATAAGCAGAGCTTCTTGGGGGGTAGCTAGACCAGAGTCAATAAGACAGGCTGCCTCTGCACGAATAGAAAGATCAGGATTGGAACCGCGGCCATCGGTCCCAAGACAGACTCGGGCTCCGAACTTCTTGAATTCTGCAAGAGGTGGGAGTTTTCCAGACAAGGCTCGTGTGGTGCGAGGACAAATCACTAGAGCAAGAGTGTGTCGATGCCGCTTGATTCGTGCCATTGCCTGCGGGTTGTCGACTAGATACGTTCCGTGAACTATCAGGCCACGATTACTTTTCGCTAATAAAGACACCCAGTCGGCGGTTGGGGCTAATGCGGGAGCGTGTGTAGGCCAAATGCCAAGATCATGGAAGAGCTTTCGAAAAGGGCCTGTCTGCTTGTGGAGAAACTCTTCCTCAAACTTCGACTCGGCTAGATGCATTGCCAGAGGGGTCACGCAGTTATCACCTCTTCGGATTCTTTTGCAGGATCCTAAACCGTTTTTCGCTGCGTTAACTGCGGCCTGACCAATATGCCACTGCGTAGAATATGGTGCATGAGGGGAAAGTCCGACAGCAATGCCGGCACGAGAAAGTTGTTGAGATTCCCTGAAGCTAGAAGCTACGCGAGGTGGTAAGAATTTTATACTCGATGGATCCAGGCCGAGAACCTCTCGGAAAACACGTAGACGGGGCCGGCCAGATATTTCATTGTAAGCGATGTCATGAGTCGCAATCTCACCAAGTGCAACGACTCCGCACGCAGCGGACTCACGAGAGCCAGACATAACTGCGGCAGTAATTTTCTTATGAGCATCCGTTGAGGGCGAATGTTGCTCGCGTTTCCACGAAACAACGTCGTGAATCCATTCGTGAAGCCCACCTTTGGTAGAAAAAGGTTTCTGGCACGAAGAGAACTCAAGGTGCGTGTGAGCATTGACAAAACCAGGCGTAATGATGGTATTGCCCTGATCAATTACTTCGGTATTGTTATCGGAACGCGGTGGCCACACCCCAAAGCCTGTAACAAGACCTCTTTCAACACGAAGCCATGCGTTTTCGAGAGGGCGGCACGTAACTGGTACCAGCCATTTCGATCGAACGATAAATGACCGGTGCTGTTGGCCCGGATTCAGCATACGAGTTGCTCTTGTGTTACGTTGCTGAAGCCAAGACGGGCAGATCAATGCTTGCCGGTGATTGAAGACCTGTTTCCAACACTTGGTCGGATCTGTCATCTACAAGTTCGTAGAACACGTTGCGTCGTCGTGGCTCCCAGCCAAGTTCTGATATCGCCGACCGCATCTGATCAAGAGTGAGATGATGAACAGTTCCTGCTGCACTAACAACGTTTTCTTCTAGCATCAGGCTACCCATATCATTTGCACCAAAAAGTAGTGCAAGTTGACCAATGTCTCTGCCTTGGGTGACCCAACTCGACTGGATGTTCGGGATGTTGTCTAAATAGAGCCGGGCAACGGCTTGGGTCTTTAAATATTCGAAAGAGCCGGTAGGAGGGATGTGAGCCATCTCGGTATTGTCTGGTTGAAACGACCAGCAAATAAAAGCGGTGAACCCTCCGGTCTCATCTTGTAGTTCTCGTAAACGGTCGAGATGTTCTATTCTTTCGGCTAGCGTTTCGATATGCCCGTACATCATCGTCGCTGTGCTTCGTCCACCAAGACTGTGCCATTTTCTGTTAACGTCTAGCCAGTCATCCGACAAGACTTTGCCACGAGTCATTTCTTTGCGCACACGATCCACAAGTATTTCGCCACCACCACCAGGAAGTGATCCAAGCCCTGCGGCCGCTAGTCGTTCAAGGATTTCCAAAAGGGGTAGTTTTGTCACCTTTGTAAGGTGGAAAAGCTCAGGTGGAGAAAAACCATGAACATTTACTTCAGGATACTGCGACTTGATATCACGTAGGAGTTCTTCATACCATTCAAGCGGTAGCGTGGGGTGCATTCCTCCCTGAAGAAGAATCTGATCTCCTCCGATCGCAACCGTCTCCTCAATTTTCTTGAGAAGAATATTTCTATCGAGAACGTATCCTTCAGGGTCTTTAGGACCCCGGTAGAAAGCGCAGAAATCACACACGGCTGTGCAGATGTTTGTGTAATTAATGTTTCGATCAATGTTGTATGTTCTGTAAGGCTCTGGATGAAGCTTTGCTGTTACAGCATTCGCCGCTTTACCAATCGACGCTAAACAGTTGGATTCAAGTAACTGAATTGCATCGGCACGTGATAACCGATGGCCATCTATAACCGAATCAAGAATTTTTTGAATCGCGTTTTCAGTCACTGTGCACCAGTTGAAAAGTGTTTTGAATGTTGGAATGCAGCGTCAAAATTACGGTTGGATGGCGCGAGGCCAAGTTCCATGGCATATTCGTGGAATAGCTGCAAACCTCGTCGTTCATCGTATCCAAGATTGTAGTGGAGATTGTCTCTAAGATAATCCAGGCATTGAGGTACAGAAAGTCCGTGAGAAGTGGCTTCGATGGCTGCTATTGTTGCTAGATTAGCAAGGCCGGCGTCGCGGGCAGTACTAAGTCGTCTACCTAACCGCTCGAAGTCAACAGAGGAGCGTGCTGCCCAGATAGCAAAAACAAAAGGAAGCCCTGTCCATCGATGCCATTCATCACCTAGATCCCAAACCGTTTGAAAGCCACCGCTTGTTGGACCAATTGCACGGTCACCGATTAGAAGTACCGCATCGGCATCAGTCGACTCGATGTTGTTCCCAATTGGTAGCATTTCAAGTTTTGGACAAATACCGAAACGTTTCGCTAATAAAATTCGGCAGAGTGCCACACTTGTTCTCGAGCCTTCGTCTATCGCGATTCGAGTCGTTTTTTCTGGTCGGGTGCGAAAGAAGAGTCGAACGCTCATGACTGGTCCAAGGCAAGCTATGCACGCGTTAGAAACTACCTGATAGCGACCCTCACTTTGGGTCGACCAATAATCTTCATCCATGGACGAATCAGATTGAGGCGATTCAAGCCGTTGGAAAAGTTCAATTGAGGGAATGAGAGCGACATCCAATTCATCAGCTGCCAGTCGGTCTGCCAGTTTGCTCGGAAGATCAAAATCCAGCGAGTCTCCGAGACCGTATATAAGCGGACGTGTATTTAAATATTGGACTGCACCAATCCGCTCGTTACCTCTTCCGGCAGGGATCCGGCTACTTTGCGATACCATCAGTGACTTTCGAGGACGAATCATATTTTACAAACAATGTACTGTGAATTTTCCGGGTTTAGGCAATATCCGACATTTAAACAATAGACGATCCAGCGAGTGAGGCCAGAAACCTGCGTAAA
>CBFIHW010000187.1:0-3988 GCA_965662325.1 uncultured Pirellulales bacterium | reverse complement strand
GAGATCCTCCGCAGAAATGTAATTTCCACAGCTAGGGCACTGTGGGCTATCCTCCAGCATCTCTTCACCACAGTAGGGGCAGGGGATGACTGCCTCATCAAGGCCTTCTTCATCAAATTCCTCATCCCAGTCGTCGTCGTCAAGCATGTTCATATGGTTCGAATTCTTGTGGCGTCAGGCTGTCTTCTGTTGGCGAACTGTTTTTGTGCCAAGGACATGTGAGGGCTCAAAGGGACAGTGTCTGCAGCCGGAACCACAGCAGGAGCCTCGCTTTAGATGATAAGCCGCCGTGAACACAAGAAACCCATTTTCAAAATAGTAGTCTTGCGTGCTTTGTTCATCACGCGACGCGTTGCTGGTTGAGGTAAGGTTCGGTTTTGGTTCTTGAGGAACTTTCATTTTTGAAGTGCTTTTACGCTTATGCAACGAGTTGGAGTTTTGCCAGGTGCTGAGTTCAGTGCTAAGAGTAGTGAGAAAACATTTCGAGGTGACGATGAACTGTTGGGGCATCGTGTCGCCGAAGGGACCGAGTGCCTTCGTCGAATTTACGAGACGGCCACAGACTCTACACCGCTTTTGTTCTGCTTGACTAGCACCCAAATCCCTACTTCTCAAAAAGTCGTATGAACTACCCCCAAATCAACCTTCAGGTGTTTTTGGGCCAACTGCCGTACCGCGTCGAGGTGCGTCAAAATAGTTATGGCATCTGTCATGCCTGCCCCGTGACAGTGCTGAAGAAACAGCCTTAATCAGTGTCTTGCCTTCCTGCAGTGTTGCTGAGCCGTGAACCAAGTCGTCCGGTATTGAGAGTGGCTGTGCAGAATCTGTTTACCTCCTTGTCGGGAACAGCAGACGGTTCTCGAGTAATGATCTTGGGCTATCTGGTTCGAATCATGCAGCACTAGATGCAACCTCTCGAACGATCCTCAAAGTGTACGAATGTACTTTCGGAGTAGGAGTTCTGTGCGGATCGTGCGAGTTATTTTTCCCGTCTAAGAACTGCGGCGTGCTTAAGTCGATATTCCACAAAATGTTGTTGGTGTGCAGATTGGATCTGTTCTTGAGAGTTGTTTCATGGCCTCTGAAGTCTGTAAAAGGTGCAAAGACGATCTAGCAGAGATCGATGAAGGGCTGGTAGCGTATATCGCGGGAGATATCAAAGCAGCACCATTGTTTAATCGGTGTTGTTTATGTGGCATTCGATCCATCAACGTACAACAGACTACAATCAGAAGAGCAAAGTTTCTGGCTATCAGTGCGGCCATCATTATTGCTTATGGTGCATGGAACAGTTTCATGTACCGTGAGGCTATGCAAGTATCCGAAGAGATATCACCTCTTGAAGCAGTGGAGCGAATTGGCAGTGTTGATAAAGACATCAAGTAATTCTCACGCAAAAAATTGTTGTTCGGTTGTTGATATGGAATCAAACTGTATATCTTGAGGGTAGCTATGGTAAGGGAGTTTGGAGTGCTTATCGCTATCATTGCTTTCAGCGTTACGGCAGCTGCAGGTATACGAGCCTTGACGGGTGGGTGTTGTGGTTCTTGCTGTCAACCTGATACGGAAATATCCTCTAGAGAGTGAATCGGGCCTGTTTTTAGTGGAAGGAGATTATTGAAGTGTCTGCTTTCGTTGCTGTTCTAGCTATAACTGTTTTCTTGTGGTTGAACATTGCCGTGATTGCCCGATGTATTTTTGGCAAGTAGTTTTCACACTGCAAAATTTGCAACGCGCGTGCAATGCTTGAAGGACCTGTTGTGCTGGGACGTCCTCAAAAAGCTTTCGTTTAGTGCGGGAGGTAAAAGTTTTTCGATTAATCTCATGATTTTTCTACGTGATCATCCGCCACAAGAGAACGACGATCTTCAGATATGGTAGACCACACTGCAAACACTGCACTGAACATGCACGGAGCCGAAAAGGGAAGACAGCGAGTAGTTATTCTGACGGGTGCGGGTATCAGCGCTGAGTCAGGCTTACGCACATTTCGTGGAAGCGATGGCTTTTGGGATAGTGGCGAGGAAGGTTCAGATGAGAAAGGCGAAACTCGTACTTATCGTGTTGAGGAGGTCGCTACACCAGCGGCGTGGGTAGCCGATCCTGATCGAGTGCTGAGATTCTATAACGAGCGTCGAAACCAGGTGCGATCTGCTCAGCCGAATGCAGCGCACAAAGCACTTTCAGCCCTCGAGCGGTGTTTCGAGGTTGATATCATTACGCAAAATGTTGACGACCTTCACGAACGGGCTGGTTCGACTCGTGTACTCCACTTGCATGGTGAAGTGATGGTCGCCCGAAGCACAGTAAATCCAGAGTTTCTCATTGAGCTCGGCGACAAAGATATTAGGATCGGGGACACATGCCCTGATGGTGGTCAGTTGCGTCCACATGTTGTGTGGTTCGGAGAGGAAGTACCAGCGATGGTGGCCGCAGCTGACCTTGTTGCGCAGGCCGATATTCTTCTCTGCATCGGTACATCGCTACAGGTATACCCCGCGGCATCACTAGCATTTCTTGCGCCAGATGAGGCACGTCGGATTGTTGTTGACCCACATATCCCAGAATCAATTGTTCGAACCGCATTCGAATGCATTGCAAAACCGGCCGCTGAAGCTGTGCCAGGTATCGTTTATGAGTTAGCGCGAGATTCAGGTATCGATTTAGATAACCAAAGTGACTAGTAGAT
Organism: uncultured Pirellulales bacterium; assembly: GCA_965662325.1. Classification (GTDB taxonomy): domain Bacteria; phylum Planctomycetota; class Planctomycetia; order Pirellulales; family UBA1268; genus UBA1268. The sequence goes on along the minus strand of CBFIHW010000187.1, from coordinate 1,299 downwards.
GAACTTTCAAAACGACTGGATGTAAGTGCGTTTAGGTCTTGGGGTTACTTCGCTACATAAAAACCATCCGGATTGCGGCAACGGCGGTAAAAGCCAGAAGGAAAGTATCAAAGAGCTTTTGTGGAAGTCGTCGCACCACCATAAGTCCAAAGATCAGTCCCACAATGACGCAAGGGGCCAGAACAAGATCAATAAGAAGACTCTCAGTGGTAATAAAACCGAGGTTCGCGCTGAATGGGATTTTTGCGATGTTCAAAACAAAAAAGAACCACGCGCCGGTCGCTACAAGACGAAGTTTTGGTAAGGAGACTGCAAGGAGGTACAAGGCTATGACCGGGCCTGCTGCGTTCGCCAGCATCGTTGTGATACCACCGAGGACACCCATTGACCATGCGAACGGCTTTGTGTGAGGAATTGTTGTGAAGAAGTTAGGCCGCCACATCCGGAGGAGTTGCCCAATACAAAGCAGGATGATGATAACGCCGATCAGCGGTTTGAAGGCTGCCTCGTCGAGTCGTCCGAGCAGACTCCAGCCAATAATCACGCCAACAAGCGCTGGTGGGAGTAAACGAAGGACGTATTGCCAATCGACTTCTTTTCCGATAAGCCAGACGGCACAACAGTCGCCAACGATCAGGAGTGGCAGGAGTGCTCCGGTTGAGGCTTTCGCACCAAACACATAGGCAAATACGATCACATGAATAAGGCTTACGCCAGCCAGTCCACTTTTTGAAATGCCGACGCCGGTTGCTCCGAGGACGAGTAGAAACCATGAGAATGCAGAAAGTTCGGGCATAAAAAAAGTTTTGTAATTGTGTGCAGAGAAGGATGCTGACTAAGATTGATGATTAGTGTGCCTCACAGCGAGTGTCTGACAAGGTCAAAAGTTTTCACAACAGGTCTGTTTCATGGTTCAACGGTGTCTTCTGTCTATGTCTCGGTTGGCAAATAAGGAACGTTGCGTCCAATTCGGAGTCGTTTACTGTTTTCTGCTCTGTCTTGTTAATCCAGCAAAAAGCGCAGAGGAGATGAAGGTTGATGACGGACCTGTTCCAACCAGAGAAGAGCTTCGGCTAGAGATGAGGCCCCTTACGGGTGATGAACTCGAAAAGGAAGCAGTAGCGTGGCAGAGCCGTGTGCAAAAAAAAGTTGCTCAATTAAGCCAGCTGCAGCTGAAGAGAACTGCCGATGGAGCCAGTGAAGAGGTTGTGCGTGTTCAGGAGGAACAGGCCGAGTTGCTTGAGCGATTCCGATTGGTGCTTGATGAGTGGGAGCGGAAAGGTGGTGACCCAAAAAAAT
>CBFIHW010000186.1:1997-3996 GCA_965662325.1 uncultured Pirellulales bacterium | reverse complement strand
AAAAGATCATAGAACTCTGGAAAAAAGGCGGAAATCATCTTTTCCGTCGGGACGGGAGGCACAAGAAAGCTGCTGGGAACGCCGGCCAGAAACAGCCCACTTCTCGCAGTCGCTATTTTTTACCCTGCCTTCTTGCTTTACCCAGCCGTCAAACTATTCTAAGGGGGTCGGTTTATTCTGCTTCTGGCTCGGTCGTATCCCGGTCTGCTGAGGCAGGCGTTATTTTTTTCAACTTGCCGTGGAGATTGCCCTACATGTTGGCTCACCGATTCATTCGTTCGGTCGGATTTTTCACCGTTCTTTCACTAGTGGCGTCTGCCTGCTGTGTTGCACAGGCTGGCTGGAACCACCGTTACACTGCCGCGTATGGTTCCTCCGGCGGTTCAAGCAGTAGCGGCGGAAGCAGTTCATCAGGCGGCTCATCGTCTTCTTACGGCGGCTCATCGTCTTCTTACGGCGGTAGCAGTTCATCAGGTGGCTACAGAATGACTCACTGGGAACGCAAGGCTGCTCGACGTGCCTATCGGCACGCTTCACGTTCAAGCTACGGCAGTTCAGGTGGAAGCCACTCTGCCTTCTATGGCAGTTATGGTGGATCCAGTTCCAGTGGAGGAAGCTCAAGTGGTTCGTACGGATACTACGGGTATAGCTATGGCTATGCTGCCCCGGCAGCGAGTGTCGGCTATTCATCAATGTCTCCTATGACATCTAGCATGCCTGTCGATGCGTATCGGGTCATCACAGACGAGCCCGTTGGTGATGTCGCCGGAGATTCTGGCGAAGAAGTTCAGACACCAGCACCAAGTGACTCAACAGAATTTGTTCCGAAGGATGGTGTTCTTCTACTTGTTTCGGTCCCAAACAAAGCAAAAGTACTTGTGAATGGTTCTGAGACAACATCGACAGGAAGCCTCCGCCGGTTTGTTTCACGCGGCCTTCAAGAAGGTGCAACATACGACTACACCGTTACGATGGTGGTCAATGATGGGGAAAAACCTGTTGAAGAGACTCAAGTAATAAGCGTTACGGCTGGTGAACTAAGTAGGATTTCTTTCGAAGAATCCTTGCAACTCACAACAAGCCTTACTGTTCATGTTCCTGAAAAATCTACCGTATGGCTTGCAGGCAATATGACTGATTCAACGGGAACAACTCGAACCTTTGAGACGTCTGCCTTGCCAACCGGATCCGCCTGGGAAAACTACGAGATTCGAGTTGTGACCAAGCATGCCGGGAAAGAGCATACAATCTCAAAGGTTATTGATCTTGCTGCCGGCGATGATGTCGAACTGTCATTCGAGACAAGTGACACTCTCGCTGACGCTAGCCTTATTGAAAAGACTGCATCGATTCAATAACGATTTAAAGCAAGACGCACATTATAAAAAATGCTCCCACCATCCCCCTCGGCTTCATTTAGCCGAGGGGGATTTTTTTGGGCTTGTCAAAGTATTCCGTTTATCGACCATACATGGAATCTTTATTGCCAGGCTTCTCTAGGAGCCGATGGACTCTTTAATGCGGCCTCTTAAAAGAACGAAGCAATCATGATCCAAGAACAGCAACCATCTGACGACCAACCAAGCCGGCAACAGTGGCCGCTTGCTGTTCGGCTTTTTGCGTCTGCTGTAATCCTCATTTACCTTTTGGCCGTAGCGATACCCCCACTCGCAGGCCCACCACCAGCAAGTGAACTCGCAAGCGTTATCCTTCAGCCATTTCGGCCACTTGTAGGTGTGTTCAGCTTAAGCCATGGATACCGTTTCTTTGCGCCAAACCCTGGCCCTGGCCACTCCATTCGATGGACCATACAGACTGCTCGTGGAAACACTCTCAAAGGAGTCATACCAGACGCAAAAACAGACTGGCCGCGACTCCTTTACCACCGCCGATTCATGATTCCAGAAAAAATTGCAGCACTGGTTCCCCCACCACTCGCGCCAGCAGAAATCCGCCGTGAAGCAACGCGTGACTGGCAGCCTTTTGTTGAAGATATCGC
>CBFIHW010000186.1:0-1987 GCA_965662325.1 uncultured Pirellulales bacterium | reverse complement strand
GTTCCCCCACCACTCGCGCCAGCAGAAATCCGCCGTGAAGCAACGCGTGACTGGCAGCCTTTTGTTGAAGATATCGCGACTCACTTGCTTGTGAAACACGAAGGGCAGGAGGTCACTCTTGAACTTGTTGAGCATTATTTGCCGGATACATTTGAGCTCAAGGAGGGTAGGGCAGGGGATGATCTGACAATTCCGCTTGGCAGCTACGAGTGGCGGGAGAGAACATCTCAATGAAACGCAATTCAGATGAAAAAAAATCTTGCCAAGAAAGCCTGAGCTGGTTCGCCTCCTGGTGGAGGGCCTGGACGATATTTTGGTTTACGCCATCAAACCCTCTCCTTCTGGGTGTACTACGGATTCTCGTTGGCGGACTTTTAGCATGGTCAAATTTAGTCTGGCTACTTGATCAAGAAGGCTTCTTTGGGCTCAGCAGCTGGCAATCAGCCGGAAATGTCTGGCGACTCAATGATCAGCCCTGGCACTGGAGTTGGTATTTCCCAGCACAAACAGTTCTGGCGACAAATTCACTGACAGCTCTAAGCCTTCTCGCTGCAATTTCGCTGAGTGTGGGGTTCATTACCCGACCTGCGGCGTGCATCGCGTTAGCCGGATATGTGAGTGCTGTGAATCGCGCTCCCCTGAACACGTTTGGATTCGATGATGTCCTTGGAATTATGCTTGTGCCCCTGATCATTGGCGCCGCGGGAGACCACCTGTCGGTGGACAGTATCTTTTGGAAAAAGCAGCCTGTTCCAAATCCAGAAACAACTATTGCCTTGAGGCTCATTCAAGTCCATCTGTGTGTACTCTATTTCTTTTCCGGGTGTGGGAAATTGCTCGGGGCAAGTTGGTGGGAAGGCACCGCACTCTGGGGTGCGGTAGCAAATATTCAATACCGCACAATCGATCTCACATTTCTCGCCTGGCATCCACTGCTTATTAACGCCCTTACACTTGGAACACTTTTTTGGGAAGTGTCCTATGCTGCATTGATATGGCCTCGATTGACAAGACCACTGGTTTTGGCCGTGGCGGTCTTCGTTCACTTGGGAATCGGCCTAACTATGGGCATGATGGAGTTCGGAATCGCTATGCTAATTGCTAACATGGCCTTTCTTCCTCCACACCTCAACACGTTCCAGACACATCAAGACTCAGAACTTGCTACAGGACAGAACTCATGATCAATACGCTTGCCGTTGTTGGTGCTACTGGTGCTGTTGGAAAAATAATTCTGGAGAAGATTGCGAGCCGAAAATTTCCGGCTAAAAACATAAAACTTCTTGCTTCATCACGATCTGCGGGCCAAACAATTATTTGTGGAGGGGAAACGCTTGTCGTGGAAGCACTTACTCCTGAAGCCTTTCAGGGCGTAGAAATAGCGATCGGCAGCACGCCGGATGAGGTAGCCGCTGAATTCGTTCCCTGGGCCGTTAAGCATGGCACTGTTGTTGTTGATGAAAGCGCTCACTTTCGCATGCAACCAGACGTCCCTCTGGTTATTCCTGAGATTAACCCGGAAGCAATCCGTCTACATAACGGAATTATTGCAAGCCCTAATTGCTCTACAACACAGATGGTGATGGTCATGAAGCCACTCCACGACGCAGCAAATGTTCAACGTGTACTTGTGAGCACCTACCAATCGGTCAGCGGTGCAGGAATAGCTGCAACACAAGAACTGCGACACGGAATGCAGTCATGGCTCAACAAGGAACCAGAAGAACCAAACGTTTTTCCTCACCCGATCGCGGCCAATCTTATCCCTCAGATTGGATCTGAAAAGGAGGGAGGAAGTACGAGTGAAGAACTTAAGATGGTTCAGGAAACTAAAAAAATATTCAATGACGATTCAATCGGCGTATGTGCTACATGTGTACGTGTCCCAGTAGCCGATGCCCATAGTGAAAGCCTGATAATAGAGACCGAGAAGCCCACGTCAAAGCGTGACGGGTGACACGCTTTGTGATGCGCAGTCTCCGATCGT
>CBFIHW010000185.1:0-3996 GCA_965662325.1 uncultured Pirellulales bacterium | reverse complement strand
CCATCTAGTCATGCACGGTTCATCGAGTGTGCCTCAAGAGTTGCAGGATATCATCAATAAATATGGCGGAAAAATGCCTCAGACCTACGGTGTCCCAGTTGAGGAAATTCAGCGAGGCATTAAGCACGGTGTGCGTAAAATTAATGTTGATACGGATTGCCGAATGGCGATAACGGGTGCAATTCGAAAGGTTCTTGCTGAATCACCAGAGAAGTTTGATCCACGGGATTATCTGAAACCAGCAAGGGCGGCCATGCAGAAGGTGTGCGCTGAGCGAATGGTACAGTTCGGTCAGGCCGGTAATGCTGGAAAAGTGCCTGTGATAACCCTCGATGAAATGGCCAAACGGTACGGTTAAGAGCCATTCTTTTCCTGCATCGGCGTATCAAGATAGCTTATTTTCCGTGAAATGTGCGTTGTGGTGACGCCTGTGGCCGTCGTATAGTCCCATCCTGTTTACTGAGTAGCCGGTAAACAAAATCAGGACTGGAGGACGACTGTGGTTGAATCGAAGAATCAAGCATTGCTTCAGCAAGCCGCTGTAGTGTTGCGATCAGAGGCCACAGCAATTTTTGAAGCAGCAGACATGCTCGATGAGTCGTTCTGTAAGGCGATAGAACTTCTTGAAAACTGTACGGGGAGTGTCGTCGTAACAGGGATGGGCAAAGCCGGTCTCATTGGCCGAAAAATATCAGCGACACTCGCATCTACTGGAACTCCAAGCCACTTTCTCCATCCAGCAGAAGCAATGCACGGAGATCTTGGTGTTCTACGGAACGACGATCTGATGCTTGCCATCTCACAGTCGGGAGAGACAACTGAATTGACACAGATTCTTCCTCACGTCAAATCGAGGAAGATACCGATAGTAGCACTCACAAGCCAACGCAATAGCACGCTTGGACAATTTGCGAGTGTTGTTGTCGAAACAGGTCGTCTTGTAGAGGCAGACTCATTGGGTGTGGCTCCAAGCACAAGCACTACCGTTATGCTTGCAATTGGTGACAGTATGTCGCTCGTACTCAGCGGGAATCGTGGTTTCAGTCACGACGATTTTGCCGCCCGGCATCCAGGAGGAAGCCTTGGTATGCGGCTTCTAAAGGTTGAAGATAAAATGCGGCCAGTTGAATGTTGCCGCTTAGCGAGGCCCGAAGATACTGTTCGTGAGGTTTTTGCTCGCCCTCTCCCGTCACGTCGGACAGGTGCTGTCATGATTGTTAGTGCTGAGGATCATTTAGTTGGGATTTTTACAGATAGTGATCTCGCCCGACTCTTTGAGAATCGTCAGGACGATGCACTCGACCGTCCAATTAGAGAAGTCATGACCAGGGATCCGATTTCAGTTCCGGAAGGAACTCGGTTGGAAGAAGCTGTTTCTTTGCTGGACAGACGTCGTCTTAGTGAACTACCAGTTGTTGATGCAAGCGGATGCCCTTCTGGCCTTATTGATGTTGTCGATCTAGTAGGCGCCGATCTTTCAGCACGTTCAAAAGATTCGAACCATCCAGAAAATAAGCAGCGAAAGCATAGTTCAGCAGCCTGACAAAACGCCTATCTTTTGATGGGGAAACGGGCATTCCGTAGTAGTTTGTTTATTTCATAGAAGATTAGTTTGAGACGACAGATGGCAAAATATTCAACAGATTTATCCTCAAATTCCAGGCTGTCGAATGCAAACAAAGTTCAGCTTCTTTTACTGGATTGTGACGGTGTTTTAACAGACGGTGGGGTAACCTGGTCAGAGAATGGTATTGAGCAGAAGACGTTTAATATTCGAGATGGACTGGGAATCAAGTTGTGGCAGCGAGCTGGTTTTCAGGTAGGTATCGTCACCGGACGTTCAAGCCAAGTTGTCAAATGGCGAGCGACTGAGTTGGGTATCGATTTTGTCGAGCAGGGTATTGGAGATAAGGTTGCGGCGATCTCTGAACTGATTACATCTTGTGACTTGGACTGGGATTCAGTTGCCTACATTGGAGACGATCTGCCGGACCTTCCAGTAATTCAGCGAGTTGGCTTTGGTGTCGCCGTTGCAGACGCCTGTCTGGAAGTTCAAGAAGCATCAGACTTCACAACACAGTTGCCAGGAGGAAAAGGAGCTGTGCGGGAAACGGTTGAAGTCCTCCTGCGATCTCGAGGTTGCTGGAAGAATCTTATAGAGCAATATCAAGGAAACGGGATTGCTTGATGGAAAATCGATTAGGACGCACCGTGCGGGTGTTTCTCGTAGTCTTAGCGACGGCGGGGCTATACCGTTTAGCCGTCGTCCCTTGGGTTGAGCCTCGTTATCGCGAGACGGTGGGTGTTGCGGAGTTGACCCCAGAGCAGGCTGCGGCTATCCGTGCTCGGGCTGACCGCAGACTCGAGGCTGTAAGGGAACTATTTCCTCCAGGTGCGTGGGAGCATGAAGAACCGATTGTAATGGAAAGCCGTGGTATGCGGCTTTTGTTTAAGCAGTATCACTCGCTGCCGGACGGTCGTGTGAATCTTGTCCCTTGTACGGTTATTGTTCTTCCTGATGGCCAACGACGAGCTAATTCAGAGAATGGCCGCACTATTCTATTGCGTGCACCGCAGGGCGCAGTCCTTGAATTCGATGAGCCACTTGATTTACGTGCAGGGAGACTAGCTCGTCTTGTAGGTGGTAGTTTACGAGGCCAAGTGACTATTCGAGGGACTCAAAGTTCAGTCGATGCAAATGATGATATTGAACTCGTTACACGTGACCTCGAACTCGATGAATTTGAAATTCATACGAATGAAAAAGTAGATTTTCGTTTTGGGCGGTCTGTTGGTAAAGGTCAGGGGTTGGTGGCGACACTTCTACCAAGTCAAGCAGGAAGTGGTCATGGTCCTAATATTGGTGGTATTGATACGATACGACTAGAGCGCGAGGTGGAGTTGCGATTAGAAGGTCTAGCAAGTGGAGTAGTGCCCGGATCAGGTGATCTCATGTCTCAATCAGAAACAGATGAGCAGCCCGTTCTGGTTAAGTGTGATGGTGGCCTGACCGCAAATCTTTCAGCTAATGTCGTCACTCTTGAAGACGCCGTTGATGTTCGCCGTGGTGTTCTAGAACACGGAGGAGATCACCTCTCCTGTGATGTGCTTGCCATTGTTTTAGGTGAGGGTGAACAAACAACAAAAGAAGATTCATCAAGTAGTTTGGAAGTTGTTGAAATTCAGGCAAGTGGTTCACCAGTGCGGGTTCAAAGTCCATCTACAGGGCTTGACGTACGAGCTGATCGCCTTGGTTATGAACTTCACACGGGCAGAATTCTTCTCGATGGAGAAGACCCAGTTTCAATTCATGCGACTGGGGTTGAGATTGAGGCGAAATCGGTTGATTACACGCCAGGTCAAGACAATACAATTGGTTCATTAATGGCGATTGGCCCCGGGTGGCTCCGGGCAATGGATGAGAAACAGCTAGCCATCGAATCTCGCTGGCAAAAATGGCTGCGGGTTCGTCCAGATGAAACGGGGCATGTTGCTTCAATATCCGGTCAAGCTGAAGTGTCTGTCGATTTGCAGGGTAAGCTCACCGGTGCAGAAATGCATTTTTGGTTCGAGCAGACTCCTGCTCAGCCAACCGTAGAATCGGCGACCAATCGTTTGCCGAACGTGGCCTCATTAAATCCTCTGCGGATGCTCGTTCGTGGGGTTGTTGAAGTAGATGTTCCAGAGGTTGCGGCTCGTACAGATCGCATGGAAATCTGGTTTCGAAGGGATTTTGAATTGCAGGGTAGTGTGCAACACGAGCAGGGTTCTGAAGGACCCGTTGCCGGTGAAGTTGATGCACGTGCCAACGCAGACAAAACACAAAGCGTAGCAGGGCAGAGTATCCATCAACCAATTCCTGCTATTCGGCCACCTATTTCGGCTGATCGTAAATTGCTTGCAACAGGAAATCTTATTCGTGGCCTTGTTGTTCTTTCACCGAACCAAAATGAATTGCAGGAGATGTCACTCGAAGGTGAGGTTCAGCTTCTCGAA
>CBFIHW010000184.1:0-4088 GCA_965662325.1 uncultured Pirellulales bacterium | reverse complement strand
ATGGCAGCACCTTCGATAGCTCCTACAACATGCGAGAGCCCGCCAGTTTCTCGCTGTCAAATGTCATTCCCGCTTGGACAGAGGGACTGCAGTTGCTGGGCGAGGGTGGCATGATCGAGCTGGAAGTGCCACCTGAATTGGGGTACGGTGAAGCAGGCAACCCGCCCTCAATCCCTCCGAATGCCACCCTGCACTTCAAGGTCGAATTGCTACGCATTCTTAACTGATTACCAGCGCGGGCTACACACAAGCTGCATCTGGATTTCACTGCCGACTAACGGCCAAGTCCTGACAAATGCTGTCCGTAGATGAACCGTGCACATGAGCGGGTTGTCTTCACAGTTACTGATTTCATCCGCGGGGACAGGACTGTTCGATTCCTGAAGGGCCCACGCAGGTTCATCATCGATCAAACGACGGGTTCCCAGATCAGGATTTCACCTTTGCCCGGTACTCCCTGATCACCACTGTAGCGTCGATACCTACCATCAACTTCAGCAAATGGCAGTTGTATTCCGAGCGTATTCAGGTGTCGCGAGTAAACATTCAGGAAGGTAGGGTTATAAATACCGCTTTCCGCGAACGTTGGCATCAGCGCAATGTCCTTCAAAGAAATGATGGTGCCGCGTTGCATCCATGCGCCGGTACGAATTTCCGCACCGCCACAAAGGACAATCGTACCGCCTTTCATTTGCAGCCCAGCGAAGTCTCGTGCGGTTCCGCCAATCACAATCATGCCCCGTCTCATTCGCATTCCCACTTCAATCCCAGCGTTCCCATCCACCAGAATGGTTCCACCCTTCATTCCTACCATGCTTCCGCGGTAAGCGGCTCCCACTTGCTGTCCAGCATCGCCATGAATGTGTATCTTTCCTTTCTTCATTTCTCCGCCAACCCAATCACCTGTGTTGCCGAAAACTTCGATGCCCCCACCATTCATGAGTGCTCCCAGATGCATGCCGACGTCACCATGGATGATCACCTCACCACGAGTCATCGCACGGCCCACGTGACGCACACGGTGAAGATCCCCATGAATTTCGATGCAGTCACTGTATTCGCCTTCGACATCAAAGAATTCGTCGAGTCGTTTTTCACGCTTACCGTGATACACCACACTCGTACAGATTTCTTCATTGGAACGTTCCAAAAAATAATCTGGAGTGATCACCTCGGCCTCAAGGACGACCGTTGGACTTTTCTTCAGGGTAAGTTTGATTCTGTTCATTCGGATGAAACTCTCTGGAATAGCGTTGGCTGGATCGTAAATAGTGCCACCAGTGATTTGAAGCCTTTCAATTTCTCCGGCTGCCAACAAACGAGGGCATCACATCCACAGGGATACCTCAAAAAAACGGTCATGCGCTGAATCAAACGTTTTGAAAAAGCTGAAATCCTGCCACAGATCAAATTTGATTCTGAAGCATCTGGGCGCGTTCACCCATCCAATCAGGTTTTTTCAATAGCGTCTCTTTGATCCGTCGGACCACTTCTTCATCCGATGGATACGGAGACTTCAGTGCTGGACGCAGTGGCAGTGGAATCTCATCCATTCGATACGCCGTACCGGGAGCCGATATCCCAGCTGGAGCAGTCGTGATATGCACCCGGGCCAACTTGCTGGTGTGAGTCACATGTGGATCGAGCACGATTGTGGGGACTTTAGCAAGATGATCGATCGCTGGTTGGGGCATGGTGGCACCGGGGTCTGCACCAATGATAAAGGCACAATCGGTATCTCCACGGACCAACACATCGACGGTCGAGAATTCGCCGGGGTTGTATCGGGGATATCCCCGATTGAACGAGATACCGAACGGATAGCCGGTTTGCCAACGCATGATGACATCAGCTCCCGTCACATTGCCATGTCCACGCATCGGCATGGCAACGAACTTTGTAAACGCGTTCATCTCGGCAGCAAGCGTCAATAACGCAGCCGAGTTCATGTGCTTACCACGTGTCATCGACAGGCCCATGCCGAAGAAAAAAACACCATACTTTGCGGCTTTCATTCTGGCCACAAAGTCCTGCAACTGTTCGATCGTCAATCCGGTTTCTGCAACCTGTGCCTCACTGATGGGCTGATCTTTGATCATCGCTCTTAGAATAGTGATCAGCTCAAAATCTTTACCAGGCCGAACCTGCAAAAAGACATCAGATGCTTTGACACTTTTCGTCTCGCGGATATCAACCAGCACCATTGTGCGATCTTTTCTCCCCCGAGGCAGAAAAGGACTTTTCTGCATCAGGGTGTACTTCGTGAAATGACGCGGGTGACACTCTGCAGGATTCCCACCCCAGTAAACAATAAAATCAGCACGATTCTTGACTTCACCCAAAGTGCATGTGACTTTACCACCCAACTGGGCAGCGATCTCGGTTGGACCGTGTCACAATGAAGTATGACTATCAAGCAGGCCTCCCAAGTGATCAGCCATCTCGACGCACTCGCGTTGGGCTTCACAGGTTGTGTTGCTCATGCCATAGACCAACGGCATATCAGCCTGATAAAGATGCTCGGCAGCAGCAGCAATCGCCTCATCTACCGTTGCTTCCTTCCCGTCAATCAAAGCATCAGGGTACTTTCGCTCGGCAGTGTGATTTAAAAACCATGCCTTACCGAGTACACAAGCTTTCTTCGCCTGATGAATACGTACATCATCTGCGTGCAACTGAATGTCATCACACACGCATCCACAAAAGGTGCACGTTGCATGATCAATGACTTTCAAATCCATCAGGTTTTCCGAAAAATGAATGAAGGCGACAGAGAGATCACTGACGCAAGAGCGTCAGGAATTGGTTTCATCGTTTGGCGTCTCTTGGACGCTGCTGTCTAGTCTGACATCACCGCTGTCATTAGCAATGTCATCAACATTGGATCCCGTGTCGTCCGAACCGGACGACGGCACCGTAAACGTTCAGCCAAGAGCGCGTCCTTGGCAGCTTCCGCGAACACGCTGCGGCATGAAACGGCCCTCCTCAACCTCCTGCCAAGCGACGACTTCGTCACCCTGCTGCGGCATCTGAAAATGAGGGGAATCTTCACTACCCATGTTACTGTTCTGGCTCATGGTTTTATCTCACTCCGAATTAGCTTCTGTTTTCGCTCCGACCACAGGTTCGATCTCGACTTCCCAACCCTTACTGGTAGGCATTCCGGTACCATCTGTGCTACCCCCCATCAATTGACAGGTTGATGGACCATAGGGAACAAAAATCATACCCGCTGGAACCTTGGCGGTCTGACACCCGAACTCGGCCTCACCAAACTCGGTTTTGACCAACACACGATCACCATCAGATACGCCAATTTCTGCCATATCGTCGGCATGAATCGACAAAGTGGTGGTGATTTCAATATATTCATCTCCGTCTTTTCCTACATTCACTTGAACGCCCTGCTTGGCCGTACGCATGGGGTTTAGCAGATAGCGGTTCGCAGACATTGCAGACTCTTTCTCGGTAGGAGGACGGATGTTTGGAGTTTAAGGAAGTGCCCAATTTCGCTGCAATGCTAATCGAGCTCGATTCGGCCAGGCCCAGCAAGTGGATTCAAACCAGCACCTTGGCAGAGCCTTGGCAGAGCCTTGATCCCTGATTTATTGTTTCCTGACCGTTCGCCTCATCTTTGAACTCGAGGTAGCGTCAAATCCTATGATGGCCGACGGTCACTTCTCCGTCTTGTAAAAAAGGCGCGATTTTTTGCATTTATGCCGCACAGACTTACTTCAGCCCGCAGCATCCGCTTGGTCAAATCAACGACTCAACCACAAGTTTCAGGTGCTATGCCGGGACTGCTTTCAGGTGCTATGCCGGGACTGCTCTTCCAGTCGATGCAGATGGAAATGGTGAGGGCCTAACTTCCCGCCATAGTTTCCTGCGGAAATTCGTGTCACGCCAGATGATTCAGCAGCTGCTTTTAGCCCAACCAACATGGCTGCAGCGACTGCTCGCTCTGACAAACCATCGATCACGATTTCGTAAACAGCCTGTTCATCCTGCAGAAGTGCAGTTTCTGTTTGCCCACGCAAAGAGGGACACCATTTCTCGCTGGTACTTGCCTTCAGCGGCTTGTACTTCGA
>CBFIHW010000183.1:0-4088 GCA_965662325.1 uncultured Pirellulales bacterium | reverse complement strand
CGAAGCCGTTATCAAGTTCCATCATAACGTGAGGGGCGAGATGCCGAATTCCATTGTATTCACTCTTCCCAAAACTCTTCATACAGTCGAGAAACTGTTCCTTCGTCACAAACGAGTACAGTCCCATTGCCGTCGTGTGATAATGCGATGCACTGACTCCAGGATTATCATACGAATTAATGTCATAGACTTCCCACTTCGTCCAATGAAGATGATCTGGAATCGGATTAAGGTTATCGAACTTTTTTGAAACAATCGGCCATGTTGGCTCACCAAACAATGATTTCGAGAAGGCGGTTATCTTCTCACCCATGACCGCTTCCGGATGGGCAACAATCAAGTCCTGCAGGGAAACAACTTGCCCGTTCGGAGTAAGGACATGCGACTCACCTTCTCGAAACGGTGCTTTGTTGGTGCGTGTATCGATGACCCCTGTGACAATCGGGACAGTGCAGCACATCCATACTTCATCAAGACCCGTCCCATTCATGTAGTCTGGGTAGTACGATTTTGCTGCAAGGCGAAGGCGTTTCCCAGGCGTGCAAAATGTGCGGCCGGCATATCTATGAAGGAGTTGTAATACTCCGTCGTTTTTGTTCAGGCAATCATCAAGAATCTCTCCTGCCGCTCCACCAGCACCGTCGATGACATCTTGTTGTGGGTACTCGTGTAATTTATCTGCGAGAGTTGATATCGAAGCAGCCATGATCCGTGCACCTCAATGGTTTGAAAGAAGCCTGTTGATTCCAAAAATAAATATTAACTTAAATATAAGCGTTTTCAGATTGCGTAAACACACCGAGGCGTTGGCTTGCTATTTGATCAAGCATTCCAGATCAGCATCTATACACTGCAACTAAAACCTCGCATGTATCTTGGTCGGCCAGCACGTTTCTGAAAACAATCGATCTACAAGAATCAGTACGTGGCTTACTTGGGAAGAGGAATTGGCCGTTGTCCCTATCTTGTGATGATCGAACTCTATTCATTTTTTCTTTTCTCATTGACTTTTTTTGCATCTTCTCGCCGCTTGATAATTCCAGCAAGTTTTTTCTTTTCAGCTTCCAGCACGCCTGCAGGGATCACAGCAGGCGTGACTTCAGCCATGTCGATGACGTCTGTTTCTTTGAGTTCTTTTATGCGTATGTTTTGGTACCACACTGGATCGCCATGATCTTGCAGACTCAGCTTGGCACCACGGGCATCCAGATTTCCACCTCGCTGTCTGAGCATGTCGACATTGGCAGCCCATTTTGGATCTTTGTAGTCCATGTGAATCACTTTTTCTCCGTTGAGCCAGTGCTGGATAATCGTTCCCTTGCATACAATGCGGGCTGTATTCCATTGCCCAACAGGCTTGGTCATGTCTTTCGAGGGTTGAACACAAAAATAAAGGGATGCAGCACTTGTGCGAGGATTCCTGCCATCAGGGTGGTCCTCATTGTCAAGGATTTGATACTCGTATTGGGTTGGTCGATAGTACACACCACTATTACTTCCTTCACGTACTTTCCACTCGAATTGAAGTTCGAAGTCGTCAGGGATTTTCTTGCCGATGTAGTCCAGGCTGCCGCCCTTCCCTTGCCGTGCAATCACTCCCGACTCAATTTTCCAATTACCGCTGTGCTTCCAATTTGTCAGGTGGTCTCCTTGGCTCAGCGGCACGAAACCATCCGTCATTGAATCTGATCGAATCGATGCTGATTCATCAGCATACGACGCTGAAAAACACCAACTGGGGCACAAGCACAGTACGGCCAAACTGCTGATTCCAAACAACCGAACAGCTTGAGGATGAAGATATAGAACTGAACGTAAAAGCATGGGTTCATAAATCCTTATAAGTAAGGAGGTGGTGACCATATTGAACTCATCGAAAGAAGACTGTCTGACAGCTTTTGGCTCAAATTTTTATAGGTCCGATATATCTGAATCTCTATCTGAAGTTTGTTACGTTGAAGCTTGTTACGGCAACTAGTGTGAAAGAAGGGTATCCCATAGGAGGAGTGAGGGGAAATACTTTGCCTGTTCTGTGCCAGAACCTGCATCATCGCGCACATATCGATACCTTACTTACTGCAGAAGGACTTGAGACACAGGCAAAGCAAACGTAGCGACGACACTGAAAATGTGGAAACCGTTTTGAAGTAACCATAGAAATTATGAACAGCCCCGAAAGGCACCATCAGACCAAACACGTTATGAAGAAAATATTTCTTGTAATTCCTGCTATCGGAATGCTGTTCGCCATTGGGTTGTCTTTTGGAACGCCCCTGCACGCTCAAACGAAAGAGCCCGGCGTCACGGTCATGTCTTACAATATCTATCGTGGTGGTACGATGCGAAGGCAGCCCTTGTCTCAAACCGCCAAGGTCATTCAGGAGGCAAAGGCTGATATTGTTGGCGTGCAGGAGACGCTTTCACCGAAGGGTGATAACGCAGAAAAATTAGCAACGTTGCTAGGTTGGAATCTCTATGTCAGCCGCAGACATAAATGCATTATGACGCACCATAAGATTGTTGATCGCCTCGACGGAGGGATCAGGGTCAAGATGCCGTCGGGTCAGCACGCCTACATCTTTACCCTCCACCTAGCATCCAACCCATATCAACCCTACCAGCTTTTGAGTATCCGGCCGAAGTGGCATAAGCACCGAGATACTCCTTTCATAAAGACCGAAACAGAGGCGATTGCCGCGGCAAAAAAAACGCGTGGAAGTGAAATCGCAACGCTTCTTCTGCAGATAAATTCACTTCCGGATAAAGAGGATCCTGTTTTTATAGTCGGCGATTTCAATGAACCTTCACACCTTGACTGGACCAATAAAGCAGCCGAGTCAGGTCGTCACCCCATCAAAGTGGCATATCCCACCTCTTTGGCGATGACCAGAGCAGGTTTCAAAGATGCCTGGCGGACGATCTATCCCGATGAGATGAAAAATCCGGGCTTCACTTGGTCGCCCATGTACAAGACGGATGATCCCACAACTCACCACGATCGAATCGACTTTGTTTATTTCAAAGGCAAAGGAGTCGAGCTAATTGATACAAAAATCGTGGGGGAAAGCAAAGAGAATGCAGACATTGTTGTTGTCCCCTACCCATCTGACCACCGCGCAGTCGTTGCGTCGTTTACGCTACCCAATTAACAAAAATGAGGGACGGAAATCTTCACAGTAGCGAAGTAAATTTACCACTCTGTAATATGCCTTCGGGTCTTGGCGAAGTAACGGATTGAATCTGAATATTTATCAAGAATTTCAACTGCCTTGCACTTGATATCAATGAGCAAGGCCTCTCGATTCGTGTCTTTGTCACCCAATTCATTGAGTTTCCTGAGTGCATAGTGATAGTCAAACGAGGCAACAAATATTTCATGATCATTCATGTATTGTTCTCCGTTGTGCTAGAGCACCTTACTACTTTTTCGTAACTACTCTCAAGCAAAGCTTCGCAACTATAGTCACCTGACAGCCGTTTTACCACCATGTGACTCAAACATATTATTCACTGTTTTCAGGTATCAAAACTGTGTCAATTGCATGAATGATTCCATCAACACATTGAATATCGGGTTCAAGAACAACCGCATCGTTCACGTGGGTTTCTTCCGAATGCCTGGTTACATGAATTCCTCCCCCCCGAATCATATTGATATTCTTTTCTGCAACAGCTTGCTTTGCATCAAAAGATCCTGCTGCAACATGGTATGCAAGTAAGGAGACTAACTTTTCACGGTTGTCGGGTTTGAGCAGTTCTTCGAGCAGGCCTTCTGGAAGGTTTGAAAATGCCTCATCTGTCGGTGCAAATATTGTGAGCGGATTATCCCACTGAAAAAACACTGTGAGCTTTGCTGCATCGAGTGCCTTTTTAAAAATAGTAAATCTTCCATCAGCAACTACTGTCGCAATCAGACGTTTTGGCTGAGCGGAAACATTTTCAACAGAATTTTGTTTTCTACCTTGTCCTTTTCCATATGTGCGAATCCACTTAATCTCAAGATCAAACGGGCCTGGCTTTTTATCTGCCAACAAGATAGACACTCGTCGAATAGCCGATGTATCCAATACTTCGTCTGGAAACTGCCG
>CBFIHW010000182.1:0-4095 GCA_965662325.1 uncultured Pirellulales bacterium | reverse complement strand
AATGATGTCATCCATAAAGCTTGTCATCAGTACGAAACCACGGCACTGCTCGATTTCAAACGACTCCGAAGTCCCGGGTGCTGGCGTCAATCGTGTCAATCGACCTGGACCATCATGCGAGATGAAAAAACGCGTGTCGACAGTGCTGACAGAGACTCTTAACAGCACCTTTCGGTCACTGTATGGTTTTTGCGCAGCTCGCTGTCGCAACTCATCACTGTTGCATTCGTCTTCGGCGAAGATGCGAACAAAACCTATATCCTCATTCTTAATCTCCAGATTGCCATAACACATTGCATTGAAGAGACCGCTAGAGAGTGCTGCCCCAACACGAATCCTCTCAATTGTGGAAAGGCCCGTGGCAGCCGCCAAGGTCTGCATTACATAAAGCACAGTAGGCTCGATCGCCGCCACGTCATTAGGCAATTCAACGCTGAATTCCGGACTCTGCAAATGCCCCGAAAAACCTTGGAAAATTGCGTTGACCTCAGCCATCACCAAGGTTTGACGCACCACATGATTCAGTAGTTTGTGCAAGGAATTTTTCGGCACAAAATTAACTGCACCAACCGCCAGAGCATCAACGGCCAAACCTTCCGAACCTCTCGCTGTCACAACAATGCAAGGTAGATCTGGATCTTCTTCTACGACTTTCGCTATCAATTCGCAGCCATTCAACTCAGGCATCCGCAAATCGGTTATCAGCAAATCGGGTCGCGACGCCTGAATTGCTTCCCATGCCAACTGTCCATCTACCACACATTCAACACGATGCCCATCCTGCTCTAATATAGAACGGATTAATGCTGTATGAGTTGAACTATCTTCGGCCAGCAGAATTGTTGCCATGGAATTGCTTTAACTTGCTCTTACCGCCTTACCCCGCAATACGATCATGCAGTTGTGCTACTTTGTACATCATACTGTACAGACTGTGGTGTTGCCGCTCGTCTTTTCGGATACTATGCCGCATTGCCCGCTCCACGCCAGTTGCCACAACATCCATGGGGATGATGCATGTTTTTTGCTATTCATCACGACATCGTCTAACGACTAGACCCATCTCATAGTGACTGTAATTTGTCTTCTCGCAAAATTGCGTCTCGCCACCATTCCCTAATCACAATGGGACGTCTAATCCGAGATCCAAGTACTGCATACGGTTGACAAAAAGTAAAAACACGAAAACCATACGAACCACCACAACATTCAAATCTTTAAAGCACCCTGATGCCGTACTTCCGTGTTCATGACAGCAACAAATTGGTCCTCACCAATTTCAAAGTCATGTTCACGTCATTTTCCAAAACGAGCACGTTCACCAAAATCAAACGCTACAAGGCGTACTTTCTGTTGAAGCAAGATGACATGCAGGTGCATTTCACTGTTCGCGATCCCTATCAAAAAGCGATTTCGCTGTACAAAGACAAGTTTCAATCCACACCACGGCATGTGGATCTGACGAAACCAGTTAAATGGGAGAAGCCACAGCGCATTTTCTTCCCCACCATGGGACTGTCAACCAAGCGAGACAGCGATCAAAAAATCCAAGACGCACTAATCAATACACCATTTGACGAATTCATTGAACTCCTGAAAGAGTGCTATTGGCGTGACGAGCACACTCAACCTCAGCACTGGATTCTTGATCACCCACGATATCTGTTATTCAAAAAACTTCTCGTGAATCAGAGGCGACTCACCGTTTATAAAATGGATGAGGCCGAGGAACTCGATGCCTTTGCATCGTCAACCGGATTCGACAATAGCAAACGCGCCAACAGCACTGCAGGGATCACTAACCCAAAAGAATTCAGTCGCGCATCGATTGAGACTATCAACAGCATCTATGAAAAAGACTTCGTTGATTACGGTTACCAAATGCGTTAGATGCAAAGTCACTGCAAGGTACGAGCAACGAAAGCGAGTCGAAAAATTGGTCGCTCCCGTGATCTCTGCAACGTCAAATGGCGCATATTCACCAAGCCTTCTGTTCAGAAAAATCTGCCACTTCCGACTCGAGGAAGTAACCGACTCCGGACTGACGAAGGCAGTCAAGCTGTGCCCGAGGCGTTGGAGCTAATTTCTGACAATCTTGAGGGGCAAGCACATCCGCTGATGTGTCACCAGAGTCTACAACGTGGTCTTGATCATTCGTGGCTTGCATGAAGTCAGAAATTGATCGTGGTCTTGAACGCGGAGCGGAGCAAAATTGAAGCATCTTACGTACTCCATTCAAACGCTCCAATGAAACCAAGGCGGTTTGCCTCGCCAGATCTTGATCCTTTGAAGTGACCAACTCAGCAAGGGTCATCAACTCGACTTCCAGCTTTGCTAACTCATCGAACAAACGTTGCTCAGACGCACTCTGGCTCGCTTGAACTCTCTTCTGATCAAGTTTCCGGCCTACCGGGAGCAGGTTCAACCGACCAACAGAGGGTTTATTTTCATCATCGTGACGAGCAAGCGTCTCTGTCCGATCCACTTGAATCGTACGTGGTGCCTCGATCCCAAGCTGCACCTTTGACTTCTTCAATTGGATGACCCTAACACAAACATTCAGATCGCGAAATTCTATCGACTCGCCTTGTTTCCTTGATAACACCAACATTCGCACTCCTCCCTATTCACAGACCTAGCCAACGCGAGACAACCTAACGCCGCCGGGTACTAAACACAAGTTCAGTATTTGCGTTTTCTGGAGAAGTGGATTGCAAGCAAATAGACTCAATCCGTTCACCATTCATCCAAGGGAGATTGCGCTTCGTGCAACTACGAACCGAGGACGAAAATCATAGGTAAGCTTTGATCGCAAATCGCGCTGGGGTGAACATCGGCAAGCCGTCGTTAATGCTGAGTCCTCCACGAGCACGAACCTTCATTCAAGGATGCTTCTCGAACCATGCGATGGTTGCGGAAGCAATGCCTTCATGTCCACCGTCAAAAATAGTCAGGCGGGCTTTACCACTGTGGCGTCGCAAAAAATACTTTCGATTGAAAGTTGGATCGAAGCCTTCGTCACCTTCTCTCGCCATCTCCAATGCTCCCGGCCGTGACAGTTGCGATATTTCGATCTCAGTCACTACGCGGTCACCCTTGGCTTCCGCGATCCGATTAAAGACGTTGATGGAGTGGCTAATGGGCACACTTCCTTCATGCCCATCTTTGATCCCAGCGTTAATGTCAATCGCTACATCACGTGCATCTGCCGCATATGTGATGGGACTGCGAGCTTTATACTGCGCATCAACCTCCAACGATTCACCGGGAGCCCCACCACAGCACTGTTCGATCATTTTGCCGTACCGAGTACTACGGTGCAGTGCATGCCATGCGGCAAGATCACTGATACCCACCCACGCGCTTGCAGCACGCCACAACTTGGGATGTCTTGCAGCCATGAGCATGGTCATATGACCGCCACCCGATGTCCCTGTCAAATAAATTCGTTCTGAATCGACTTGATAGTGCTCAGTAACCCACAAAATCGAATCAAGAATATCCTGCTGGGCTAACCTTGATCCGCATGCTTGTGGTCGGTGATTAATACCACGAAAATTTGGAAACAGATAAATCCACCCTCTGCGATGCACAAATTTTTCGAGTTCATTGCGCTGCGACAAATCTGCGCTCCACGAATGAAGGCTGACAACCATCGGAACAGGTTTGAGTCGCTCTTTGTCTGAGGGAGGCACAATCAGAATCGCTTCCTGAATACTGGCATCCATTGAGCTCTTGAACTGGATTCGCTCGCGATTCATCACCTCTTGCGACTCCTTCACACACACTTCATCCCCGTTGGAGAATGCAGGCATCAAAAAAATCGCCAAGCCCAAGATACGCACCATAGAATTGGCTCATTCAAATAAGAAGATTTTTTTATTACAGGCAGCAGCAAATCGAACACCATCTTGCCGCCTCCACCATGCAATGCATTAAGGCACCCGCACGAAATTAACGTCAGCAACGTCTCTGTGTTGACCTGATTTTATACCACGATCATAAGCCCAAAGCATTGGAAGCCTGGACCGAAGCTACTCAGTCGCTTCCAACATTTCATCGATGTCCGGAAACAGATCCCTCTTCGTCAAACTT
>CBFIHW010000181.1:0-4246 GCA_965662325.1 uncultured Pirellulales bacterium | reverse complement strand
TAGGCCTCGGCTACAACACCGCGGTCATCCTGGAGGACCTGGCGGACTCAGCCCCAGCCGTGGAGTGGTGGGGACTGGAGCTGGATCGTCGCCCCCTCCAACTGGCCCTGGAACAACCGACGTTCCGCGCCCTCTGGAGTGCGGAGGTGCTTCAGCGGCTGGAGGCGATCCAAACCAGTGATGGCTGGAACGACCCACCGCACATTGGACATCAGCTCTGGGGCGATGCCAGAGCGACCCTGGCAACAATCCCTGAACAGCAGAGATTTGACCTGATCCTGCAGGACGCGTTTTCCCCTCAACGCTGCCCGGAGCTGTGGACGGAGGACTTCCTCGCGGGCCTGTCGCAGCGGTTGGCAGCAGGGGGGCGGCTGCTCACCTACAGCCGCTCGGCGGCGGTGCGGGCCAGCCTTCAACGGGCCGGGTTGCAGCTGTACTCACTGCTGCCGGCCCCGGGGGAACGGGTCGGCTGGAGCAGCGGCACGATGGCGGTGAAGCCAGGGAGCCACTGCTCAGAGACCGGTCCGGGCTGGCGCCCACTGAGTGTGATGGAGCGGGAACATTTGCTCACCCGTGCCGCCGTTCCGTTCCGTGACCCTTCATCGTTTAGCAGCGCCGCCGAGATCCTGTCGCGAAGAAACTTGGAGCAGGAGCACTGCAAGCTGGAAGCCACCAACGCCTGGCAGCGGCGATGGAACATGACTCGATGCAAGCCAAGGCTTTGAAAGCCGATTCATCGCCATACTTCTTGACATCAAACCAACGTAAAAGTATGCAGCATGTCGACGAATCAATGATCTGCATGGGACGCTGAGTACCACGACTGACTCGCAACCACGATCGTTCTGCGTATGGACAGAGCCAGCAACGGATCTAACTCAGCCAACAAAAAACCAATACCAGCGCAGAATTAACTTCAGCCATCGAACGGGTAACCAATTACTCCAATCTTTTGAACCAACAACATAGGCAGAACGCGCAAGATCAAGGACCAAAAAATTGCGTATGCACCATTTAAACAATTCAGCATATGGATGTTAAATGCTTTTTTTAATTGCCCGCTGTAAATCCTCTCTCCATCAACAACGCCCAAAGCGGCCAAAACAATGCGACAAAAGGAATGACCAGAAAATGGATTGAGCAACAAAAGAATCAATAGCCTTGAACATCATACGAAAGACGAGAAACAATTCGACGCCATCATCATCGCGATAACTACTTGAGGAACAAGAAGCCATAGAGCCTATTCAGCAGCAGCAAGCGCCCCTAACCCGTCGCCACGTGAAGGTCTCAACACATCAATCGCAATCAAGTCAGCAAACTAAAGCAAAGACGGACAACACAATTTGGCAGTATTATCTTATTACAATATCCTTAATCAGGAGAGCATGATCGACGACATCAAAGCATATATTTCGGAATTTATCGGAACAGCAATTTTAATGATTGGAGGGATTACTGCAATCAGCTTTAGCTTTGGATACCAATCACAACTTTCAACTTTAATACCAAGTCAGACACTGAGGCTTGCACTGGCTGGCGCAGGCTTTGGCCTAGGCGTCATTGTGGTTGTTTACTCTGTATTAGGACAAACAAGTGGCGGACACTTAAACCCAGCGCTAACAATAGCGTTTTGGATGCAAGATAAAATTGAAACAAGACAATTAGCTCCTTATATTTTTTGCCAATGCCTAGGGTCTCTTACAGGCACTTGGGTAGTCGCAACTCTATTGCCAAATTTATCTTCGTCGGTTGGACATGGAGTGACCAGTATTGCTAACACCATCACTCCGGGAATGGCGATTCTTCTGGAGGCTTTACTAACAATGGCCTTCGTTCTGATGATTTTCTGGATGACCTCATGCGACGATCGGGCTCGTTACACAGGATTTTGCGTTTTCATCTACTTAGTCATCTTCGTACCTTTAGAGGCTCCTCTCACGGGTACTAGCATCAATCCCGCACGAAGCATTGGACCTGCAATCTACGCCAACAATTACACCGACCTAGCAATTTATATTTTTGGCCCACTAGCTGGAGCCATTACTGGTGCAACCGTCTCAAGATACATTCTTAACCACAAGCCGAAGTGCAAGCGTGTTTGCGGTTTCCCAAAAAAGAAGAGTCCACAATGAAACTTTTTAGCCCTGAAGGCTCGCTATTACCGTGGCAAAGAGGATTTAAATCATTGGCATCATCTTCTAATTTGAACAATAAAACGCGTCATTTCATCCACAAAGGCCTTGAGACCTCCAGACAATACCGAAGTGCCAGTAATTAAATTCAAATTGGCATGATATTTTGTAGACACTTGCTTGATAACATGCGTGGCCCAATCTTCAGGATTTTCGGGAGGAACCCATCGGGCACCAGCATTACATAGCGCGACTAAACTCCCAGGGCTAGCAGTTATAGAAACATCTTTGATCAGATGGGTTAAGGGTGTAAGCAGTTCAACTCCGTGTCCAAATGCACCCACTACGATCCTAGGATGTTCAAGAGCTTTCCTCACAAAATCGACAGCTGGAGCTGAACGTGCCGCCATCACTGGATCCTTAGATGCGACAATGGTTGGATCATATAAAAGACGTTGATGCACATCAATTGGCGCAACAACGGCAGCCAGATTGGGCGAATCAAAATCAATTTCAGCAAAATCAGTATGAACAACCGCGTGTCTGATTTTTGGAATTAAGCCTTGATCATAGTGGCTATGAAAGGTTAGGCTGTCACACCCCCACAGGTGAGAGACAAGCTCTACTGTTGCTCCATATTGTGAAAGCCTATGCTCATAAAATTCAATTTCCTGAGGTACAAATTGACTCTCCATTAGCACATAGACCTTTAAACCTTGTAAAGGCATCTGCTTTAAAAGTTCCGCATCCGGCTCAACGTCAACGAGCCGACCCTCCAAAGGGTCAATTGCTATCGAATCACATGTGACGATGAATTTATTTGAACCTACTTTTTCTGTCCTAATCATCACTTCTGCTACATGAAGACCATCATCCTTTGCAATTGCTAGCCATTTGCCTTCATGATATTAGATATCAAAGTGGTCACCGTGCATACCAGAGGCATTAACAAGTGCATCCAAGACGACAATCTCTTCCGCTAAAGCGGCTGAATCTGCCTGAATAGCCCTCTGAAAATTTGGTCTTTCCCGTCTGACATGATGGGTACTCATTTTTTAATCCTCAAAGACATTGAGCGAAAGCGAAATTTTTAAAACAAAAAAGACTTCACTTGCCACTTTAGCCAGACGACAGCAAAAAACAATATATGGGGAAGAAATATCGAGAAGATTGGAAAAGAAGCCGCTCTTTTATGAAATATTTTTAACCTCACGAGCCGGATCACGCCCTTGCGTCAAGATATCTTTTTCAGACCTGGCTGTCTAATTGACATCGCAAAGGATCTGATGTAATGGCCTTTGCATCATCGTTCTAAGCCGAGAATCAAATAGAAGAAAATCGTCGCCAAGATCATATTGAATTGCACCGGTTAAGGGATGATAAGCAAGGCCCAACCTGGATGAACATTCGCTCATTACTCCTGAACATCAATTCAAAACTTGTTGACCCCAACAACTCGACATTTAACTCAAGTACTGCCATTCAGCACCAACTCAACGAGAAACATATTGTTCGGAACAAAAAATTTTTCTGTTTTTTAGCACAATGAAGTCGCATTGAAAAGCGATTGCTAAACCCTTAGGCTAGGTAAAAAATCAAGTTTGGAGTGTGATCGCCAATCTCCCAACAAAACGTTCACCAGCCTCATCGATTCAGCAACAGAGTCTTGCCAAGGAAACGCCCAAGCTGACCAAAGGAGCTCGCTCAAAAAGCAGTCAATCAAGCCACTTGGGATGCGTCATCAATCACAGTCAGCGGCGGTGGCGCGGGTACACCAGCGGCTGATCCAGATAGATTCTGGCCGATTCACCTCTGCATGCTGATGCTTGCCGTCGCCGTTCTGGCCGCTGGAAAAGGCACCCGGATGAAGAGCGCGCTGCCCAAGGTGCTGCAGCCCTTGGCCGGTGCCACCTTCGTGGAACGGGTGCTCGCCAGTGCCGCCAACCTTCAGCCGGAACGTCGCCTGCTGATCGTGGGGCATCAGGCCGAACGGGTGGAGGAGAAGCTGGCAGCCATCGGCGGCCTGGAATTCGTGCTGCAGCAACCCCAGAACGGCACCGGCCATGCCGTGCAACAGCTGCTGCCGGTGCTGCAGGGATTTGAGGGTGAAT
>CBFIHW010000180.1:0-4249 GCA_965662325.1 uncultured Pirellulales bacterium | reverse complement strand
ACCCTCTTTCATCATCGGCATCATCGCCATACCGGCATTTCGAACGACTCCAGGAACGGCTGCATACCACGTGCTATTCGCAGCGTATGGTCCCTGATCAAAAAAATCATGGATATGCTTGCGCTCACCCACACAAATTGTTGTTGAGAGTCCATCACGAATGTCCCTAAATCGAATATCGCTATTACGAAAGAACACTCCGTTCCCCTGCCCAGCTTCAGTAGTCACATTATTCCAGCCGAGAATAGCCACGTAGTTCGACGTAGGGAGATCAACTGCGCCACTCCCATTATTCACTGAGAAAGACACTGGTGCTGTATCTGAAGGACAACGATAACCTCCGAGGTTAGCCTCTGCTGCTATGGCTTCGTTTGATGTACCGACAGCCTCACCTGTCTGATCGATCGAATCAAAGAGTGACGGTTGCTCTCTATACGGCAAAAGTAACAAGCCCCACGCATATCCTTTGGCAGTCTCACTTGTCGATGAATCTGTTGACGCAACACCAGGAGAGACATAGCCCGATGGCAACTGACGGTTCGAATCATAATAACCGTGCATGGCAAGCCCGGTCTGCTTGAGATTGTTTACACAGGTCATTCTGCGGGCAGCCTCACGGGCCTGCTGAACTGCCGGCAGGAGAAGCCCCACCAACACACCAATAATGGCGATCACAACAAGCAGTTCAATGAGTGTAAATCCTCTGTATCGATAACGTACGGACATAGTGTTCCTCCTGGAATACAAGTGAGTGAAGCAGCATGAACACATGCCTGCTTCAATGGGCCAAAGGGATAAAAATCAAACCTTCAACCGAGACAGGGAGGTGGCGTCGGAGGAGCGAAGCGAACACTGCGAAGGAAGTAAGGGCGTTGCCCCGGGAGCTCAAGAAAGATCTGCCCGCAGCATACCGCCTCAACAGCTGCGGGTAATAGTGCCAGACCTGATACAAACCATTCACTCACAAGGCCTCCACAGGCCAGAAGTGACTTGAGAATAATTGATCGCTCTGACATGACTTCGATGTTCGCAGCATAGCGTCTATCATCCTGCAATTCAGGCTGTGGTGAATTTTCTGAAGACGATTCCTTTTCTCCAGCAGACGAGAGGTATTCGTACTCAAAACAAATGTCTTCGCCACACATGTCGTCCACAATAGTTTCTTCACAAGAAGTCTCTACCGAGGCATCCGATTGTAGATCATTTGTATGACGGCATGTTTTCTGAATGTTCTGGCCAGAATCAATCTGCATCTGTTTTGGATTTGCGTGTTTGCCCACCCGTCTCTGTAATGCATGCAGAACTTCCGAAGAGACGTCGTGTTGCTTCGCCCATGCAAGGGTCTCATCCGGCGTGTGACAACAGCATTTCTGAAAACACTGTTTTGCAGACATACAGCCACACGGTTTGTTCATGCACGGAAATGGTTTTGTCCTATCTTTTGCAGTAATTCTTTCTGAAGCTATACCAAAAGGTGCCATTGAAGAAGACAATGCGTCAACCGGAAGTGGCAAGCCCGATATCACGAGGGCGTAGCAACAAACGATAGACCACACCGCCAGTTGCCAGAAGATATTCCGTTTCCAAATCATCGTTTTAGTGTACTTGGAACAGGCTGAAGCTCTATCCCTTGGCATGAAGAAATTAGTCACGAAGCTGGTTCAGAGCTGATGCAATCTCACGAGCAGCTTCTTCGCGTTGTGCGGTGATTGACTCAACACCTACCCATCCTCGATACCCTCGCTCTTCAAGAACCGCCAGAACTGGTGGCAAATCAACCTGCCCAAGCCCCAATGGAACGGCCTGTCCATGACCGGCATAGGCTCCAGCTACTGCATCTGTTGCGTGGACATAGCCGATATCTCCAGCCAGAGTAATCGCAGCTTCAGCTGGATCATACCCATGAACAAGAAGGGCACCGGTCACCAGATGCACCTGAACACTGCCAGCTGGCACAGCCTCAATAACTTTCTTGAGCTCTTCTGGACCCGCCCGACCTACTTCAGCACAGAAAATCGCCCCTGCTTGCTGACCCGTTCGCCCAAGATCGGTAAGCACATCGATGAGGACCTGCCAATTTGCACCATCCTCGACTGAAGGAATATCGCCTAAGCGACCGAGCAAGACTGTTGCGCCAAGTCGATGCGCCTGAAGCATTGCCTGCTTGGTTGCCATAACACGGGCTTCAAGCCGGTCTTGCTCTGCATAGCCTCCTCGAGTTGGAAATGACACAGCTGCTACGTGCAGCCCAGCATCATCGAGCCACTTTCGAATTTGACGAATTCCAGTATCGGAGAGCGTTGCAAGATCGATACCGTGGCGACCATCAATTTCAATGCCACGAACACCGAACTCACGTGCGATCGAGAGAGACCGCCGAAAGTCAGATGCAAGTGGTCGTACTGGAACGGCAAGGCGGGAAGAATTCATAAGACGTCCATAAAGTATTCAGGGTGTCTGGCAAGGACAGCCAGGAGTCAGCGAGCATGCTCTTCATTGACTGTGACTGTCTCCTCTCACTGTATGGTACTTTGTCGTAAGGTGCTTCACGAGTAGGGCCATGCAGGTCAAGCGTACGACCACTTTTATGGAGACCTGCTTTCCTGCCGCTTGACAACAGACTTTTGTGAAAATGTCATCAAAGGACAGACGGACAAGATCTCTGTCCTCTGATCCTGTTTCTCGCAATTGGTATGTGTATCATAGAGAGCATGTCGAATCTTACTGATGTCATTGCTTCGCTTGAACACCTTGCCCCACTCAGACTTGCTGCTGACTGGGACAACGTCGGCCTGCTTGTTGCCACAAAAAAGCCTGTCATACACCGCGTCATGACCTGCCTGACGCTCACCAACGATGTTGCTCGTGAGGCCGTGTCTCAAAAAGCCGATCTGGTTGTGACCCATCACCCACTTCCTTTTCGCCCGGTCAGTCGTATTACTGAAGAAACTCCTACAGGTGCAATTCTTGTGGAGCTGGTAACAGCAGGCATTGGTGTCTGGAGTGGCCATACTGCATGGGACTCAGCTCGATATGGAATCAATGCAATGCTCGCTGAAATCTTGTCGCTTCAGGACGTAGCTCCTCTCGAGCCAGACGAGATAGATTCCAGCGTCGGGTTTGGACGCATGGGTACTGTCTCATCCCACGATACGGTCAACACTGTTATCCAACAACTTACATCCACCCTAGGATGCCCAGGGTGCTTCGTTGCCGGCGACTCAAGCCGTTCAGCTGGCCAAGTTGGTATTGTCTGTGGAAGTGGTGGAGAATCTGTACCGATCGCTGCTGCTGCCGGATGCCAGACCCTCGTCACTGGGGAAATCAAATTACACGATGCTCTTGGGGCGTTGGCCCACAACATGACAGTTATCGCTGTTGGCCATCATCGCAGTGAGCGGTTCGCCATGGAACGAATGGCTGAAGAAGTAAGTACGGCTCTTCCAGATCTTCATTGCTGGGCGAGTACCGTAGAACAAGACCCTCTTTGCTGGGTTCCGAATAGTTAGCCGTCCGTATCCTCTTCGCCTTGTTGGGTCTGTTTTAAAACAAAGAAAATATATGAGCCACTTTCTCACTGCACTACCGGTATTCAACGAAGACAAGCATGTTCAAGAAGTTCTTGATCAGGTGCTGCGGCATACCGACAATGTTCTAGTTGTTGATGATGGTTCAACTGATGATACAGCGTCTCTCCTCAAAAAACGAGTTACCGAACGGGGTGACATCACAGTCATTCACCACCACACAAACCGCGGCTATGGTGCTGCTCTCGCAAGTGCCTTTGCATATGCACAGCAACCCCGTGACGATGGTTCATGCTGGGATGGTCTTGTGACAATTGACTGCGACGGTCAACATCAGCCGCAACTCATTCCTTCATTCATTGCTGCAATTGGTAATCCTGAACACCCTGATGCTGATATTGTCAGCGGAAGCCGCTACTTGAAAGATCTTCCAGACAATAGTCAGGCACCTGAAGGTCGCAGACGCATCAACATGGAAATTACAGCTGAAATCAATCAGCGACTTGGACTGTCTCTCACCGATGCGTTTTGTGGCTTTAAGGCCTATTCTCAAAATGCTCTTCGAGCACTTCCGGTCACTGAGCCAGGCTACGCAATGCCACTTGAAGTCTGGGTACTGGCGGCAGCAAAAAAACTCAAGATTGTTGAGCTACCGGTTCCTCTGGTCTATCTCGATCTGACCAGAAGTTTTGGTGGTGCACTTGATGACGGAACAACTCGTA
>CBFIHW010000179.1:0-4323 GCA_965662325.1 uncultured Pirellulales bacterium | reverse complement strand
ATTCCAAAGAGTCCTGAGCGAGGCCGTATGTCGATACGGTTATCTTCATCACTTGCATCAATTCCACTGCCAGCTTCACCAAAGTTTTTATAACCCAGAGGTATGATGCGACGGACGGTTGCGTCGGCTATATCGACTTCTGCAACTGCATTGACTTCCTGCAGGCAGACATATGCAAAATGACTTTCATGATCGACAGCTATCCACTCAGGCTCTGCGTCCTGTGCAAACGTGGCTGGTATTTTCTTTTTGAGATCACCTGATTGAGACACCTGCCCAAAAACACGGAGCCCACGTTTTTTTAGTTCTGGAAGTTCCTGCGCGTGTTTTCCGTCTGCATTCCAATCCCGAAATGTCACCGTCCGTGTCTTTAGCTGGTCAAAACCATTACGGACATCGACAACCGTAACCATACCTTCGGGGTCGATGCTGTACTCCTCATTTGGCTCACCCTCATTCGCTACAAGAACCCACTGACCATCGGGCGTAAACGTCACCATATCAGGCAACGCCCCAGCTTCGACCGAGCCTTTCAACTGCAGCGATCCGGTGTCGTAAAAAGCAACCCGACCATTTTCTGTGATCACGTCTGCCTCAACAGCTACCGCAAGCGTTCCATCAAAAACACTCACACTGTTAACCGCCGACATCCCGTTTCCCAGATCATCTGCTGCATCGATTGAGCCGACCTTCGTCAAACTGCCGTTATCACCAAGCCCAAGCACATCGACTCGACCTGATTCAGCATTAACAACAAAGACCTGCTTTGTCTTCTGGCAATACGTCGGAATTTCAGCCGCTGACTTGTCGTACAAACCCGTATGAAAAGTCCCTATTGGCCGCAATGTAAGTTCAGCAGTTGCCACGTAAGGAAGAATTCCATTTAGCACTACAAAAAAAACCAAGCAAAACAATCGACCACACACAGAATCACTCACACCTTTCAAATACAACAATCTATTCAGCAAAATCAGACTCCAGATCTATCCTTTTGTCATTTTCAATACGATGCCATCAGCCTGTTCGGCTAGGTTCACAAAAAGATCGGTTTCGAAATCTTCTTCACTGACATCTTGATACTTTTGCGGCACGACTCTTTTTAAACCTCTATTTTTTGGATCACCATTCAGGCTTATAAAAACTTTGTATTCAGTGGCTACTAGACTCCCACCTTCATCACCTTGTGACTGAATCGTAAAGGTGCCGTCCTTATTAATATCAGTCGACATTGCCGAAGCACCCTGAGATCCACGAACCTTTGGACGGAGCACGAGTTTTCCACCCGTCAAAGGTTTTCCTGTCGGAAGAAGTACTTTACCCTGCATCTGAGAAACCTTCGGTAAGTCACCAAGACTAGAAGTTCCACATCCTGAAAGAATGCAGCACCCAACAGAGACCAGCATAGTTGTCAGAAAAGCATTCAATTTGATTTTCATAATTTTCCCTTTCGGATATCTTTCAGGCTTAATAGGCCTTATAGAGGTTGTGGAAGTGATACTACCCATACACATGACTGTCGTTCTGGTTCATTCTCATCAAACGCACTATCAACATTAAAATCATTGTCATTGGCAACGATAATATGGTTGCTATCGAGAACAGCAAGGCCCTCGAGTTTCAAACCTGCGACTTTTGCATGAGGTTCTGGTTGCCATTGACCGGCTGTAATATCAGACGCAAAAAAAGGAAGAAGATTCGCAAGGTCAGCTACAAGTGTTTTCTTGA
Source organism: uncultured Pirellulales bacterium (assembly GCA_965662325.1). GTDB lineage: Bacteria > Planctomycetota > Planctomycetia > Pirellulales > UBA1268 > UBA1268. The sequence continues at coordinate 2,598 of CBFIHW010000179.1, read as the reverse complement.
CTGGGGTCACGCCAACCCGTGACAGATTGCGGACACCATCTAGGTCTTTATCATCGCCGAGGACGTTGGTCGCTTTATCTAATTCACAGCGATACATTTTCGCATCACCATCATCTGATTGCTCGAGAATGAGAAGCTTCTTCGGGCCGATGGCCGCCATTGCACAAAGCTTTCCATCATCAGGAACGACGCCTCCGGTTAGAAAATCCGCGGCAGCAGGGTCACCAAGACGATAGATATATTCACTTGTTGGTTGACCATGTTCCGGATTGCATCCAAGGAGCCGCACATTCCCTGAACGCTCAGCTGCGTCATCATCAAATGGGCTCTGCATCAAAGCCCAGATTGTGGATTCATCGGGACTCAGTGCCAATGATTCAAAACCTCTATTGGCTCGGCGCTTTGCGTAATGAGGCGGAAGATTTTCGACAATCTGGATATCATTCGACGGAAGTTTTACACCTTTTGGAATAAATCGCTTGATAGCCGTGCCGTCGGCTTCACAACATAAAAGCGATGGTCGATATTCTTCACATAGCCAGAAGGTTCCATCAGCGAGAAGAGCACATCCTTCAGGATCAATCCCGTTGACATCGGGAGCAAGCAATTCTTCACCAGAAGGGTTTGCAATGCTATCGTCACCTTCAAGACCGTTTGAACGCCCGGTAATCACTTTTCCTGAAGGGCTTTGGAGTGAAAACTGAGACTGGAGGTTTATTTTGAGTTTCTTTGATTCCCCACGACTCCCATCAAGTGAACACCCTGAAATCTCAAAGACGAGTACTGTTGGAACAAAAGAGGGATTGAGAAATACTCTTTGTTTCCCATCTGCTGTCTCAATCTTACGTGAGGGCCCTCTGTCGGTTAGCAGTCGGATGACAAACTGGCCGTTATCATCAATCGCTTTCTCAACAGTAATATCACTTATTCCACCGAGTACTACAGGAACATCGTGTGACACAGATGGATCTTCTTGCGCAATGATAATCTCGGGAAATACTCCGCTTGCAACAATCTGACCCTGCAATGATTGACCACTCTCAAGCAGTGGCTCTTCTGCCTCCCCGTTTCCCATCCCGGAAATAAAAAAAACTACGACCACGCCACAGAAATGTAGCGCGGCCGCAGCCTTTGAGAGCACTTGTGATTGATGACTATGTGCCATAAACCAATCTGTTTTCTCTTTGGAAGACTACCACTCGATGTTTTGTTCTCTTACACCATTGGAAGCGTTATAGGCACCACCACCACGCGTAATCATGGAACCAAAGAGTACTACATCGATTGAATCGGACAACGTGTGAACTGCACCGTCCATGCTACTTACGACAAGTACGCCTGGGTGAAAGCCATAGGCTTCCCCATCATTTGTTGCATTGAAAGCAACATTGCCATCGTCTCTTTTTCGCTTACATTTAGGATCACACGTTGGGTTAATACCATGCAACTTCGCTGGCCCAAGTGAATCGAGTGCCGCAATCGTCTGATTGGTATCACCCGTTGGTGAAAAGTTGCCCCGACCCTCATAGACATCGGGAGCGCTCGCCTTTTCAACAAACATCAGCGTGTTGCTCAGCCCATCAACAATTTGAGCTACTTTTGTTTCTGCATCTTTAATAAGAGCACCACGGCATTCATCACCATCATCAATCCAAGGATTCCTAGCGTCGGGAACAATGTATTCCTTGACACCAGTTAAAGCCTCGTAGTCACGCTGACCAAAGCTATCGGGATCAAGGGGAGGAGCTGATGAGTCATTATCTCTGCTTTCTCCATCAATAGTCGCATATCCACCTGTAGGTGGGAGAGCTGAAGGACATTTGAAAACACTTGGCTGAATTGCTGCAGCTGCTGTATTTTCCCACCAGTGCTTCGTAAAGTCATAAGGAACATTACCTTGCTCTAAATTTGCAAGGACAAATGCAGTCCATGAGGTCTCTTTACCTGCTGGATTTCCCTTGGTTGGAGTTCCACCCTGAGATGGATCCGAATCAACGGTGTAACACGCTGCTGGAAAATATGTACGTGCATTTTCAAAGTTATGCATCGCGAGGCCATGCTGCCTCATATTGTTTGAACACGAAGACCGACGAGCAGCTTCACGAGCTTGCTGAACGGCTGGTAAAAGAAGACCGACAAGAACACCAATAATGGCAATAACAACAAGAAGCTCAATCAGCGTAAAGCCGCGATTTCTACTTCCAGTCGGCTGAGAAGAATGGGCAGTATGTAACACGTGTAACTCCTTGGATATAAGTGGCTGTAAAAGTAAGCAGAAAGCAATTGCGTCTCCGCCCGAAACGCACAATGTTTAAACACCCCCGCTATGACGCTTATATTGTTTAAAAATTGTTGGATTCATGTGAAGTATTTATGAGAACTTGATGAGTATTCTCAGGATGCCCTATTTTGAGTTTGAGGCAAAAATGAGTGATCTTGAGCAAGTATTTAAGGCTTGTCAGCCACCAAATTCGATTTTCTGCATGTTGAACACATGCGTCTCAGATGTGTGTGTCAATTTCCTCTAGTGCTTAACACTGAAAACAGGCTAGGCAGGGGTGCATGTAGACCGGCTAGGAGGTGAATCAGACCCGTTTT
>CBFIHW010000178.1:0-4326 GCA_965662325.1 uncultured Pirellulales bacterium | reverse complement strand
TTCCAAGCCCGCTTCGGCAATGGTTTGTTCGGTCGATGAAACCGGGTACATTTGTGTTTAGCTATCTGGGTGATCCGAGAAGAAGGTTTGCCCACTCTCTTGCTGGTGAACAAGAAAGCATTGATGTCGGCGATTTTAAGATTGTCAATTTTTCAGTCGCACCTCCACCACGAAACGGAACTGAGGTCGCAATCCTTGCAAGTCTTTTTGGGCAGAGATTGACGTTATGGATGCGACCAAGCCAGAGGTTGTCAGGAACTGTTTCAATGAAAAAACTGCGCATGCTTGTTGAGGCCGCTGTTCGAGACTGTATTTGCTCAACTGCAGAAGCAAAGGCAAGGGCTCAGGGGCTAAAGAGCGGCGGCCCAAAAGAGCTCGTTGAAAGTGGCTGACGCTTTTTGACTTTGTAGAAATATTTCAAGAAAACCTATGAAATAAGCGGTTCTTTTGGAAAACGTACAAATTTGTGACCACCGAGTGCTCTTGCGGAATAAACAATACGGCAGAGGGCGGCAACGTTTCTCCACGAATGTTGAACGACAACAAAAAGCCGGCTCCACTATTTGCGTTGCAAAAAAAGCAGAGTATTCATGACGCCATCACAGGACGACACCCGGTTCATTGAGGCTTTGACACGGCATCAAGCTGCTCTCGAGGCGTTCTGTCATGCAAACCTGGCCAACCGTGAGGATGCCCGCGAGGTGCTGCAGGCAACGTGTGTGAAGTTGTGGCAAAAGGTGGCGGACTGGAACCCGGATACCGAATTTTTGCCGTGGGCGTTCACTGTTGCCAGATTTACCATTCTGTCGCATTACCGCGACCGGAAACGTGATCGCCTGGTTTTCGATGAAGACGTGATCAAGGCAATGGCGGATGAAATCGAGGAGGCTGCAACCGCATTTGACAACCGACGTGAGGCGCTGGCGAAGTGTATGAAAAAGCTCGATCAAAGGCAGAGGGGTTTGCTTCATGACCACTACACCGTGAGCCAGAGTTTGCGAGAAATAGCCAGAGCATCGGGACGAAGTCTCAGCGCAGTAAAAATGTCGTTGCTGCGGATTCGGCAACAACTCAGTGCATGCATTGAACGCGAGATAAGGACCAATCCATGATAGAAGAAAAACTTCTCAATTTGCTTCAGCAAGTCCGAGAGGACAGCAGTGAGTCCGCACGAACCGAGCTGAACGAGTTGCTGCGGGAACGTCCGGAAGCTCGAACGATCATGTCCATGATGTTGGTTGATGAGCAGGCTTTGGTTAGTTACCTACGTGATGAGTCAATTGTTTCCATTCTCGACGCGGAAACAGAAGATGCGACAAGTAGGCCGACAACAAGGCCTGCAATGGGTCGAATGGCGTTCCAGCAAATCGCGGCTGCGATGGTGGTGGGTGTGGTCGTTGGTCTGCTTGGTGCAGGAGTGGTCTGGGCCGTGAATTCTCCGCAATCCCAGATACGAACACTTCATATTGTGAATGGTGATTTTGAGACGATGCCAGGTCCGGTTGAAAGTGGCTTTCCGTCTCAATTTGGCATATGGGGTGGAAATCCTGCGGAGGTTATTGAAGGAAGTGATGGAAGCCGAATGTTGCGTTTTCTGAAAACAGGAAACGTCAACGGTGATTCCGATGACCCTGCCAAGAACTGTTCTGTATTTCAGTTGGTGGATCTGTCGTTGCTTCGGCAACAGTGGAATACAGCAGACCCCGGGTCGCAGGTCACGCTCAACCTCACAGCCCGTTTCCACCGAGAGGTATCTCCTACTGATGACGAATTACCGAAACTTGCAGGAAGTTGTCGTATCTACCTTTTCAATACAAAACCGGAAGAAATTGGTGAAGGGTGGCCGCAGGTGATCAGAGAAGAAGGGTTGGGGTTTAGCAAACGGGAGGAGATCAAGATCATGCCCGGAGATGAACCGGCAACGATTAGTACATCCTGTCTTTTGGAATCTGAAGCGACTGTTGCACTCATCGTTGTTTCTGCAAGCACGAAGTATCATGCAGCTCCCATCGAATTGGGTGGTTACTTTGTTGATGATGTTCAGTTTACTGCGATCCGGCGACCGAATCTTCCAGTCCACTATGTGAAATAATTCAAGTTTCTTTCAGGATTTTTCTGCCCACCGTGGGTTATGTTCCCTGAGAATTTGTATGAGAAATTAAGTAAATAGCATGAGAGGGAAGGGAAATGCTCTTTTCAGTCTTTTATTTGGCATCTAAGGGGGCCTGTTCGTGGACATTCATACTCTGAGCCTCCTATATTTTATTTAGTGAAACGGATCAATTTTTAGGATAGAGAGTCTTCTATGTATTTGAGTCGACGTCAGGTATTACGCGGAGCGGGTTCGCTCATTGCACTTCCGGCTTTGGAATCATTGGGTTTCCGTCGTTTCGCAAGCGCCGCCGCAACGAGCGTGGCTGGCCCATCGAAACGCTCCGTTTTCATGAGTATCGGCTTTGGTGTCACCAAGGAAACATGGTATCCGGACGTGACCAAGACTGGTGCAGACTATGAACTCTCTGAAGGTCTCTCCCCGCTTGCCCGTCATAAGTCTGACATTGCTGTGGTGCAAGGCTGCTCGAATCAGTTCTCGAATGAAGCCCACTGGGGCAGTACGTTCTGGCTTACAGGTGCCAATCGGTATTCAGTCGCCGGCCAGAATATGGCAAACAGCATCTCTGCTGATCAGGTTGTCGCGCAGCACCTCGGGCAAGACACGCGATTCTCTTCAATTCAATTAAATAGCTCCGCCCTTGAAGGTCACGGCCCTGGACTATCGTTGGCATGGGATGCTCGCGGTAAACCCAAGGCGGGTGATAGTGATCCCGTTCAGGTTTTTCACAAACTGTTCTCGGCAGATGATATGCCTCTTGAACAACGTCAGGCAGCTATCGCTGAGAAGCGTAGTGTTCTTGATGCGGTTGTTTCTGAAGCCAAGCGAGTGCAATGTGGCCTCTCTCGTGAAGATTCAGAAAAACTCGATGAATATTTTCAAGGTATACGTGATATTGAGACGCGTCTGAGTAAAGACGAAGCCTGGCTCGATGTCCCGAAAGCGAAAGCCCCTCTTGGTGAGCCGGAACCCGGCCTAAAGGGGAAAGCTGAAATCGAGATTATGCAGGATCTCATTGTTGCAGCCCTCCAGACTGACACGACTCGATCACTGACCTACCGTATGCCTGGTCAGAGCCTTCTGCAGAGTCTCGACGTGACACCCAGCTCGCATAATGTGAGTCATTACTCAATTGGTGAGCGGATGGATGCATCCAAGTTGCGGGACAAAACGCATAGCGAACTCCTTGCGAGGCTGATTGATAAGTTGAAGGCGACGAAAGAAAATGACGGGTCGAGTCTCTTCGACCATACAGCCGTGGCTTTTGGGTCGAATATTAGTTCCATCCATTACCTCACCAACTGCCCAACAGTTCTCACTGGTGGTGGGGCTAATTTAAAGCTTGGTCAGCACGTTGTTCTTGAGGAAGACACACCGTTATGCAACGTGTGGCTGACGATGCTGCAAGGGATGGGTATCAATACCAATCAACATGGTGATAGTACCGGCGTTGTGAAAGAGCTTCAATCGTAAGTTTCGCAACGCTTTGGCGTGGTGCGGCGTGTTGGCCTCGTAAAAACCCTTTCCAGCACGGCTGCACGAAACGCCAGTACATACAACTTGAGAATCAATTATGAACCGTTTTTCATCCTCAGTCTGCCTGACCGTGTTGTGGCTCTGTGCTTCATCCCATGCGGCAACGTCTGAAGTTCATTTTCCGCAAGAACATCAGACGTTCTTCAAGAAGCATTGCCTTGACTGCCATGACTCTGCAACACAGGAGGGTGGCGTTGACTTGGAAGCACTTTCGTTCACCATTGCCACCATTGAGCAGGCGGAACGCTGGCAAAAAGTGTTGAACGTGTTGAACTCAGGAGAAATGCCTCCCGAGGATTCCGGTCAACCAAGCGGAATTGAAAAGGCAGATTTCCTTGATGAACTCGCACAGACGATGGTCTCGGCTCGACGAAGTCTGGCTGACTCAGGTGGCAGAATCACCATGCGCCGACTCAATCGTCGAGAGTATCAAAATACGATCGAGCAACTTCTTGGTTTCAAGGTCGACGTGTCGTCTCTCCCTGCTGATGGCGGTTCTGGAACCTTCGATACCGTAGGCGCCTCTCAATTTATCTCGAGTGATCAGATCGAGCAGTATTTGAAGCTTGGACGTAGTGCGATAGACGAAGCCTTCGAGCGACAGGCTACCCGGCAACAGCCGTCAAAAACTTTTCGGGTTGAACCAGAAAACACCGTTAATGTGCTGAGCCGTAAAA
>CBFIHW010000177.1:0-4366 GCA_965662325.1 uncultured Pirellulales bacterium | reverse complement strand
CGATGACCGCACTCGTGCGCAATGACCCAGCACCCTGTACCCGCAGTTCCGGCCACGATGGCATACCCGATCCAGACAGGAAGCCAAGACCAGGTCAGTGGTATGAACAAATATGCGAGTACCCCACTACCAATTGTCATCGTCAGAGAAATGAACAAGTAGAACGAAGACTTGATCAGGCTGCGCTCAAAACATTCAGCTGGAATAGCAGCAAGCACCTCGGCTTTGGTCGGATACCGTTTCTCTGCTTCCGGACTGAGGGATCCATTATTGTCAACGGCTGCCGACGGCAGGGGATCTCCAACTACAAGACAGGTACTCGACACGACGACCTTCCAACGACAAAAACAGCTGATGAATTATCCGGCAGGCGACTCTTTGCAACGCCCTCGATTGTCAAAGAATAGCCGAAAGGCGGCAGCAGACCAACGAAGCGATTTTTCAACCTCAAAAAACCCCGATTAGCAAACCGTAACGGGCAGACGGCCCGACGTGTGCAACAACTTAGCTCACCACGGACCAAGGATAGATTGAGGTCGGAAGGCTCGCGATCTGTCTGCCGATTTTCTTTTCGGCTTTTCCCGTACAACGTCTTTTGGACTTTAGGCGAAGGAAGGGTCTCCACACAAACACGTTGGACAAACACGTTGGGACTAATAACAGGTTGAGTTTCATGGACCTTCTTGCCCAGAGGCAACTCTGACCCTGGAAATACCTTTCAGCTTGGCTCATGGTGTCCAGATAGTTGCGACGAGATGGTGGAGACAGGCATTTGTTGAATAGTAGTAAACCACCACCATTTTTCCGTCAGACCGTCTGAGCAAACGAGGATATCCCAAATCATTCGTTTCGTTAACAACTGAGTTACAGATGAGCAGTTGAGATGAAGCGATTTGCAGAGCTAGAAAAACGCTACCATTACATTTTTGCATTTGGACAGTTCGCGACATTGACGAAGTACACGCTGGAAATTCCCTCAATGACTACGCACCTGGCACGCATCCCACTTCCGATTTTTCTTTTTCTGACAGCATGCCTTCTACCGCATGCCGTATTCGCTGAAACGCAGCAACTAAGCCAAGCACGCCCGAACATCATCTTGCTGATGGGTGATGATCATGGCTGGGAAGAAACTGGCTACCACGAACACCCGTATGTGAAAACACCTTTCCTTGATGAAATGGCGACATCTGGACTTCGACTTGAAAGCTTTTATGCACAACCAGTTTGTTCGCCCACCCGCGGTAATGTCCTGACTGGCAGACACCCCAACCGCTACGGGACGTTCACGCCAGGGTGTTCGATTCGACCAGAAGAGATCACTGTCGCTCACTGTCTCCAAAAAGCAGGATACGCGACTGGACATTTTGGGAAATGGCATGTCGGCCCTGTCAAAACAGCATCACCAACGAACCCAGGAGCAATGGGATTTGATGAATGGCTTTCGCACGACAATTTTTTTGAATTAGATCCATTCTTGTCTCGCAATGGCGGGCCGCCCAAAAAGTTCTACGGCGAGAGTTCCGAAATCCTGATTGATGAAGCAATCAAATATATTGAAAAGAAACAACTGGAGGACGTCCCGTTCTTTACAGTCATCTGGTTTGGCTCACCCCATGAACCATACAGCGGCATGGAGACAGATTTACTTCTTTATGAGGATCTACCGGAGAAATACAGCGAGACGATGGTGAGGGTGACTTCCAATACAACCGGGAAGCAGGTCAAGCAACCTTTACGTGACGTTTTGATTGAACGCTACGCAGAAATTACAGCCATGGATCGGTCAATCGGGAAGCTACGTAATGCACTTAAAACGCTCGGCATCAAAGACGACACTTTGCTGTGGTATTGTGGAGACAACGGTATTCCACCAAGCGGCCTGAGAGAGTCCCGTTTCAGAGGACTCAAAGGAAAACTCTACGAGAACGGCATTCGGGTTCCCGGAATCATTGAGTGGCCCGCTGGAATTTCCGCACCACGCGTCGTAACGGTGAATGCTGTCACAGCAGACATTCTTCCGACTTTGTGCCAGTTGACTGGTGCAACACCGCCAGACGTTCCTCTCGATGGCATTAATCTCGTGCCACACTGGCAAGGAACGAAGAACGAGCGTGGCGAGGCGATCAAGTTCTGGTCCTTCAAGGCAGATTATGACAAATCAGCAAAGCCGTACATCGACCCGGAACTCCAAAAAGGCACGACGCCGACCGTGAAAGAAAAGGACGGGCTCTTAACTCGTACTTTCAAGAATTTTCACCACCCAAAAATAAGGGAACAGGATTTTACGGGTGCGAGAGCAATTCTGACGGACGACTACAAATTAGTCATTGATGGAGAAAAAAAGACAGGAGTCGAACTTTTTGATCTGAAGAAAGATCCGGGTGAAGAAAACAACCTCGCCAAAGTTCATCCTGACATTGTTCAGACGCTGTCAAAACAACTCTATGACTGGCAGAGCAGTGTTCTGAATAGCTTAATGGAGCAAGACTACAAATAAACCGCAACACAATGACTTGTGCCGACCGTTTCAATGTCTACCCTGCCTCTCTGAATGCAACTCCCGGACTGCTCACATCCGGACTATTGCTTGAAAGGCTATCCGCTCGCTACTGCTTTTTGCGCTCGTTTCCGTTGCGTGCCCTTGTGCGAACGAGAGGGAAATTGTAGTCGGGCACTCGGGAAGCAGTTCGTGCACTTTTTATTTGTGTATTCATTTTTGCCACAACTCCTGGAAACTGGTCGGCAACATTCATTGTTTCACCAGGGTCAGATGAAAGATCAAAGAGTTCCAAAGGTGAGTCCGGGTCGACAGCAACGTTGTAACGCACCGCTTTCCAATTGCCCTGACGCATTGCAACACGGCCTTTCTTTTCATGGAATTCCCAATAGAGATAGTCGTGCTCCTTTTGGCCGGGATTGTCGAGTAGTGTTGGCACGAAGGAAATACCATCTATGCTCCCAGGCACAGACTGGCCGGCCAACTCTGCAATCGTTGGCAAAACATCCCAGAACGCCGAAAGATGATCGGTTTGTGTTCCGGCCGGGATATGGCCCGGCCACATTGCGATCATCGGTACGTGAATTCCTCCTTCATAGAGATCTCGTTTGAATCCACGCTGTGAACCGTTGGAGTTAAAGTAGGCCGGGTCGTGACCACCTTCCTGATGTGGACCGTTGTCAGAAGTGAACATGATCAGCGTGTTGTTGGCAATTCCTAGCTCTTTGACTGTGGCGACAAGTTCACCAACGTCATCGTCCATCACCTCAACCATCGCAGCAAACGCGGCGTGCGCCTCAGACTGCGAACCATACGGAAACTTGCGATAATTCGGCCCCGAGTCGACGCCTTTGTACGAACGTTCCGGCAGGAATTTGCCACGGTACTTCGCAATTTTTTCTTCCGGCGCAAACATTTCAGCATGTGGCTGAACCATGGCGTAGTAGCAGAAAAATGGTGTCTCTTTGTTTGCTTTAATAAACTCAATCGCCTGGTCCTGAATAAGGTCTGGCGCGTACTCCTGCGTCTCCGTGCCAAAGTTGCCCCACAACATGTCGCGATCGGTATCGTTCCATAAAAAGTATGGGTAATAATGGTGCGCTTGCCGCTGACAGTTATACCCGTAGAAACGGTCAAACCCCATCTTGAGTGGCTCGCTGACACTACCCGGTGCGCCCAGGCCCCATTTGCCAAACAACCCCGTTGTGTAACCTGCTTTCTGTAATACATGCGCCATGGTGACCGTGTCGGCCGGCATTGGCTGCTGGCCTTCTGGCATTAATTCGGAATTACCACGCACCACCGCATGACCAATGTGTTTCCCAGTAAGTAACGCACAACGCGAAGGAGCACAAACAGTGCTACCTGAATAGTGCTGCGTAAATTTCATACCTTGCTTCGCCAAGGCATCAATATTCGGGGTCAGGAAATGCGTCTGGCCGTAACAGCTCAGATCACCATAACCGAGGTCATCTGCCAGGATGTAAATCACATTAGGTGGAGTGTCAGCAGCGGCACCGCCCACACTTCCCAGTGCCACTAGTATGATCGTAAGTATTTTTTTCATTGAGTTCTCGCCCTGGAATATTTACGACATTGTCAGAACAAAGGAAGGCCATCGGAGTAGACTCCGACGGCCTTCAATAATTGAAGTACACCCCACTGGATTCGAACCAGTAACCTTCGGTTTCGTAGACCGATGCTCTATCCAATTGAGCTAGGGGTGCAGATTCTTCACACAACAATACACCGTTATTCCTTGTGGTCCAAGCGGAGTCTCAAGAACCCGTTTTCATCGACATCAAACTGCTCATCGAGTACGTTCCAGCCAATCCCATCAGATCCTTGACTCATTGCCGATATGAC
>CBFIHW010000176.1:0-4504 GCA_965662325.1 uncultured Pirellulales bacterium | reverse complement strand
GCATCGGCCTGCTCAACCGTCATTGTTGTCGCATTGTTAAGTTCTGCATTTGCACGTGCCAATGAAATTGCTTTGATGCTTGAATCAACAGAAAGAACCGAACTGGCTTTTCCGGAAACGGCGCTCGCTACTCCAAAACCTCCTGAGTAGCAGAACATGTCAAGTACTCGCCGCCCGGATGCATAGGCTGCTGCAGCCTGTCGGTTTTCTTTCTGATCCAGATAATAGCCGGTCTTTTGTCCCTCGGTAAGATCGACACCAAAGCGAAGGCCATGTTCCTCAACAAAGATTGGTCCATCGGGTGGTTCACCACGTAGCAGCCGGTCAGGCAAATGAAGGCCTTCAAGTTTCCCTAGTCCTCGTTCGGCGCCACGAAGCAGGATGCCCTTTGGTTGTACAAGGCGTTCGAGGCTATCGCTGATCATGTCGAGCCGTTCAGCCATTGCGAGGGCCGTCACTTGTAATGCGAGGTAGGGGCCATATTGATCGACAATGACGCCAGAGAGACTGTCACCCTCACTGTTTATGAGCCGGCAGCCAGTCTTCTTCGAAAGAAGGCCGAGTTGTTGCCGTAAACCAACGGCGTTTTCAATGCGAGCATTCCAAAACATTTCATCGAGAGCTTGATCCTGTACAAAGGAATACAATCGAACTCGAATTCGGCTTGATGCATTCCATAGGCCTCGGGCAATGAAGTTGTTATCGTGAGTCACAACATCGACCACGGCTCCATCAGCGGGTTCACCGTGAACACGCAGCACGGCCGAATCGAGAACCCATGGATGACGGCCGAAAAATGGACGAGCACGCTTTGGCTTAATAAAGACAGTGGCCTCTGAGAGTGCCCCCAAAGCCACATCATTCTCAGGCATGAACAACCTGCTTTGTCGCCGGTTCAGGCAACACGTGAGGCTGTGGAAGCGCATCCGTTCCAGCCTCTGCTTTCACCCGGCGTTGATCCTGTCTTTCTGACCTCTTGCGATTCAGACGAATCACACTCCACCCAAAAATATCACCAAGCGGCCCGGCCAAGAGCGCCGGAAGTAACACAAGGTTTCCGACTAATGCGACGGTTAGCATGGAGAGCATCATGTGCCCAAATCGTTGTGTTGGCCCAAATGGCGAGAGTGAAAACACTGATAGGCCAATACCAATGACACCCCAACTCTGGTACATCGCTCGAGCACAACCTTTGTAGGCCAGCATGGTTGCTTGTTTGCGGTCCATACCATCAGAAATACCCCGTCTGAACCAAAGCATAAAATGAACAACGTCGTCGACGGTAACACCGAGTGCAACGCAAGGAGCCATTACGGTGCCAATATCGATAAGAAGATTTCCTGTTCCAAAAGTTTTTAGAAGCTCATTCCCCCAACCCATGCCTCCGAAAACAACAACAGCTGGAAAGGCGGCAGGAAGTAATAGCACAAGCCCCGCGGAGGCAGCCCGGCAAAGAAGTACCATGACAAGAACGATAATTGCAAAGTCACTAATGAAGCCTGCGATAAGGCCGTCAAGCAAAGAATGTTGTGCTTTGTAGACCAGTGGTACAAGACCAGTGTAGTCGACAGAAATTCCCTGCGTGCCGTCAGATTGGTAGCTGGCCAGAATTGGATCGATCTTTGATTGGAGGTCACGCTTAAAGTCTGCGTAGTCGACTTCTTTGGTAGCACTGACACGAGCACTAATTCTCCACAGTTCCTGATCACGAGTTCCTTCGTTACTTACTACCTTTGCTTCGCGAAGGTAGTCGCCGTCAAGAAATTCATCACGATGAGCAACAAGTCTTCTGTTGAGCACGCTGCGTCGTGTTCGTGCATTCAGTCCAAATACCCGGCCTGCCGCGCCGCCAATGCCGCCACCGCCGACGTCAAGACTCCGGCCGAAAGTGACGGTTGATAGAGAACTCCCTACCTCACCGAGTTCACCAATCTCGCGCTGTATCTCATCTACGAGTTCCATTCGTTCAAGGAAATTCAGATCACATTGCTCTTGGTCACAGCGAATGAGTATTTCCATCGGAACGAGTGGCCCAAGTTTTTTCTCAAGCCAACGATAATCCTGTCGTATTCGAGCCTGAGGAGAAAATAGCCTCATGAGCTGAACGCTACTTTCGACACGGGTCATGCCATAGCCAATGACTACCATGACGAGGAGACAAATTGTGGCTACTGCAACGTTGTGTTCAGTGATCCACTGACCAACACCCCACCATGGACTCTCTTCAATTGGACGCCATGAGTCATCGTCTTCTTCACCAGATGCTGCACCAAGACGCAGTTTTGGTGGAAAAAGCTCAAGGCATGCAGGCATGAGCGTAATTAATATTATGAAACTTACGACCACACCGATTGCTGAAAAGATGCCAAACATTTTGATTGGCACCAGTACACTCACAGCCAGCGTTGCCAGTCCTACGGCGGTTGTGCCTGTAGCTAATGAAAGTGGCAGAAGAGCATGACGTACCGAAGCACCGGCAGCACCCTTAAGCACTCCTGTTTCAGCTAACTGATCACGGTAATAGTTGGCAAGGTGGATCGCACCACTCGTTGTTGCAACGTAGACGAGAGAGGGCATCGTGAGCAGGATGGCATCAACGGGGTATCCTGAATACCACACGATCGCAAGACTCGCGAACATGCTGTAAACGCCCGAAGCGAGCACAAGCCCAACAAGCATTTTGCTTTTGAGGCTCCACCAACTCACAAAGAAGCCGACAACAAGTGAAAGGCCAAAGAGTAGCGTGACACTGGTCTGTCCCGCGCGATCAATTGATACATTGTCAACGGGTGGTCCACCCATATGGATCGTTTCTTCCGGAATACCGCACTCTTCGACTGCAACATTTTTTATTGTGTCGATTGCGCCATGGAGGTTTGCTCGAGCTGCATCGGACAGTGTCAAGACAAGACACGTTTGAAGGTCATCCAATTCCGCCTCTGTCAAAGCGTCAGAGCTGACATCTTCGGCGGTCTGGTCATCTGATGACTCAATGTCACCAATAAGTGCGCCAGTAAGCCTGTCTACAGCTTCTTCAGGATCAAGATTGAGCGGCTCTTCAGTCATCTGCTCAACAGCCCGAGGGCCAGTCTGAGCTGTTTTGAAAAAGATTGTTCGACTAATTCGAGAGGCTTCTTCAGGAGGCGGCAGTAACTTCCTGGCTAGAAGTTCGAGCCGTGGATCATCCATCGTGCAGCCATCCCAGCTCACAAGAATGAATTCTTCACCCTGGAAATTCTCACGAAAGAAGCGATACGTCTTGGTCTCTGGGTATTCCAGAGGCAGCCATCCCTTTACATCGTTACGATTATTGCCTTTGGCTTTAATTGCACCCACAACCACCATGGGAAGCAAAAAGACAAGGATGGCGAGAATCCAAACGCTGTATCGCTCGTAAAATCCGGGTCGTTGAGACATATGGGCTCAAGTGAACCTAATTGGGGGGACAATACTGGGAATGACGTCGGTCAGTATTCATTCACCGCCATTACCAGCCTGCTTGCTTGAATGACGGTTGATGAAGCAGTGTGTCAGTCAATCGAACCGTATGACTACTTAACGAACTGACGGACACGATGAAAAATTAACCATGTTCCTCTTCAGAGTCTATATCTTTCCACCGTAAATGGCTTGTTTTTTTCCTGAAAGAGTCGGTATGAGTCACCTTCTAGGCAATGTTTTCCTGTTCGGAAGAGCCTTGGTACTCGGAAGAGCCGTTAAAACGCCCCCCCTTCTGCGTGGTTCAGAGTGAGTATTTGGCTCGTTTGTCGGCTCAAAGGGAATTTTGGTCAGCTGGCAGTTTCACTTGCACGAAATTCACAGGTTTTGTGACTCCCATCACAAAATGGGCGGTTTGCGGATTTTCCACAACGACACAGTGCAAGAACTGATTTGTTCGTGGGGAGTGTAAATGCCTCTCGGTGGTGATCGGTGATTTGTACAGTGACTGAGGGAACCCCATTGATAGCCTCCGGCAATTCAACAACAAACGGTCCATCTTCCCGACATCGAAGTCTTACAACAGGCGGGCCGGTAACAGACTTCTTGGGTTTCTGCAGAGTCACGTTCAATACCCCTTAACACGTTTTCCCTAATTTCTGTTGTGGTTGTGTTGAAAGCCACCACCAGAACACCAACGCACAGCCCAGAATCACGACTGACATCAATTGAGATATTGAGAGCGGTGTACCAAGAGCAGGTGGTTCATCGATACGAATTTCTTCAAGCAGAATCCGTGAGATCGGATGGAGAGTGAGAACCAGAGCAAATACCTCACCATTTCGGCGAACGAAAGGAGTAAACGCAATAGCCAGCGTGGCCAAGATAGCTGCATCAAGTGCTGCGTAGAGTTGTGTTGGATGAATTGGAAGTGTAGGCACAGTGCTTCCGTCAATGCCAGGGCCTGGAATTAATCCTCGACTGACCTGGTCAAACCATGGTGGACTTCCGGCCGGGAACTGCATGGCCCATGGGAGTTCACAGGGCCCGCCGTAGCAGCACCCAT
>CBFIHW010000175.1:0-4570 GCA_965662325.1 uncultured Pirellulales bacterium | reverse complement strand
TGCGTTGGCCCATTGTCCCTGTCATTTTCATCAATCCTTTATCGACAACCAACAATCAAATTGGCAGCAATTCATGACAGAGCAGACGGATGACGTTCAGGCCGTAGAGAAACTTGGCAAGGCAAGGGATGCGATTGTTAGCGAATTGCGCAAAACGATTGGAGGAGCAGCAGAAAAGAAAGCAGCCCCCGGATCACTTTCAGACCATGCTTGTCCCAGAAGGCATCAAACACCCGATTGTTCAGCGACTGGGGATTCTCGCGGATGGGGGCAAACCTGATATTTTGATCATTCGGCCTGATGGAACCATCGCAGCTTTCCTTTCTGGCATGACAATGATTTCTCAGCATGGAAATGCACTGCAGAATCTGCTCGAGTGGCAGGATGAAAAGTCTGTCGATGATGCCTTGGCTAGCGGGGATTTGCAACTTGCTAAGCGTCTTGCATTCACCTTCGCACCCGTCGCTCCACCCGAGAACCCCGATCAAAAAAAGCAACCGGTGCAGAAAGTCGGCGTTCCGCATCTTCGTGCCCGTACCAAGGTCAGCATGGCACTGGGAGATATGGAAGCTGCGAAAGCTGATGTGCAAGAGGTTTATCTCGAAGTGAATCGCAAAGCTGGCTGGTTAAGCATGCGTACTCAGGACCTCGAAGAAACGGAAAAACTTAGGGCAACAGTCATTGGTTCGAGTGAGACGCAAGTGAAGTAGTTCCGACAGGTAGCCCGATTCAGTTGTTGATGAAAAGGCCTGACCGCTTGGATGCCCGTGATGCATCGGGTTGAATGAAATGCATTGGATTTAAAAGTCAAACGCTCAATCCGGATGATTGCTCCATTCACTGAGCTTTTCTTGAATGAAGTCGGTAGCTGCTTTTTGTTGGACAGTCCCTCGACCTTCGATCTTGAGTGGGCGGCCAAATTCGAAATGAACCCATTGAGTTGGATCAATCCGACCAATGTCTTTCAGCCAGTTGCCATTGCCCCACGCATCGGTTTTGAGGGCGATTGGCACCATGGGGACTTGAGCCTTCGTTGCCAGTTTTAGCCCAATAGTATTGAACTGTTCGGGGGCGAAAGTGAGACTGCGAGTGGTTTGTGGAAAAACGACGATTGAGCAGCCGGTTTTAAGACGTTCGAGGCCGGATTGCATTACTGTTTTGAAGTCCTCGCGAGGATTCTGCCGTGTAACGGCGATGGGGTTGCGGGCACGAACCACGTGTCGGAAAATCGGGTAGTCCATCAGGCTTTGTTTCACGACAAAAGTGACGTCGCGGATCGGCTGGATAATAGCGGGTAGCACCATGGTTTCCAGCATGCTCATGTGGTTCCCGACGAAGACACAGGGCGATTCCAAAGAGCGAATGTGCTCGACTCCACTGATCCGCGTTCGTACGCCAACCGACTCAAGTGCTCTGAGAACGCCAAGGCTTGTGCGACTCCATTCCGAGTTGTCGTATTTTCCCCGTCGGGCTACGGAACTCGCTCGGCACACATCCCAGAAAAACTGGCGATAGAAATTACCAGTAGGAAGTAGCCGTGAGAGCCGCGATGCTGCATCAGGTGCAGTCTGGTAGACGCCGTCTTCGAAGGTAAATAATTCTTCGATGTCAGACGTGGTTTTCGATGACATGATGGACTTTTGAGCAGAGTTGGGGTTTGCACTGGTTGTACAAAGGCAAATGATCCAAATTTTGTTCCGTCAGTTACAATGCTCCCGCAGAATTCATGCCCAGCCAGCCAGGGTAACCATTGTCCCAACAAAACCGATGTCCCACCAATGTTGGTTGAAGCATGGGCTTCGATACATAAGGATTTTAGCGTCCGTGAGCCACGATGGTGTCAGCGATGTTATTCTAGACCAATACCACAAGTCACTTGCATTACCGTTTAGAGCTAGCAAGCTCCATTGCGGCCCCGATTTTGTTGGCATGATTTGTTAACGTCATTTCACGGAACCTGACTACTTTGTCGTCTTGAGGGACGCCGCCTTAGCTTGGCGTTGGTCGCTGGATTCACGCTTGCTTGTGAGTTGCCGTGTTGCTTCCATCGCTTCAGATTTGGTGATTTCAGCTTGAGTACGCGCTTCGTCAAGTTGTCGTACGGCCTTCAACACGCAGCTCCAGCCCTCGGCGGCAGCCTGCTCGGTCTGTTGGGCAGAAATTTGGATCGCGAGCACCGCCGCTTTTTCCATTTCGATGTCCGTCTTGGTAGCTTCCAAAGCGACCCTGTTCAGCTCAATGGCTTTACGAGTGGCTTCGAGGGAAGCGATTTGGTCAGCGAGTGATGATTGGTACCGTGCGGCTTCCTCCTCGGCAATTTTTGCATTCTGCTCCATCCTGTTTGCCACAGCGATTCGCTCTTCCGTTGCTTTTCTTAGCTGTTGTGCTTGAGCGATTTCGGTTTTGAGTTCTTTTCTTTGGGCAGCCAACTCTGCTTTGGCATCGGTGGTAATTTTCTTTGCCAACTTTGCTGCCGCCATCGCCTCGGTGGCAGCAATCTTTTCCTGTTCAGCAGCAGCCTGTGACGCCTGTGCAGCGATTTGTTCTTTGCTCGCCGCTTCTTTTTCGGCGATTACGGCCTGCAGAGCACGCTCTGCTTTCTCACGGGATTTTTCTGCTGCAGCAAACTCTGCTTTTGATTTTGCTGCCGCGCGGTCGACTTCCTGTTTGATTTTTAATGCCACGGCTCTTGCAGTTTTGGCTTCAGCTTTTTCCTTGGCAGCTTGTTCGATTGTTGCTTGTGCGTTCGCAACTTGGTGCTGAAGGTCTTGTTGACGCTGGGCCAGATCAGAGCTCGTTTTCGAGTTTTCCGCTTGCATCTTTCGGGTTGCTGCAAGTAGGCCGTCGATTTCTGTCTTGAGCTTCTGGGTAGCAGCCAGTTGTTTCTCGGTTGCTTCAGCTTTTGCATTTATTTCGGCATGCTTGACAGCAATGATGGCTAGTTTTGCTTCAGCATTGGCTCGATCCTGTTCTGCTGCCAGAAATGCCTCCTCCGCTTTCTTGCGATCTCTGGCAGCAGCAAGTTGGGCTTCTTTAGCGGTTTTTAATTTTTCGGAAGCGGTCGCTAGCTGCGTTGTCGCAGCTTCCCTCGCTTCGCTGGCCATTTGTCGCTGCTGGGTGGCGTCAGCTAACATCTTTTCGGATTCCACTCTCGAATCAGCGGCGGCTTTTCGCATGTCCTCAGCAGCGGACCTGTCGACTTTCGCAGCCACCGTCATGGATCTGGCATTTTCCAAGATCTGCCGGGCCCCGGCATCGGTGGCATTGGCAGCTGCTTTCATTCGTAGCGATTCTTCATGAAGCACTTTAGCTTCGTTAAACTCTTGCTTCGCCTTTTCTGTCATTTCCATTGCCGATTGTTGGCACGCAACAGCCTCGCGTTTCAAACTCGCTGCGCTGTCACGTAGTTCTGCCGCCTTCGCTAAGTCTTTGCTTGAGTCAGCAATAGCTTCCGTGGCACGCTGTTTTGCGTTCTGTTCTGCGGTTCTGGCTTGGGCAACTTCTTTCTCTTGTTGCGCGGCAATCGCTTTCAAACGTGCTAGCTCTCCTTGGTTGCATCCAACGGCCAGGAATGCGATGAGTACGAGTGCCATGAATGGAAAATGTTTCATTGATCTCTCCAAAAAAACTCAGGCGATTGGAATGAACGATGCTTAAACGCCACAGTCAGTTTGTTTTTTGAGCAACCAAGAGTGGTCGCGGGAAAATACGAGGCTGTGTAATTTATTTCGGTCACGGTGTTTGATCCGGATACGAAAAATATCTTTGTTGGTGTTTACCCTTCGTAGGGATTGCTTGGGCAATGCAGCCTGTAGGGTGGGGGCAATCAAGAGATGATCGCGACGCCGCAGGTAGACTCATGTCTGTTCGGCTTGAGTTAAAATCGGGGACGACCGGGTGTGAGATGAGCAGCTTTCGTGATCAATGTTTAAAAGCTGAGTTTTTGCATGTCATGCTCTTCGCAGTGCAATCGCTGCGTTCTGTGAACGCGACAAGCAAGGAACTGGTGATAAGTCCGCTAGTCCGCTGCCCTAGGCAGCAAGACATGGGGTCGCCAACGAAGCAAGGAGCTCTGCGTAACTATGTCAGGATCTAGAAGATCTGCCAGGTTCAGGCTGCAGAGGTGCACAGAAGTGGCTGCAGGAGGCGATCGTGAATTGCCGGCGAGGCGTTGTTTCAGCGGTGGTGTAGCCGTTGGAGGCCGCCAACGAGTCAGCTTGAATATGCTGAGCGCGGCAAGATTCTATCGCGTTGGATTTTAGAATGCATCACGGGGCGGAGGCTTGTTATTTGCCTTCATTCCAGATGATGTGGGTGCCGCTTTTTCCGGGAAGAATGAGATCTTTCCAGCCGTTGTTGTCGAGGTCTGCCACGCGTATTTGTAAGCCGATTCCGGGCCCCTCACCAGCGGTTGCAGTTGAGATTAAACGCTTCGTCCAAGCCTGCGTTGTTGGGCTCCAGTCGTAAAACTGAACAGTGATGTCATCTTTCGCACCCGCGTCGCGACCTGAATGAGCGTAATATCGTTTGCCGGTGATTAGTTCAGGTTCACCATCGTTGTCGACGTCAT
>CBFIHW010000174.1:0-4626 GCA_965662325.1 uncultured Pirellulales bacterium | reverse complement strand
CGAGCGGAGCACTATCTTGGAGTTCTTGTAGCTGATGGAAAAGTTCCAAGCATTATTCAAGAATCATTTTCGTTTCCGGACTCTACCATTAACTCGGGTAAGCTTCTGGAGCGACTCAAACGGAAGTTACGAATAGAGACATCTTCAGGCGGCATGAAAAATGCGATGTTGCCCTCAGCGATATGTTCCTCACGGCGAATGTCTTTCAGTAGCATTGTCGCTTCACGTGGGCGAGAAGACTTTTATCGACCGGAACGTGGTGGATATGACGAGCATATATCAGCTAGCGTGAGACAATTGTCTCTATCTACAGAGTATTCTTCAGCAGAGCAGCAGGTGATTGATTTGCCAGCAGGTTTGGGAGTTGGCAGAACAGTTCATGAAGTTTTTGAGGAAGTAGATGTCGCCGCCGTGCCTCTTGAGGGGGAAATACAGCGGGTCATAAAAGAGAAAACATCGAATGGAATACTCCGGCACTACCGTGAGAACCTCAATACCATGGTCTACGAAACTCTGACAACACCACTTGGTGGTCCATTCGGTGACTGTCGCTTAACAGATACGCCACCATCTCAATCCTTGCCTGAGATGGGTTTTGAAATGGGGCTGGGTGGGCAGTTGAAAAATATAAAGGTGGCTTCTATCGGGAAAATTCTTAGGCAATTTGTAAGTCCTGAGGATTCTCTTGCAAGGTACGCGGAGATACTTTGTGGCCCAGCCTTTGATATACCGGTTGGCGGCCTTCTTACAGGTTCAGTTGATGCAATCTTTGGTTTGCCGGGTAGTCAATCTGACGATCCTAGACTCGCGATCTGTGATTATAAAAGCAATCGATTGCATGCTCACGGAGCATCCGATCCTTTGCAAGCCTATGCTCCTGAACGACTCGTTGATGCGATGGTAGATCATCATTATCCATTACAGGCACTTCTGTATGGAACAGCCCTTTTTCGCATGTTGAGATGGAGATTGCCTCAGGCAGATCCAGATCAATGTATTGTCGGCATTGTTTATGCGTTTACTCGTGGCATGAAAGGAGCCCAGACACCTAGTGACGACCAAGGAAGGAGATATGGTGTCTTTACGTGGCGGGCACCAGATGGCTTATGGCATAAACTGAGTGACTTGCTTGCCGGTAAAAATGAGGCAGACACATGATGCCACCTCCTGCGTTACAGGATTATCGAAAGTTGGGGGTTATCGGTCGCGAAGACATCGCAGCCGCTTCAGTACTTGTATCAATGGCTCATCGAGAGAGTGAAGAGCAACCAGATCTTCTTGCCTGGATTGGTTTTTGTCTGGCACTTCGAAGTGTACGGGATGGTCACACCTGTGTTGATTTTGACAACATACAGGAGTGGGCGGGTGGAATTGAAATTAGTGCTCCCGGGACGCCTGACTGGCCATTACAGCCCACTACATGGCTCGCTTCATTACGATCTGTTGGGTCACTTGTCGGCGATTCGAGTAGTCGATGTCCTTTCATTATTGATGGTCACCTTTTTTATCTCGCCAGATCACTCTCAGAGGAGCAAGATATTGCAAATGTATTGATGCGAGATTCATGTAAGCACGTACATGTTCTTCTTGGTGGGCCAGGTACAGGAAAAACAACGAAAATTGCGCATGATCTGGTTGAGCGTTTTTCTGTTCTTCCT
Organism: uncultured Pirellulales bacterium; assembly: GCA_965662325.1. Classification (GTDB taxonomy): domain Bacteria; phylum Planctomycetota; class Planctomycetia; order Pirellulales; family UBA1268; genus UBA1268. The sequence goes on along the minus strand of CBFIHW010000174.1, from coordinate 2,968 downwards.
GCCGAGGGCCCTTGGCCGAGATTGGGCCTTGCGGCACCCACTGGTAAGGCAGCATCTCGTATGACCGATGTACTGAGGCAAAGATGTGTAGAAGTAGGTGCCTCACCAAGCGTTATTGCTGCCGTGACGGCAGAACCGGCTCGTACAGTACATAAGTTACTAGATTATAATCCATCGCGACCGCAACCTTTTCGGTACCATTCGAGTAATCGATTACCATACGACATTGTGATCGTTGATGAGGCATCAATGCTTTCAAGTTCATTGATGTACCATCTTCTTATTTCGTTAACAGAAGATGCCGAGATCATTCTTGTGGGTGATCCTGATCAGCTTGCCAGTGTTGATGCAGGGACGGTATTGGGAGATATTGCTAGTTTTCGATCCAGTCAATTCAGTCAACATCTTCTCCATAATAAAATTGAAGAACTGAAGACAATTCACCGAGCAAAAGATGCACCGGGTATTCGAGCCTTAGCAGAATCCATTCGTGAAGGTGATGTTGCTCAAACACTCACCGTTCTTCAAGCAGGTCATACTGATATTCAGTGGATTGAACCAACAAATGGACGAGCAGTAGAGGAACTCGTGGCTGAAATTGGTAGCCACGCGAAGCGATTGCAAGGGGCAGCACAACAAACTGACTTCGATACTATTCTCCAGATACAACAGGAACTCCAAGTTCTTTGCGCACATCGGGGAGGCTTTACAGGAGTGAGTCAGTGGAATGCGCGTATTGAATCAAAGCTCGGTATTTCTCCAGCGACATCGTGGTATGTCGGTCAGCCCGTAATGATTACTCGGAATTGCCGCTCACTCGCACTCTTTAATGGTGATGTTGGAGTCATTGTGCGTTCCGATGATAGCGAGAATCGGTTCGAGGCTGTGTTTGGTCAGCCCGGACAACATGTTCGAGTACCAGTCTCACGACTTGAAGACGTTGCAACCGTCCATGCGATTACTATTCATAAAAGTCAGGGGTCAGAGTATCAGCATGCAATCGTTGTGCTGCCAGAAAACCGCAGTCGTATCGTTACTCGTGAACTTTTTTATACAGCTGTGACACGGGCGATTAAAAAAGTGACAATTGTGAGCCCACAAGATGTCCTTGAAGCAGCAATAAAAAAACCTATTCGTCGTGCCACGGGCCTTATAGAACGGATGAGTTAATATTTGGTTCTGTACTCTACTTATGAGTGTTTAACGAAGGAGCAGCGAGGCTTGTTTTTCATGGCATGTGAAAAAAATCACAGGGTGTTTTTCAGAAAAAGATTTTAAAACAGAAATAGCTTGCCCAAGGCGATCAGTGTCCATGTGAACGAATGGATCGTCCAGCATGACAAATCCATTAGAGGATTGAAGGTATGACTCCGCGAGTGCTAAACGAATAGCAATCGCAAGAGCGCCGCGTGCACCCTGAGAAAGTCTATCTGGCGACAGTGTGACATGGCCGCGAGTGATATGTGACGGAAGTGTGTCGTCAAATTCAATCTGAGAATCAGTGCATGAAATGCTGGAGAATATTTCAGTGATACGTTGGCTTAGTTGATCAAGAGAATCGCTTTCAATTGGGGAAACTCGTGCAAGCGTTTCTTGAATTCGTTTGTAACAGTTTCCCTCTTCAAGAATACGATCAAATTGAAGTCGTGCATGCTCCGCTTCCTCAGTGAGATCTTCACTGCGGCGGTCTCCTAGTTGGCCTTCCATGGTTCCTCTTTGCGATCCGAGTTGAGAACGCGGTTCACTGCTGTCATTGATTCGTTCTTGTGCAGAATCGAGTGAGTGTAAAAATTCATCAACAGAAGAGAATCCGGACGGAACCTCTGGAAGTGATGTGAGTTTGGATTCAGTAGTACGGAGAGTTTGCTGCGCAATAAGAAGTTTTTCTCCTAGTGTTTCGAGGTCTGTGTGGGCTTCTTTCCACGCCAGAAGGTTCTGTTGATGTATTTCCAGATCTTTTTCACTTGTAGCAACCGAATGACGTAACGCCTCAAGTTCCTGCTCAATTGATTTGCTCTCCCGTGTTTGTGGGAGGCTTTCAAGAGTTTTGAACTCCTGATCCCATTCTTCCTGTGTCTTTCCTTGAAGGAGTGCAGAATACGTTTCTTGTTTTGTTTTCAGGCGATGGGTCCGGTCAGCGTTTAGAGCGGCTTGTTCCTTGGCCTCAACAACAGAGGCAACCTTGAAATTTTCCAACAACTGGTGAAGTGATTCGCGTTTTGTGTTGAGGTTTTCTAATACTGTCTGAATGTTCTCCTCACCACTATCAACCGTAATAACCGTATCGTCGGTTTCAATACGGACGCGGCCGGAAGCCGTTCCAATTATCGGATCGTCCCCTAACGTAATCGGTGTTGGTGGTTTGTTGGCATCTGTGACGAGAGCAGATTTGTTTGATCGAGACTCGATAGAGTATGTCAACGAGTGAGCAGCAAGCTTGTGCGAGAGACGGGCAATTTCAGAATCCAAGGATTCAATATGAGAGAGAGTGTCTGGATCGAGGTGGGATTTAGTACCGACAGCATCCAGAGCCTCTGTCATACTTCTCTTTGCTACTTGAATAGCGTTGTAGCTTGCCGTAAAGCCCTCGGCTTGTTCACGTGCTCTTGCTGTACCAAGCTCATCTTGAAGTTTTTTGACCTGATGAATGAGAGGATTTCGTTGTGTTTTCCAGGCGTCCACCGCCGCTTTGGCGGTTGGCCAGGCGGCAAATGTTTTTTTGAGTATCGCAGTTTCTGCTGCGAGCCGTGTTTTCCGCTCTTCCAAAATGCGTCGCTCGGCTAGTTGATCCCGCATGAACCCAAACTGGGTGAGAAAGTTTCGATCGGCCTTTATTTGGTCTTCGATCGCAAGAAGCTGAGAAGTAATTGCATCGATTTCGGTTTCAAGCGAGTGAATTGTTTTTCGCTCTTCCACAAGACGCTGCCAGGAGTACCAGGCAGTGAGAATTTTTCCAACACCCTGTTTC
>CBFIHW010000173.1:0-4631 GCA_965662325.1 uncultured Pirellulales bacterium | reverse complement strand
ACTACATCAGAGCGACCGACAGACTCCCCAAAAGTACTGGTTTGCTGAGATTCAACCATTTAATTGGACTTTTAGATACTAATTATCTTTACAAACTTGTGGTTTGCATCTATAAAAAATTGGGTTGATTGATGGGGACTCTAGTGTATTCACATGATGACCCCGGATCCATATTTTCATGTCTCTTAATATTTAGGACTTTCTATGAAACTACATCAAAGAAACAAGGGTTTTACCCTCATCGAACTCCTTGTCGTTATTGCAATTATCGGCGTACTGGTTGGTCTTCTTCTCCCAGCTGTCCAGCAGGCAAGAGAAGCGGCTCGAAGAAATTCCTGCGGAAACAACCTTAAGCAGCTTGGGCAAGCTTTTCACAACTATGCTGATACAAGCCAGAGGGACAGTGATAACCATTTTCCGGCAGCGGCAAAGATTGGGAATGATAGTGGTCTATCGTCCATGACAAATGTGCAAACACGGGCGTATACATGGGTGATATGGATGCTTCCGTTCGCTGAGGAGATGAGTCTGTATGGCCAATTAGAAACAGAGTCGACGAATAATGGTGCCCAGAAAGCTTGGACAACCCCACATCAATGGAGTGTTGTTACAGCTGCCAGAAATGCCACAGTATCGTCATTACTCTGCCCATCATGGAATTCTGATCTGAAGGATACGACGGGCAGGCTTTTTGCTTTGAGCAATGGTCGAACTGAAGCTGCAGGCAGTAACAATTATCGTTTAAACCTTGGGCGTCGGTATTGGAAATCTAATTTAGTTGGTGATCCAGCATACGCAAAGAATGAGTGGAACGTGCAGCGGCTGGGTGCTGCAAACGGTGGCGTCGCCTCTGGCCTGAAGAGTACAGTTGGAGAAGTTGGCTTTGGTGACTACACAGACGGCATGAACGAAACAATTTTACTCCAGGAGAATGCAACCGGTTCTGAATGGGCTCGTGGTGAACACGGTCATGTAACGTGGGTTACTCATGACAACAACGCAGATATCCAACACAATAAAGCGAGCGTTGCTGGTCGAGAGTGGGAGCGCAATTACCAAGGAGGTAGTTCCGGTCATACAGGCAATATGTTTGGTATTGTAACGGCGGGTGGCGCTGTCAAATTTTTGTCAACAAATATTGACGATGAAGTCTATCGAAATGCTGTTTGTCGGGCATCCGGACAGATCAGTTCACTGCCGTAATAGCTTTTTTAACACTGTTCGATTCGCAGGAATGCGTCGCATTCTTAGAGTATTCCCTGCACATCATCGCGAAAGTACAACTGGTGATGTGCAGGGTGTTTTATTCATTAAATACTTTCAAAAAGAGGGGGAAACCTTGCGTCACACTTTTCGATATTTCGTTATCACTTGTTTGTTAGGTTTGCTAGTCGGATGCAGCGGAGGCTCAAGTGGAACGCCAATGGAAGATAATCTGCAGGCAAAACGAGACGTAGCCTCATATTTAGGAGAAATGTACGATTCATCCGCAGCAGGCGGATTCAGCCTTGATGGAGTCAGGGAAAAATGTAAGTACATTGAGATGGATGTTGAAAAAGTTTCAGGAAATTCCGAAGATGTAGCGGCCTTCAAGGAATGTCTTGGGAAGTTAAAAAAGGCGAAAACAGAAGATGAAGTCAAAGAACTATGCGCAAAGATGGCAGGCTTGTTAGATCTTCCTGAAGTCTGGCAGACGCAGCTTGTTCGTGATAACAAGAAATGATCTGTTTGCCTCGAAGGTAATACTGACTAAGTTAAGCAAGCCATTTCTGGAACGAAACAGTCAAAACGGCTGCTGGAATAGCCAGCAGCCGTTTTCTTTTTAAGGAGTGTTTCTAGTCTGTTTTGACTCATTTATGTGTCGAGTAAATAGGTATTCTCATGTAATGTTGTTCTAAGAAACTATACTGTGCAGAATGCCATCAAAGATTGAACTCCTTGCCCCAGCTGGAAATTTTGAATGCCTGCGTGCAGCAGTTGCAAACGGGGCGGATGCCGTTTATTTCGGGCTGAACTCTGGTTTTAATGCACGGGCTCGAGCAGAAAATTTTTTACTTGAGGAATTACCAGGAGTAATTCAGTTTCTGCATCGGTATGGTGTTCGAGGCTATGTCACGCTGAACACACTCATCTTTACGGATGAGTTGCAGCAATTTGCAGAAACACTGGCTGCTCTTTCAGATGCTGGAACTGATGCAGTTCTTCTGCAAGACGTGGGTGCAGCATGTCTTGCAAAAGAGATTTGCCCGGAATTGCCGGTTCATGCATCGACTCAGATGACTCTCACCAGTGCAGAGACAATCCGGCTGGCCGAAGAAATTGGTGCGCAACGGGTTGTCCTCGCACGGGAGTTATCAATTCGTGAAATCAAAGATATCGCAAAAGATACAGATATGCCTTTAGAGGTATTTGTTCATGGTGCGTTATGTGTTGCTTATTCTGGGCAATGCCTGACAAGTGAGTCATTAGGTGGTCGAAGTGCTAATCGCGGTCAGTGTGCTCAGGCATGCAGGCTCCCCTATGAAGTCATCTGTGATGGGAAGCACATTGACTTAGGAGATCAAAAATATCTGCTGTCTCCACAGGATTTAGCGGGTTTTTCTCTTGTTCCTGAACTTATAGCTGCCGGAGTGACTTCACTGAAGATAGAGGGTCGTCTGAAATCACCTGAGTATGTTGCTTCGATTACACGGAGCTATCGTCAAGCGATTGATTCAGCTTTTTCCGGAAAATCGGTGATTTTTGATCCAAAGCAGATTGAGGAAATGGAGCTCACTTTTTCACGTGGATTCTCTCCAGGCTGGCTCGAAGGCTGTGACCACAAGATGCTCGTTCCTGGAACAAGTAGTGCCAAGCGTGGCGTATTACTTGGCCAGGTATGTGGTATTTCAAAAGACGGCATTGCTGTTGAATTAAACGCATCAGTAAAGCGAGGAGATGGAGTTGCCTTTGATACTTCGGCTGACGCAGCCACTCAGGGAGCTAGAGTCTATGAGGTGTTTCATCAGGGCTGTTCACTCACAGAGTCTGTGAATCATGGCGTTGTCGAACTTACATTTGGACGACATGCCATCGACTTCGATCAGATTGAAATCGGTTCACAAATATGGAAGACAGACGATCCTCAAGTGACGCAGCGTCTACGAAAGTCTTTTCAGACAAATAATCTGCAGAGGCAGCAGCCCATCTGGCTTAAAGTTGTAGCCAACGTTGGTGAGCCATTACACGTCACGGCAACACTCCCGAACGGACTGAGCTGTCATGTTGTCACCGAGATAGAACTAGCAGAAGCCAAACGGCATCCACTGACACAGGAAGTACTCGAGGAACAACTCGGGCGTCTTGGTGGAACACCATTTACCCTCAGTGGAATTGAAGCCAAGATCACAGGTAATCCGATGGCACCGTTTAGTGTCTTGGGAATCCTTCGCAAACAATTGATTGCAGAACTTGAAGAACTGGTTCTTTCACGTCCGATTCGCCAACGCACAAATAATGTCAATAGTGCCGTCCAGAAAATTGTGTCGACTTGTCTTTCAAAAAATGCGAGTGAGCAGCCCTGTGGCATCAAGCCCGCGTTACATGTCATGGTGCGAACCCTAAGGCAGCTGAAAGTAGCACTTCGTCTGGGTGAAAGAAATCTTTTGGCAGACTTTTCTGACATTCGGCAATATCGTGAGGCGGTGGAATTGGCAAAGCAGGAGAGTGCTCGGCTGTTTATTGCTACTCCTCGGATACAAAAGCCGTCTGAGCTAGGCATTTTTGGTTCTCTGGCGAAGTGTGAACCGGACGGTGTTCTTGTGCGTAATTTCAGTGGTTTGGAATATTTCCAGCATCAGGGCATTTCTGTTGCTGCAGACTTTTCTTTCAATGCAACCAACCCACTGACAGTTGACTTTTTTAAGAGGCAGGGTGTCGAACGAATTGCAGTCTCATATGATTGCAATCGTGAACAACTTGTTCATTTGAGTTCGGCAGTAGCAGGGAATTTCCTCGAAGTCGTCATTCATCAGCACATGCCAATGTTTCATATGGAACATTGTGTGTTCTGCTCGGTCCTTTCTCCGGGTACGGATAAGACAAACTGTGGCAGGCCATGTGATGACCATGTGGTGCAACTCCGGGATCGAATTTCTGTTGATCATTTGTTGACTGCTGATGTTGGTTGCCGCAACACCCTTTTTAATGCTGTGCCACAAAGTGGGGCAGAAGTAGTGAGGCAACTCATCAATGGAGGAGTGAAGCATTTTCGAATCGAAATGCTCAATCAAAGTGAAGAAGAAATGACGAACATTCTTGAAACATACGGAAAGCTTCTGAGTGGTGAAATTACTGGACGTGAAGTATGGGCCAAACTAAAAGCAGCAAATCGCATTGGGGTTACTCGCGGAACACTAGAAGAGCGACGGAATCCTCTCGCTATTCTTTAGAAGTGTTTTGCTTCCATGCTTTACGACGATAGTGCGAAGGGGCGAGACCAGTGTGTTTTCGAAAGGCACGAGTGAAGTGACTCTGATCAAAAAAACCACATTCTAAAGCGATCTGCCCAATTGCGGTGTTTGAATCAATAAGTTTTCGCTGAGCAAGTTGAAGACGAAGTCGCATGATGTATTCACCCGGACTCATCCGGA
>CBFIHW010000172.1:0-4651 GCA_965662325.1 uncultured Pirellulales bacterium | reverse complement strand
AGAAGGAATGGAAGATCTTGCGATAGAGGATTGTCAGCTTGACATGTCGCAGGCGCTGGTGACATTTTTGGATCTTCCTGACACCCCCGGGGTTGCCGCTGCGGTGTTTGAAGAAGTTGGACGGGCTGGGTTGAACGTCGATATGATTGTGCAGAGTTTCCCACGAAATGGACGGGCAGAACTATCGTTCACCGTCCCTGCGTCGGACCGGCAGCGAGCCATTGCCGCTGCGACAACGATCGCCCAGACTCGGGGTGCAGAGACAACAGATGTGCCTGAGGTGGCAAAACTATCCATTAAGGGTGTTGGGATCCGAAGTCATGCAGGAGTAGCGGACAAACTTTTTGCACCGCTCGCCGATGCGGGTATCAATATTGACCTTATCAGTACGAGTGAGGTTCGGGTCAATGTTCTGGTTGCTGCAGAGCATGGAAAGCGTTCGCTCAGTATCTTGCGTACGGCGTTTGGGCTCGACTGAGTGGTGACGGTGCGAGCACAGAGTAATCCGGGTAATTGGAGCTACTACTGCCCAAGTACATTTTCAAGAACATCTTCAGCGACATAGATCGGCAAATTGGGTTCACACGTAATCGCCACAGCAATGGCATCAGACGGTCGGGCATCAATTTCAACGATGCCTCCATCTTTTTCTACTCGTAGTGTGGCGTAATAAGTATGTTCCTTTAATTCCGAGATGACGACGTCTTGAAATTCTCCGCCGAGCAGTTCAACAGCTGCTACAAGAAGGTCATGGGTCAGGGGTCGAGGTGTCGCACTGTGCTTCACTCTACGGTCGATACTTGTTGCTTCGAAGAGGCCTATCAGAATTGGGAATGTTCTCTCCCCATCAACTTCTTTTAGATAGACCACCTGCTGGTCATTGACTTCACTTATGATGATTCGCGCGAGTTCCATTTCAACGCTCATAACGAACCTCACGTATTCCATGTTTTCTCAAGAGGAGGAACCTTTCGTCTTCAGGCAGAAGGTTCACGTACTATCAGGATACCTCATAAACTCCCCAAAATCACTTGAGCTACCGACTCACTGCAGGGACGTTACAGTTTGCGGGCTTGAAGATCAGCCAAAATGACGCCCTGTTTGGTGCGTGTTTCTTCAAATTCGGCTAATTGTTGACGCTCCTTTTCAACGATTGCTGGTGGAGCATGACTCACAAATTTTTGATTATTCAGTTTGCCTTGTTTTGCTTTGATTACTTTTTCAAGTTTGTCCAACTCTCGTTGAAGCCTCATGATTTCTGCATCAATATCAATGAGGTCAGCAAGGTCGATAAAGATATCGCAGTCTGCAGCCGAGATTTCAGCTGAACCTGGGGCCGGGTGAGCGTCCGACGCCAGACCGATGACGCGGCACACAGCCATTGCTTCTATCGCAGACTGCATTGGGATAAGCATCGCCTGGTTGTGTGTTGGTGGACATACAGTGACATCAACAGACTTACGTGGGGGCACGTTCTGGCGTGAGCGAATTTCACGAATGGCCCCAACAATTTCGAGGAATGTCTGGAATTGTTTTTCAGTAGCGTGGTCCTGCCAGTTCTCAGGTGGCCGTGGCCATGTTGCGACCATGATTGAAGGAGGGATCGTCTTCGTGTCCCATGGGTAAGATCGATCCCCATGGTCTTGTGCAAGGTTCTGCCAAATTTCTTCCGTCACGAACGGCATGATCGGATGGAGAAGTCTGAGAATGGTATCAAGTCCAAGAAGTAACATGTGGCAGGCTTGCCCCTTCTGGCCCGGATTGTTCAAGCGGGGCTTACAGAGTTCGAGATAGGCACTGCAAAATTCATCCCAGGCGAATGCATAAAGAAGTCGTGCTGCGTCAGCAAAGTGATAGTGTTCAATGTTGCTAGTAACCGCGGCTGACACCGTGGAAAGACGACTCAATAACCAGCGATCTTCGAGTGGAAACTCTGTGATGGTGTCGAGTTCAGGCGGACCTGCTGAGAGGCCGCTGTCCTGAAGATGCATGAGGACAAACCGTGTTGCATTCCAGAGTTTATTCGAAAAATTACGCCCTGCCTCAAAGCGTTCACTTACTGCAGCACCACGGGGCAGTGCCAGGTCCGCCGCATCAGTTGCCCACTGTGTCCGGAAGGCCTGATTGCATTTTGGGCATGTAATTTTCGGTTTTGTGCGATTTTGAGTTGTCTGATCAATTCTCGCTGTGCACGTTGGGCATTGGAATTCAACGGGCATACGGACATCCTGTGTCTCAGTGGCCATCGTTGCCATACCAAAGCGGAGGGCATCTGCCCCAAGGAGTGAAATAACGTCAAGCGGATCAACGCCATTTCCTTTACTTTTGCTCATCGTCTCGCCGTATCGGTCGAGTATCTTTGGATGAATTGAAACATTATGGAATGGTATTTCACCAGTATTAAATATTCCGAGGATTACCATTCGAGCAACCCAGAGCGTGATGATATCTCGACTGGTGACTAGTGTGCTTGTGGGATAACACCGCTTGAACAAGTCGGTTTCTTCTGGCCAACCGAGCGTAGAGTGCGGCCAGAGTGCGGATGAGAACCAGGTGTCAAGGACATCGGGATCACGCACAAGAGGCTTCCCATTGATTGCATCGACCCCAAGATTTTCATTAGCCGAACATACAAACCATCCTCTTGGATGATGATCATCAGAGTCATCACCGTCAGGTGTCCATGCCACTGCCGTATCGTGAGAGAAGGTGTCTTCGATCTCTTGGCGGGTTACGTCGGAAACATGCCATATTGGAATCTGATGGCCCCACCAGAGTTGACGACTGACTGGCCAATCTCGTTTTTCTCCAAGCCAATCGAGGTAACTCTTAGCGTACCGTTCTGGATGTATTGCGATCTTCTTTTGGCGTACGGCGTCGAGTGCCGGTTCAGCGAGGTCAGCCATGCTGATAAACCATTGATCAGCCAAATATGGTTCGATGGGTGTTTTTGATCTGTCGGAGTGGGCTAGTTCAATCACCCTATCTTCCACCTGTAAAAGGAGGCCGGCAGCTTCAAGATCAGCCACAACGCGTGTGCGGGCCTTCTTCATTGGTAAGCCCTCGTACTGACCGGCTGCCTGATTTAATGTGCCATCCGGATTGAGAATGTTAATCATTCGGAGTTGTTGTCGAATTCCAACTTCATAATCATTTGGATCATGGGCTGGTGTGATCTTCACACAGCCAGAGCCCATGTCTGGTTTTGCCCATTCATCTGTGACAAGTGGGATAGAACGATCAAGTAACGGCACTCTCACGTGGCGGCCATCGGCGGCCATGTCTGCGAGTTTTTCCAGACCCGGTAGAACACTTTTGCAGCGGCTCTGGAGAGAGTCAATCGTCTGTTCAATCTCAGCTTTTTCTTTTTCTGGTGCCTGTGATAATTTTTCCCGAAGCTCACCTAAGAGCGATTGGAGCGCTTCCGCCGGGTTCGGATGGACTGCTACGGCGGTATCTCCAAGAAGCGTTTCTGGCCGGGTTGTAGCAACCGTGATGTCTATTGGTTCACCAGGTTGTGGATCGATCACTGTGTATCGTATGTGCCAGAAATACCCCTTCACTTCCTCATGAAAAACTTCATCGTCACTGACAGCAGTCTGGAGAAATGTATCCCAGTTCACGAGTCGTTTTCCACGTCGAACGAGTCCTTTTTCGAAAAGACGGAAAAAGGTTTCTCGTACGGCTCTTCCACACTGGTCATCAAGTGTGAAACGTGTTCTGTCCCAGTCACAACTTGCGCCAATATCCCTGAGTTGGCTGAGGATCCGTTTTTCGTATTGCTCTTTCCAGTTCCAGATGCGCTCAACGAGTTTGCTGCGTCCGAGATCATGTCGGGAAACTCCCTCCTCCTCCAGCAGCCGCCGTTCAACAACAGCCTGTGTTGCTATACCGGCATGATCGGTGCCAGGCATCCAGAGGGTAAGAAATCCCTGCATTCGCTTCGTCCGCACAAGAATATCTTTCAGGGTGTTGTTTAAAGCATGTCCCAAGTGAAGCGCGCCTGTGACATTTGGCGGCGGAATTACGACAGAGAAGACATCGCCCGGTTGATTCGGATCCGCATGCCAGTAGCGATTTGTATCCCAGAGTGTCTGGCAGCGAGTCTGGGCTGCGGCATGATCATAATGTTTTGGTAATTCGTGCATAATTTTCTGAACAACGGGTATTTCAGTGCGGTTCGACGTTATTGGGATCGCCTGAATTTCGTGTCGTGGGTGCGGCAGTCCCCTTCGATTAAACAGATACGGCGTAACTCCGGCTAGAGTCACGCCGTATCCATCGGCGTTCAGTGATAGTCAAGTCAGATGAGGCCCGGGTGAAATGTCAATATTCACTTGCAGCCGGGGTGTCTTCTGGTCCTGTGCCATCCGGGGCTTCTTCACCCGTGGCACCCTCATGGGATTCTTCAGTTCCATCGAGATGAATCACCTTATAGCCACCTATGGCACGAAAATAGATAAGCAGGCCAAGAAAACCGATGGCCATCGCACCTGGAACATAACTTGTCAATCTCAGAGCTTGGCGTCCACCAAATAAGTATGAGTCTTGGACAGCTTTAAAATCAGTTGATGCGTTCTTGACGAGCGTGTTCTTTTCACTGGCCGGGATGAGTGCTGCGTTGGTAATTGCATCAGTCGACTGTGGCTTC
>CBFIHW010000171.1:0-4658 GCA_965662325.1 uncultured Pirellulales bacterium | reverse complement strand
GCTGGTGGGATTTCTCATTTGGCTGTTTTTGCATCTCGAGAAAAAGCGAACTGCAGCCTTGCAGGCAATTGCCGAAGAACTCGGGCTCCATTTTTCTGCGACCCAGAGTGAAGATTTGTCTGCGAGAATGCAAAAATTTCCTTTGTTCAATAAGGGCCGTGGTCGCAAAATACGCAATGTGATGTCAACAGAGACGGACCTCGCACGGCTTACGATCTTTGATTATCAGTACACAACCGGGGGTGGCGAACATTCTCAAACACACCGACAAACAGTTGTGGCTATGGAGTCAGAGGCCTTGGAGTTACCGAATTTTTCTCTGAGACCCGAAAGTATCTTTCATAAGCTTGGTGCTGCCATAGGCATGCAAGACATCGATTTCGAAGAACACCCTGAATTCTCCGACAATTTTGTACTCGCCGGGGATGACCAACAATTGGTGCGACAGTTTTTTGACAATGAATTATTGAATGAGTTCGCGAAACGCAAAGGAGTTAGCGTCGAGACCGCCCCGGGGAGTTTTATCTATTTTCGTAGTTCTCTTAGTCGCAGGTGTAAGCCTGAGCAAATTCGGGAATATATGAGTCAAGCCTATGAGGTCTACTCAGCTTTTATTGACCGTTTGACGCGGCCAATATCAAATTTGAATTGAGAAAACTATGTGAAGAATTTACCGATGATCAGATTGCAAGGTAGCAACGCTCAGCTGACTTCTTGTTCGTTTCACGTGTCTCTTTCTCACCTCAGCAGATTTCCCGATCAAGTTTCTCTCACTCACAATGGTGCAATTCTATGTGGGGAGTTCAGGTAGTCACCAGCAGACCTTGAAGAAAAGGCTAAGTACACCCGGAGGGAGTGGACACCCTGCGATAATCGCAGTGTTTCCGCGTAGTCAGGTCAAGAAGTGTAGAGATAGTATAACCTTCCCTCAAATGGACGATAAATTCTCATCTCTAGACGGTTCTGTTTGGCTATTTGCCCTCTGCGAATTCATCAACGATGAGATGTGGGAAGAGATCGCTTTATTCGATCCAACCAAATATCCTCGCAAGGATGCCGTTGAAGGGTGAGTGACGGGCGAGCGATTAAGTTGGTAAAGGATGAAAATACGCAAGATGAAATATGGTTTTTTAGTTGTTGGGAATTTGGTTATTGCTTTGGCAATCTTCTTTCTTTCGTGGGCGCTGGAAGAGGTAGACCAACCGATTTACAGCGACATCCTTACTAACGGACTAGAAGAACCGCTAACGGTCCGGCTCTTCACGTTGATCTTTCAGTCATGGTTGACTGGCTTTGTATTGGCGTTGTTGTCAGGTTCGCTCTTTGTTTCTGGATCGCTTCTGTTGGTTGCACATTCCATTACTAAATTACGATACAAGAAAGAAGTGAACAGTGGATGAGTGGAAACGGGAATAACCGCATCGGTCTGGGGCTAGGAATCGCGGGAATGATGGTGGGTCTTCTTACAGCAATGAAGTAGTTGATGGGGGCGAAGTGGTTGATGGGGGCAATGAGTACGCATCTTCCCAACCAAGCAAAAATCATTGAGTTAATCAATAAGAAAGACGGGGGTGAGTGATGTCGAAGTGTATTTGATGCGGAAAAGAACTTGGATTTCTCAACTATTTTTATATGGGTGTCGAGGGTAGATGTCTGTATTGTGCCAGTTGTGAAAAAAAGACTACTATCTATAGATTAAATACTGAAAGTTTCTTGAGCCATGAGGGCGCAAAGAAGGCATGTATGACTATTTGATTGTGGGGAGTGGATTTTTTGGATCAGTTTTCGCACGCCAAATGACCGATGCCGGTGCACGATGCTTGGTGGTCGAGCAGCGGCATCACATAGGTGGGAATTGTCATACCGAGGACAACGACGGTATTCATGTCCACAAATACGGACCGCACATTTTTCACACCAACAGTGAAGCGGTGTGGAAATACGTCCACCAGTTTGCAACATTCAGCCGGTTCAGCTACCGCCCTAAAGTGCACTACCGTGGAAACTTCTATTCGTTTCCGATCAACCTTATGACCCTCTACCAGCTTTGGGGAGTCAGCACGCCGCAGCAGGCTCGCGAACGACTGGAAGCAGAGCGAATCAAGATCGACAAACCCTCGAATCTTGAGGAGTGGATTCTGTCGATGGTGGGTCGGCAGATCTACGAGACGTTCATCTACGGTTACACGCGAAAGCAGTGGGGGCGGGATCCGAAAGAACTTCCGGCATCCATTATTCGTCGCATTCCCATCAGGCTGACTTGGAATGACGACTATTTCAATGACCGATTCTGCGGCATTCCCATCGGTGGCTATACGCAATTATTTAAAAAGCTGTTGCATGGTGTCCCTGTGGAAACCGGTGCTGACTTTATTGCCGATCGCGAGAAATTGGAGAGTAAAGCTACCAAGATCGTCTATACCGGACCGTTGGATCGGCTATTTGAATATCAACTTGGTACCCATGACTGGCGTGGATTACGTTTCAAGCAACGCACTCATGATGTGGCCGACTATCAAGGTGTCGCCGCCATTAACCACACAGAACGTGACGTCCCGTACACGCGAACAGTCGAGCACAAGCACTTTGAGCCAGTGGAGACTTCCCACACTGTGGTTACTGAAGAGTATCCAACGTCGTGGAAGGTTGGGCAAGAAATGTACTATCCGATAAATAATGATACCAACGAGCAGTTGCAGCAGAAGTATCTAGCGATGTTACCTGCGAACTACATCGCAGGTGGCCGGTTGGCAAGTTATCGTTACTTCGACATGCACCAGGTGATAGCATCGGCGCTGCAAGTTGCAGCGAAAGAGATTCGGTATCACGCTGCAGGTGTCGTTCCGTTGCCTTCAGTGAACGCTCCGCGTCGACGCGCTGCTTAGCAACTTGGAGAGAATTGTCATGAAGATTAGAACTCTCATGAGTGTGGTGAAGTCAGCGTTCGCTGGGAATGGGTCCGTTCAACCCATTGCAACATACCCAAGTGCAATCGTGGATTCGCAAGGCTGTGAATTTGGTTTTGAGATGTACTACCACATCGGCTATGCATACCATCTTCATCAACAGGGGTTGTTGGAACAGACAATAAGCTGTCGTGATACCAAGTGTTTCTATTGGTTCTCACCGCGTCACCAAGAAAAGTACGAGCGTCGCGGCTGGGTAGCGAACTATCCTAGCATCGCTCAAACGCCACACGAGTTGCCGGACGTTTCACGGTGGGATGTTCCGGACTTTGCGGCTCAATATGTGAATCACGTTGACTTTGGATTCGGACTTCCATTGCTATTGGTCTTCAATAAATACAACAGCGAATGGGGCGGGCCTCCGGTAAATTATTTGTCCAAAGAGTTTTTGATGCAATTGGCAAAGTGGGCAACTGGAAGGATGCAGGTGGTGTATTTTCGGCCTACCGCCAAGATCATTGCTGACGACAGCGAGGTATTTAATCTGGGTGAAAAATCAGAACTTACCGAACTGGGTGTCATAATGGCGGAGAGTCTGCACGACGATTATTCGCATCTGTCCTTTAATGAATTTCAGCTCTGTCTACTTTCACAGTCAAAACTGCGAATTACAGTGCAAGGAGGTGCCGCCTACCTGAATGCGTTGTTCCCTGGGCAGTTGGCTTTACTGCATCGCAAGGGTGCTGAAAAAGAAGCAGGAACCTACGAAGCATTCCGAAAAATGAATGTTGACGAAGTGTGCGTGTATGACAATGAGAGTGCGCTATTCGAAAACATCTGTGAAGGCTTCGTTGAACTGGGGGCTGCCTGATCCGTCGTTTCTGCTAAACGCTGAGGCGTTTGACCTTTCAGATCCAGCTTGTGTTGGCACTTCCTCACGCATTGCGTGCCGCATGCACGAAGCTGCTTGGCAAAAATCGCCTACGACAGTTCCACAGTTTACGCAGTTGCTGGTTTTATATCAGTCATGCCATCTAGTGTTAGCGGTACGCTCAGCCATAGGTTTGTTGGCCCACTGAAGAATAAAGAGATATTAGGTGGATGATTGCTTTGACTACGAAGTGGGCATCTTTACTGCGGGTGGCGATGTTGCAAACTTTGAAGCTGATTTTCGATCTCAAGGTGTTGCCAAGACCACTCTTGGGAATTATCTCAAGTCCATTACACAGACTGAGCAATACGATATAAAGATTCCGTACGAGGACATTTGTTCTTACTTGAGGAATCAACAGGGGCACGACGAACAATTCAATGATCACTCTTACGGTGATGATTCCCGAGTGGCACTATTCCCGTGCTTTTCGGTCCTGGCGGCCACGCGACTAACCGTATGGCCGGGCGCGTGCTCGGCATATCCGTACCAACTTCAAGAAAAAACCCGCGATTCACTCTGAACTCAACTCACGCGTTCGACTGAATCACTTTGTCTTGAAACGGACGTTACGGAATTGGACGCCTGAGTTGCCCCAGGAGTAGAGTCCGATGGCGCCCGAAGCGAAGGAGGGATCCTGTACCTCGAATTCCTTTTCACCATTTACGAATCCTGTGATCTGAGATCCGGAAAAGACGAACTTCACCGCAAACCATTTTCCTCTCAGGTATCCCTCGGCCTCTTCGGCCAGAACTTCGTAGCGTGTACCTTGTTTGATCGCGAGAGCTTGGAAGGGCCGTTGGGCATGTGTCGACCAGAGG
>CBFIHW010000170.1:0-4682 GCA_965662325.1 uncultured Pirellulales bacterium | reverse complement strand
GAGCCAAAGCGCTACCGTGAAAGATCTCGCTGAAGGTGATTCTCCATCACCGGCAGGAGAGAACGCTCGTCCGACTCGGATCGTCGGGTTTGACCCCGGGCTGAACATCACCGGGTATGGCGTTATCGAAGTTCTTCCGGATCACCAGGTGCGTCTTGTCGAAGCTGGTACGATTCGGCCCAAGAGTAAGGATGATATTGAAGAACGACTGCATGTAATCCACTCCGGCGTCTGTGAAATACTCGAGACCTTTGAGCCACAATCGATGGCGATTGAGCAGCTCTTTGTCCATGTCCGCTTCCCAAAAACGGCGATTCTGATGGGGCATGCTCGTGGTGTGATCTGCCTGGCTGCTGCGCAAAAAAGAATTGAGCTGCACCATTATCTGCCGAATCGAGTAAAAAGCATGCTGACAGGAAGCGGGCATGCCGGAAAGGAGCAGATGCAGTTGGCAGTGCAGCGTGAGTTGCGATTGAAAGCTCGGCCAGAACCAGCCGATGCTGCTGACGCACTGGCAATTGCACTTGCGGACTTTTACCTGCGACTTCGTGCCTTGCCTGGAGTGCAGTCGCAGTTTCAAGACAACACGTAAAGGTGTTGTCTTGAAATGCTTGAATGGGTGTTCTTGAAACGTGTTGTTGCTTTGGATAGAGAAAAATGATTCGTAAAATTTCGGGAAGCCTTGAGCGTGTGGAGCCAACAGCTATCGAATTGGCAGTTGGCAGTATTGTGCATGAGGTGCTGGTTCCCGATATGGTGAGAAGCCAACTGCAGGCGAAACTTGGGAGTCAGATATCTCTCTATACGCTTGAGTACCTGGAAGGTAACCCAACACGTGGCAATCTTGTGCCACGGATAGTCGGATTCCTTTCAGAGGTCGAACGCGAATTCTTTGAGTTGTTTTGTGAAGTCGACGGGGTTGGCGTCCGCAAAGCATTGCGAGCCATGGTGCGTCCTGTTGGCGAAGTGGCAACAGCGATCGAAGAGCAGGATGCTGTTGTATTATCGAAATTACCGGGTGTTGGTGCGGCAACAGCCGAACGAATTATTGCAAAGCTTCGTCGCAAAATGCCAAAGTTTGCACTGCTTGTAGCGAAAGATTCTCCTGCTGGTGTGCCAGCAGGAAGTGATGTGCTCTCTGAGACGGCTGATGTTCTGCGAAGTTTGGGCCATTCGGAGGGAGATGCCCGCAGGTTGGTTGATGGACTTCGGGATAATGGTCGTAAAATAAAGGATGTCCAGGCTGCTCTTGAGTTGATTTACAAGCAGACGCACGCAAAGAAGTAAGTATGGAGGAACGCCCTGGCCCGCGGTGGGAAGGTGATTCAGTCTGAGGAGGCTTTTGTGAGTGAATTTCGAGAACCATCGATAGAGTCGATGGATGATTCGCAGCCAGAGGACCGTGTCCTACGTCCACAACGCCTCGAAGAAATGATTGGCCAGCGAGATGTTCATGAGCGGCTTGCGATTGCAATTGATGCGGCCCGTAAGCGATCAGAGCCTCTCGGCCATATTCTTCTCGATGGGCCACCGGGTTTAGGCAAGACGACCTTCGCGACATGCATACCTAGAGAGCTGGGAACTTCTTTGCAAATTGCTAGTGGCGCGGCGCTCGCTGCCCCGAAAGACCTGCTGCCCTATCTAACGAACGCTGGGGAAAGTTCGGTCTTATTTATTGATGAAATTCATCGCCTCCCAATTGCAGTAGAAGAATTCCTTTATCCAGCGATGGAAGATTTTCGTATTGATATCACTCTCGGTGACGGAATGAGCGCACGAACGATCAACATGCCCCTCCAGCCATTTACGCTTGTAGGTGCGACAACTCGAGCCGGGCTCATTTCAGCGCCTCTTCGAGATCGTTTTGTTGTTCGAGAGCATCTGGATTACTACAGCGTTGCCGAACTCGCAAAAATCGTTTTTCGATCTGCAGGAAAACTTGAAATGCCAATGGACGATGAGACAGCAACAGAAATTGCAGGGAGAAGTCGGGGCACACCTCGTCTGGCGAATAACCGACTTCGCTGGGTGCGGGATTACTCAACAAGTCGAGCTGACCGGGTCGTTGATCTCGAAATAGCAAGGACTGCGCTTGAAATGCAGGGAATTGATGAACTTGGCCTTGATGGCTTTGACCGGCGATACCTCGAGACGCTTCAGCGTGTTTTTGGGGGCGGTCCGGCCGGGATTGAGGCGATCGCGCATACGATGAGTACCGCTGTCGACACGCTTGAAGACGACGTCGAGCCCTTTCTTTTACGCTACGAGCTCATCATTCGCACCCCACGAGGTCGCCGTCTCACGGAGCGAGGCGAGGCTCATCTCGGTGCTGCACCACGCCCCGGTCCCCAGCGGAAATTGTTCTGAACGCAGCGTGCACCCTCGTCGGAAAGAACGGTTCTTGACGGACATTCGACTGGGACGTAGATTTTAGGGTTTCAATAAGCCAAATGTGTGGCTCGTTTCATAGGTAAGAAGTAATTATGGCTGTCCCAAAACGCAGGCACTCGAATCGTAGAACCGGCTCCCGACGGGCGCATGATTTTCTTACACCCCGGCAACTGTCGTTTTGTCCGACTTGCGGAAAGGCTGTGCCAACGCATCGCGTGTGCAGTCACTGCGGGTATTACATGGGTAAACAAGTAGTAAAAACCGAGGACTAGTCTCTTGGCGGACGAATCGTTCGCGCTGCTCTTTCCGGGCCAAGGCGCACAACACGTCGGCATGGCTGGGGCCTGGTGCTTCGATTGCCCCCCTGCCATTGCTCTATTTCAGCAGGCCTCGGAAGTTCTCGGGTACGACCTGCTTGAAGTTTGTACAAACGGACCGGCTGAACAACTCAACACAACTGCAGTCAGTCAGCCTGCACTTCTCGTTACCAGCCTCGCCATGCTGGAAGTTCTTCGTCTGCAGGATGATTCACCCTTTGCGCGTGGCGGCGATGAGTCCTTTACGGCTGGTCTTTCTCTTGGAGAATATTCTGCCCTTGTCCACGCTGGCGCGTTGGATGCGCAGTCGGCTGTGCGGGTTGTTGACGTACGTGGTCGCGCGATGCAGGCTTGTGCCGACGCTGAGCCTGGTGGCATGGTCGCCATCCTAGGTCTTGACCGAGACCGAGTAGAAGAGGTGTGTGACGCATCACGGAGCAAAGATGTGCTCTCAATTGCAAATGTTCTTTGTCCTGGGAATATTGTTGTGTCAGGAGGCCGTGCTGCCTGCGAAAGAGTAGCTGAGCAGGCGACGAAGGCAGGTGCAATGAAATGTATCCCGCTTGAGGTGGCTGGTGCATTTCATACGCAACTTATGGAGCCGGCCAGGGATAAACTCGCGGCAATTCTTGAAGAAGTAGATCTCCGTATTCCAAGAATTCCGGTGATCAGTAATGTTGATGCAAAGCCACATACTGATCCAACTGAAATTCGTGGCCTGCTTGCGCGTCAGGTTTGCGGTGTCGTTGAATGGCATGACTCCATGGAGTTTTTGCTATCGACGGGAGTGGGGAGCTTGTGGGAGGTTGGTCCGGGTCGCGTCCTACGAGGTCTTCTCAAGAGAATCAACAGGAAAATGCCGTGCAAGGGCGTGATTGACACGTAACTGTGTTCAGGAATTCTGTTCGGCATGCAGTGATTGTGGGAACGTTGCGAGATTGAAAAACAGACTTTAAAAAACAGACTCTAAATTGTGGAATGGGGAAATCGTATGGCCGAAACGAAACAGGCAAAGCCATTGACGGTCGACTTGTCTGACCAAGTGGCTCTTG
This sequence comes from uncultured Pirellulales bacterium, assembly GCA_965662325.1. Lineage (GTDB taxonomy): Bacteria > Planctomycetota > Planctomycetia > Pirellulales > UBA1268 > UBA1268. The sequence continues at coordinate 922 of CBFIHW010000170.1, read as the reverse complement.
TGACCGGTGCAAGTCAAGGCATAGGTCGAGCTATTGCAGAGACGTTGGCAGCGAACGGAGCAACCGTATGCGTCTTGGCACGTAATCAGGAAAAGCTTGCTTCTGTTGTTGAAGCAATCGCCTCTGCAGGAGGCAAAGCTGACGCAATGCCCTGTGACGTCTCCCAGCCTGATGCAATTGAAAAGGTAGTTGAGGCGATTGTTGAAAAGCATGGAAGGCTCGATATTCTCGTCAACAACGCGGGAGTCACCCGAGATACGCTCCTGCCTCGGATGAGCAACGACGAATGGGACGAAGTATTGTCGACAAATCTTCGAGCACCATTCTTGTTCATGCGTGCAGCGAGTCGTCCAATGATGCAGCAACGGTATGGAAGGATTGTGAATATCTCAAGCGTTTCAGGAATGATTGGGAACCCTGGGCAAGCCAACTATTCAGCCTCGAAGGCGGGCCTTATTGGGCTTACTCAGACGGTGGCGAAAGAGTTGGCCGGCCGAAAGGTAACGGTCAATGCAGTTGCTCCTGGCTTCATTGCCAGCGATATGACTGATGCCCTAGGGCCTGCGCTTCTCGATGTGGTGAAGAAGCGGGTGCCGGCTAAACGGCTGGGTTTGGCAACAGAAATCGCTGAAGCTGTTGCGTTCCTCGCTTCTCCGTCTGCTGGGTATATTACGGCTCAGACTCTTGTTGTGGATGGCGGTTTGATCGGTTGAGAAGGCCTCATTGCCGTTTTTTTGAGTACGAACTGGACAGGGTGTGGCTTCAGCCGGTATATCATGCGGTGAGAGAATAGGTTGTTTCGAGCTATTCAAAAGAGTTTGTGGTGTAACTGCTAACAGGCTTACACAATACATTTCATACCTTTCACGCGATTCCGATCGCGATTCAAAATATTTGGAGGATCAAACGTGGCATCAGTCCA
>CBFIHW010000169.1:0-4729 GCA_965662325.1 uncultured Pirellulales bacterium | reverse complement strand
GGAGTAAAACTAGCCGAAAAAATAAGACGTAATCGTCCTGATCATGACATCGACGTTGTTATGCCTATCCCGGATTCTGGTCGGACATCTGCGATGTCACTTGCAGAAAGTCTGGGTGTACCATACCGGGAAGGTTTTATTAAGAATCGTTATATAGGTCGAACCTTCATTATGCCGGGGCAGGCTGTCCGGAAAAAAAGTGTTAGGCAAAAGCTGAGTCCGGTATCACTTGAGTTTAAGGATAAGGTTGTCTGCCTCGTTGATGACTCAATCGTCCGGGGGACCACGTGTTCGCAGATCATTGGGATGGCACGTGACGCAGGAGCAAAGAAGGTGTATTTCTGTTCCGCAGCACCAGCAGTACGGTTTCCAAATGTTTATGGGATAGACATGCCGACTTCTGAGGAACTTGTGGCTTTCAATCGTACGGACAAGGAAGTCGCTGAAGTCATTAATGCAGATTGGCTTGTATACCAAGATTTAGATGACTTAGTAGAGTGCTCAAAGGCTGGGAATCGAGAAATCAAAACCTTTGAATGTTCAGTTTTTGATGGTAAGTATGTAACAGGTGACATTGATGCGGCCTATATGGAGAGAGTGGCGGCTACCCGGAACGATACTTCTCGATTTGGCTCCGATTCAACTACTCGTAGCGAGGCATCTCTCATTAATGTGCATAATGATGTATGAATGAGCAGTGCTGCGTGTCGTTTGACCGCCTTCATCAATTCAATAATCGGGCTAAGAGACGATTGATGGGAAGAGATATGTAGCCAGTGCTCTAAGAATTTCAGAATTTTCTTAGAATCAATAATAACTTTCGTGCTAGTTTACTTAATTATTTTTTAGCCAGTTCACCCATTTTTCAATTTATGATTGATCCACAAAGACAGGATGCTGTGCAGTCCGCGCAACTTGTTGTGGTGAAGATTGGTTCGCGTGTACTAACTACCGAAGAGGGGCTCCTCGACGTCAGACGAGTTGAAAAGATTGGGCAGCAATGTCATGAACTTCTCACGAGCGGGAAAAAAATCGTTGTTGTAAGTTCTGGGGCGGTTGGGGCCGGGATGGGCCGCCTTGGATTAAGCACTCGTCCATGTGCGCTCCCTGAATTGCAGGCAGTTGCCGCAGTTGGCCAGAGTTGTCTCACAGAGGCATATGAGCGGTCGTTGGGAAGCTTTGGCCGGCATGTGGCGCAGTTGCTTCTTGTTGCAGATGACATGCATGACCGAGGTCGATATTTAAATATCCGAAATACACTTCGGTCTCTTCTTAAATACGGTGCAATTCCGATCATTAATGAAAATGACTCGGTAAGTACGGCGGAACTTCAGACCACGTTTGGTGATAATGATCAGTTGGCAGCATTAGTTGCAACCCTTTTGGGTGCAGATGCTCTTGTGTTGCTCTCAGATGTAGAGGGTTTGTTTGATCAAGATCCAAAGAATTCTGAGGCGCAGCGGATATCGACGGTACGTGAAATAGATTCAACGATCGAGTCGATGGTGCATGATTGTTCTGGGGGTATTTCCAAGGGCGGCATGGCCAGTAAGTTGAAGGCCGCAAAGACAGTGAATGAGGCTGGGATTCACTGCTTTATCGGTTCAGGCAGGCAAGAATCAATTCTTCAAGAATTCGTACAGGGACACGATGTAGGTACTTTTTTTCTGGGCCGAAATGATCTAATGCCTGCGAAGAAACGCTGGTTGGGGTGGTCTGCATCAGTATCGGGTAAACTCGTTGTCGATGCTGGTGCGCAGCATGCAGTTCTTGAGCGAGGTAGCAGCTTGTTGCCAGCTGGCGTGTTAGCTGTATCAGGAAATTTTGTCGTTGGTGATGTTGTGACACTTGAAACAACTGATGGTAGCTGTTTTGCGCGTGGACTTGTGAACTATGGCTCAAGTGATCTTGAGCGAATACGGGGCCTTAAGACTGACGGGGTTTTAAAGATCCTAGGTGTTTGTGCATGTGACGAAGTAATACACAGAGATGATTTAGTAATAATATGCCGTGAAGGATCTGCTTCACAAAGCCATCCGCCACTAACCTCAGAATCGTGAAACTAACTTAACGATGGTCGAGCAAATACTGATCGTTTTCGTTTTGATTCTGGCAAACGGTTTTTTTTCGGGTGCCGAAATGGCAATTGTTGCGAGTCGAAAAGGACGATTGCGGCGACTTGCTGAACATGGTGACCAAGCGGCTCGAAAGGCGCTTGATCTTGCAAGTAGCCCAGATAAATTCTTACCCACGGTCCAAATCGGTATCACACTAGTTGGGACCCTTGCTGCTGCTTATGGTGGTAGTCAAGTAGTGAGTAATGTAGCCAACTGGTTGGCTGCTCATGGGCCGCCAGCTATTCAGTCGATCGCACATTCAGTTGCTCTAACTGCATTTGTAGCATTGCTTTCTTTCTGCACGCTACTTTTTGGGGAGCTTGTTCCAAAGCGATTGGCATTGCGTCGTGCTGAAGATGTTGCCCGCTTTGCGGCTCCAGTTATGCAGGTCTTTGCTTCCGTGACGCGTCCCCTTGTTTGGCTCATGGGAGTTTCAACATCGGCGGTTTTGTTTCTGCTACGGGCGCACAAGCAAGATGAGCCAACTGTCTCTGTCGATGACATTGAGCATCTTCTGGAGGCAGGTAGAGCAGAGGGTGTTCTCCAAGCTGTTGAGCAGGCAGTTGCAGCAGAAGCATTGCGATTAGGTGAGCGAACGGTGCGGGACATCATGCGACCACGGATTGATCTTGATGCTATCGATATCGATACGCCAGGCGATGAGGTTTTGGGGGCTATTGCGATGGCGGGCTACTCAAGGCTGCCTGTCTATGAAGGATCTCTGGATCAAATTCTTGGTTACGTTTCGATCCGGGATGTTCTTCGGCAAAATTGGATGGGATGGCCAATCGAGTTAAGAAAGATGATGCATAAAGCCCTTTTTGTACCTGAGACCATGCCACTTGACCGTCTCCTTGAACTGTTTCAAAAAGAACGGAATCAGTTAGCAATAGTCTTGGATGAATACGGTGGCACAGAGGGATTAGTCACTTTGGAAGATGTTATGGAAGAACTTGTTGGAGAAATTCGGGACGAACATGATCACGACCGAAATAGTGACTTTGTTCAAAGAGAAGATGGGTCGTGGCTTGTTGATGGTAGTCTTGCGATAGATGACCTTTTTGGTCGGATGGCTCTTCCTGATCCGGGGGGCTCGCGGGATTACTCAACCGTTTCTGGACTTGTCCTCGACGAACTTGAAAAAATTCCTTCAGTCGGTGATTCCTTTAGATGGAATGGTTTATTAATCGAGGTTGTTGATATGGATGGTCGGCGGATCGACCGCCTTCTTGTTCAACAAGTATCCACAGACAGCAAGTAGTCGCTGTGACATCGTATAGATTTTGCAGCTCAGTCCTTGATGAAATCGATCAGCTGACATGTTTTGCTATAAGGCGAGTTTTCTGAGGTGGTGTTTCGTTGCGTTCAAAAACAGCTCGCCACACGGGAGCACCTGCAAGTCGCGTGCGTCGTTCGAAATGAGTACGGTATGTGGTTTCCGGGCCACCTGGAGACTCATCAGACTGTTGGTTGAATAGTGAAGTATCATCGACATTTCTTGTAGCTTCATGAAAATACTCTTCAACATCAGTCCAGATGTGAAGCTGTGACCCAGACTGCATGATCCGACCAGCGTGTTCGAGAAATTCTGGATTTAAGATTCTGCGTTTTCGATGCCGGGCTTTCCACCACGGGTCTGGGAAATAAACGTGGACTCCCGATATTGATGCGTTGGGCAGTGAATGGCGGACCAAATGCATGGCATCGCCGTGAAGAACAACACCGTTCACTGCGTTTAATGACGCTAGTCGAGAGGCAGCCATTCTGGCGTAGCCAGCGCTTACTTCGATGCCTAAAAAATTTTGATCTGGGCTTGCTGATGTAACGGAAGTTAAAAACATTCCTTTTCCGGTTCCAACTTCCAATTCAACAGGACCTGATTGACCAAAGAGTGTTGTCGGATCAAGAGGAGATGCCAGGTCAGCTAGGATTCGCAAATTCCGTGAAAGATCAAGATCTTTCGGTGGCTTTTTAGGGTGGCGCCGTGGCATGGCAATTATCGGTGAAGAGCCAGAGGAGTCAGGATGTTGATGTGGTCTGGTTGGCGGCAAGGAAATCAACAGGCAGAGGAACGCCCTTGATCACACCATCCACAACAATATTGGCATCGACCAGTCCCTGAAAACGGCAAACGATCATCGCTTTGGGCCGTACCCGTACCCGCTCCACAGCAATAACGAGTCGTTCGCCTGGCCGAACAGGCTCTCGAAATCGGACGTCTTCTAGGCCGCCAAAGCCAATCATTTCCGCCTCAAGTAATTGGTGCTTTTGAGAGAAGTAGCTGGAGAGTTGTGCAGCAGCCTCACACATAATGACTCCCGGCATCAACGGAACATTTGGGAAATGCCCTCGGGCCCAGAATTCTTCTGCTGTCGTATCTTTATATCCAACACAGAGCCCGCGATCCTTGTCTTCATGAACAATTGCCGTTAACTGTTCCATTTCGAAACGTTGCTGGTTGTACCGACGAATTTCCTCAATATCAGCAATGATAGTATTGAGGTTATATTCGTTCGGGTGAATGATAAAGTCGCGAGGGGGCACGGAAGGCTGCTCCAGAAATAGTCTGAGTGGAAGTAACTAGTTGCAGAGACTAATGGTCAATATCGCAC
>CBFIHW010000168.1:0-4746 GCA_965662325.1 uncultured Pirellulales bacterium | reverse complement strand
TAGCGGCGGGACTTGAACCCGCAACCTGCTGATTACAAATCAGCCGCTCTGCCAATTGAGCTACGCTAGCGGGCCTTTTGGACCGCGAACCGAACAAGTCTACGGATTCACTGGCGACGTGCAAGATGGAGGAAAGCAAGACAACGACTGGAGTTGCCAACCAAAAAACGATTTCTCGCGTTTCATTAATAAGATGAAATTGGATTTCTCAGGTTATTTTTGACTCCCACTGCAAAAAAGACGGGAAAAGTACCAGTGTGTTTCTGAAAATTGGTTTTTACTGCTCTGGGTCTTTTGTACCTGGGGTTCCTCAAAACGAACGCTTAGGCAATATGTACCGATTCGTGTTCGGGCGTTGGGGCGGCAGAACTCAGGCTGCAATGACATGCCCGTGTCGCTCTCTTTCAGTCTCGGCAACATTTTCGGGGGCGACAGAGTAAATTCATAGCAGTTTGAAATTGGGATGCCAAACGTGATTTGAGGTTAAAATGCATTCAAAAACCGGATCAATGCAAACTGCTGGCGAGATGACGCCATCTTTTCATGAGGTTGTTCTTGTTGACTGTCCCGATGAGGTTGGCCTTATTCATAGACTCACGGGTGTCTTAGCTTCTCATCAATGGAATATTGAAAGGAACCAAGAGTTTGTTGATGGTGAGACTTCCCACTTTTTTTTCCGGGCAGAGGTTTCGTCCAAGATGGGTTGCACGACGCAGGGCATATCTGATCTTCAGGCTGCTCTTGTTGATGTCTTGCCTGCTATAGCAAGTGTCCGCATTGTGTCACGTGAACTGAGGCCCATTGTTATTTGCGCAACTCGTGAGCCGCACTGTCTAGGCGAGTTGCTTTTACTCGATGCTGTTGGTGAGTTGCCTGGCAAAATCGCTGCGGTCATAAGCAACCACGACACCTTGCGCCAGCTTGTTGAGAGATTTGAGGTGCCCTTTCATTTTTTGCCCCATCAACAACAAAGCCGGGAAGCCCACGAACATCAATTAGCTGAATTAATAGACATCTATGCACCCGAAGTGATCGTTCTCGCACGATATATGAGAGTCCTCTCCGATCGTTTTGTTGATCGTTATTCAGAGAAACTAATTAACATTCACCACTCGTTTCTACCAGCCTTTGTGGGGGCCGCACCCTATCAGCAGGCGTTTGAACGAGGTGTCAAAGTAATTGGGGCAACAGCCCATTACGTAACGGCAGAACTCGATGCAGGTCCGATTATCGCCCAGGACGTTATCCCTGTGGATCATAATTTTTCTGCAAAACAGATGGCTCAGGCAGGACGTGACGTAGAAAAGATTGTGCTCGCAAAAGCAGTCCGGCTCGTGCTTGAGGACAGAGTTTTATTGCACGGTGGCCGAACAGTAGTCTTCTCCTGAAGGAGCGGGAATTATGCGTTGTTTCCAAACTTCGTGCTCTATTTTCAAACCGATATGCCTCGTTGAACCTGCTCTGAAGTTGATTCTGCGACCGGTTTGAGAATAGAAGGCGCCGCCATTGCATCAGACTTCTGTTACATGGTTATCGTTCGAAGGGTTATAACTACCAGAGGTCCGTTTGTTCAGTTTCGATTTTGAATTCAAGAGTCAGGTACTTTTGGGAAGTGGGTTTGAGTATGCGGCTGCAAGTATTTTTAGGGCTGGTTGTTCTTTCGATAATTTTTGGCTTTACGGATATGGTTTCAGCCCAAAAAGTATCCGTTGAAGAATTTACTTTGCCAAATGGAATGCAATTTTTGCTCGTTCCCAGAACAGATCAACCAAATGTTGTAAGTGCTGGCTGGGTAGCTCGTGTCGGCAGTGTGAATGAACGTCCAGGGATAACCGGGATCAGTCATTTTTTTGAGCACATGATGTTCAAGGGAACAAATACGATCGGAACACGAAACCCTGATAAAGATCGTACTTTTCGAGTTGAGCAAAAAAAGGTGCGTGACCAGATGAACCAACTTGTACTTAGTGAACAGTACGAACGGTATCGGAATGGAGAGATAGATGACCCGTGGGATTCAGTGAACGATACGCCTCGGCTTAAAAGCTTGCGGACGAAACTCGACACGCTTATTCGTGCCCAGCAGGGCCGAGGAAAAGCCGGGCCGGCCACCGCAACTATTGTCAAAGACGAATTTGATCAGGTCTATACAAAGGCTGGTGGTAGTGGCATGAATGCCTTTACGAGCTATGACCTGACCTGTTACTTCATTACCGTGCCATCGAACAAATTGGAATTATGGGCGTGGATGGAGAGTGATCGTTTAAACGATAGTGTGTTCCGAGAGTTCTATTCAGAACGAGATGTCGTTCATGAGGAACGGCGACTGCGTACGGACAGTACACCAACAGGTCGGTTTCAAGAGCAGTTTAATTCAATGTTTTGGGCGTCGTGTGGATATTCCTGGCCGGTAATCGGTTGGCCAAGCGACCTCAACAGTTACACGTTCGAGCAGGCTCAGGTGTATTGGAATACGTATTATCGTCCCGGCAATCTTTTTGGTGTTGTAGTCGGTGACTTTGATCCAAAGCAGGCAAAGAGGTACATCAAGCAGTACTTTTCACGACTTGATCCCGGAAGCAATAAATTGCCGCCTGTTGTTACGCTTGAGGTTGAACAATTAGCCGAACAGCGAATGAATGCGCTTGGTGATTTTCCACCAACAATAGAAATCCGCTACCACACGGTGCCAGCGGGTCATGTCGATAGCTATCCACTTGACATGCTTGCAGAGGTACTCAATGAGCGAACAGGTCGTCTTTATACGACGATGGTGGAGGGTCGTGGGATTGCTGCCACAGCGTCGGCAAGTTCAGACACGCGAAAGTACGCTGGCCTCTTTTCTTTCGATGCCATGACTCGTGGAGATGCGGTTCCAGAGCAAATCGAGCAAGCTTGGTATGAAGAGTTGGCAAAACTGCAGACTGAAGATTTGTCAGAGCGTGAGCTGCGTAAGGTGAAGAACCGTGTCGCGGCATCGAATTATCGTCGTCTTGAGAATAATATGTCCCTTCTCATCCAGCTAGCTTTCAGTGAAGCCTTGCTTGACTGGGAAGAGATCAACGAAGGTCCTGCGAAATATGAGGCAGTTACGGCAGCCGACATCAAAAGAGTCGCAAACAAGTATTTCAATGAGACGAATCGTAGTGTTGCAATTTACCGAAGAAATACGGAACAGGTCGTAGCGAAAAAGGCTGTCAAAAAAGATACAAAAACAGTGATGGAGGCGGGGAAGTGAATCATCAGGCGTTGAAAAATAGTATTTGCATGCGTCCTTTGGCGGGCGTTATTGCCGTGAGCCTGCTCTGCTTCTCACAAGTCTTTGGTATTCCGCCACGCCCTGAAGCGATTGAATTTCAGCCGCTTGAGTACACGCCGCCACGTGCGACTGATTTTCGCAGAATGCTTTCTGATGGAACGATCGTGTACGTTGCAGAATCTCATGAATTCCCACTCGTCAATCTTTCAATCACATTCAAAGGTGGAGGTTCACTTGATCCGGCAGAGACCCCCGGGCTTGCTTCTGTAATGGCCCGAATGGTTCGTGAGGGTGGTGCAGGTGATATGGGTCCAGCGACGTTTGATGAGACTCTTGATTTTCTTGCAACAGAAATGTCTGTCTCTGCGGGTAACACCTTCACGACAGCACGGATGAACTCATTAAGCGGTAATTTTGATGAGAGCCTGAAGCTCTTTGTCACAATGTTAAGGAAGCCAGCTTTTGAAAAGCAGCGACTCGAGGTTGCGAAAGCACGGTTACTTGAGTCAATGAAGCAACGAAATGACAATGCTTCATCAATACTGGCCCGAGAGTGGAAAGCCATGCTCTATGGGCGAAACCATTTTGAAGCCAGTCAGCCAACAGCAGTGAGTGTTGAAGCGATTAGTCGAGAACAACTTCAGGCAATCCATAAGCAGATTATCCATCCCGGAAATATGATTGTCGCTGTATCTGGTGACTTTGCTGTTGAAGAAATGTTGGAAAAGCTCACAAAAGCGTTTCAAGGCTGGGAGCGGGGAACTGTGGCGCCCGACCCAAAAATGCCGGAGGCGGTCCTTGTTCCAGGCCTCTATCACATTCAGAAAGAAATCCCGCAAGGGAAAGTGGTACTTGGGAAGCGCGGGATAGTTCGTGATGACCCAGATGCCATTCCATTGCTTTTACTGAATGAGATTCTCGGTGCAGGTGGGTTTACGAGTAGGCTTATGCAAAAGGTTCGTAGTAATGAAGGTCTTGCATATTCAGTCCGCTCGATCCTGTCTCAACGAGTCAATTACCCGGGAGCTTTTCAGGCAACATTCGAAAGCAAAAACCCAACTGTAGCTCTAGCGACAAAAATTGTTCTTGGAGAGATTGCTCTGATTCGTCAGGAACCCGTTACTGATGAAGAAATTGAGGTTGCAAAGCAGGGTTTGATCGAGACGTTTCCTCGGCAGTTTGAGAGCAAACCGACAACACTTCAGGTTTTTGTGAATGATGAGTGGACGAATCGTCCCAAAGACTACTGGCGTACCTTTCGTGAAAAAGTCAGATCGGTCACAAAAGAGGATTTGCTTAGAGTAGCAAAAAAACATCTTGATCCGTCACGGATGGCGATTCTTGTTGTTGGTGACTGGCAAGCGATTGCTGCCGGAGATCTTGAGGGAAGGGCAACGATGAAAGAATTTTTTGGTGGTGAGGTAAAGCATCTCCCCCTCCGAGATCCATTAACGCTTGAGCCACTTCCGCTTGATTGAGCACAGTAG
>CBFIHW010000167.1:0-4870 GCA_965662325.1 uncultured Pirellulales bacterium | reverse complement strand
CTCCTGCTCGTGGAAAGATACGGGATAATAGACCTCGTTGCCGATATTGCGCTCGGTCAGGTGGGCCCGCAATCTATCTCGATCTGGCACACGCAAAACGTACTGATTGTAGATGTGGTACACACGATCCCCCGAGATCGCGGGCGTAATTAACTCCTCAATACCCTGGAACTGTTCATCATAGTAAGCAGCGTTCTCTTGCCGTTTTGCGTGCCAATCATCGAGATGAGGCAGTTTAGCCAGCAGTGCCGCCGCTTGGATGGCATCAAGCCTGAAATTACCACCGATGAGTTGGTGATAGTATTTTGGGTGTGAACCGTGGTTCTTTAGTTTGCGGATCTTGGTAGCAAGCTCTTCATCGGAGGTAACAACCATGCCACCATCACCAATTCCTCCTAAGTTCTTGCTCGGGAAAAACGAATAGCAACCGATATCTCCTACTGAGCCTGCCTTGCGCACCTCATTATCAAGCACCAGCCGTGTTCCGATAGCCTGGGCAGCGTCTTCGATCACAGGTATGCCATGCTCTCTGCAAATCGGCAGAATCTGCTGCATATCTGCTGCCTGGCCGTAGAGATGCACCGGGATGCAGGCCTTGACCCTCTCTATCTTCTCCAAATTTTCTGAGAGCCAATCTGACAGCTTCGTGGGACAGAGGTTATAAGTCGAGGATTCGATATCGACGAACACCGGCTCTGCGCCTAATCGCGCGACTGCCCCCGCCGTAGCGAAAAATGAATAAGGAGTGGTCAGAACAAGATCGCCCGGGGCAACATCTAACGCCATTAATGCAACAAGAAGGGCATCACTCCCAGATGAAACGCCTATACCATACCCTGCGCCAACGTAGTCGCACACCGCCTGTTCTATACCAGTCACCTTGGGGCCATTGATAAACTGGGCGCTTTCCAGCACCTCAGATATCTGTCGTCGAATTTCCTCTCCGACAACTTGAAACTGAGCCTGCAGATCAAGCAGTGGTACTTTCATCAGTTTCTCTCCCCTTAGCGAGGGCGCGATTTTTAAGACTTGCTGGATAAATGTCAATTGGAATTTCCCCATGACGCCATATCCATTGGTGTCGGCGAATGTCACGCGTAAAATCAAGCAATCGTTTCGCCACTACGGCTCTGAATCAAATGCGCATACTCCACGTCTACAGAACCTACTTTCCCGAAACACAAGGTGGAGTAGACGAGGTAATCCGACAAACAAGTCTGGGCACGCAAGCGCTAGGAACAACCAACCGCATATTTACGCTCTCCCCCAATCCAGCGTCCGAACCTACCGAGCTACCCGAGGGCCAGGTTTTTCAGGCGAAACGGCATGCAGAGATCGCCTCCTGCGGAATCTCTTTTTCCAGCTTCTCTCTTTTCAAAGAGCTCGCGGACTGGACAGATATAATTCACTATCACTACCCTTGGCCCTTCGCCGACCTGCTGCACCTGATTGAACGAATCAGCAAACCAAGCGTACTAACCTACCACTCCGACATCGTAAGACAAAGGTTGTTAAAGAAGGTCTATACACCGCTACAAGAGCGCTTCCTCGGCGCAATGAATCGTATTGTTTGCACTTCACCTAACTATTTTGCAACGAGCGAAACTCTCGCGAGGTTTCAGAACAAGGTTGAAGTCATTCCAATCGGCCTTGAGCGCAGAGCCTATCCTGATCCTCCGGTAGAACTGCCTAGCCTCTCCCACTTTAGATCTTTGCAGCCCGAAAAGCCCTTTTTCTTATTCATCGGCGTACTGCGATACTACAAAGGATTGCATATCCTGCTTGATGCCTTAAAGGGCGGCGCCGACTACCAGGTCGTAATAGTCGGCACCGGCCCAACAGAACAAAAACTGAAAGAACAAACCGCCGAGATGGGATTAGACAACGTCGTATTCACAGGTCAGGTCAGCGACGAAAACAAAGTCCAGCTCATCAAGTCATCTCTAGGCGTTGTTTTTCCATCCTATCTTCGCTCAGAGGCTTTCGGAGTAACGCTACTTGAGGGCGCAATGTTTGGCCGACCACTGATCTCGACTGAGGTAGGGTCAGGCACAAGCTATGTAAACGCACACGAAATTACTGGGCTTGTGGTGCCCCCTGGTTCTGCCATATCACTGCGCCGCGCAATGGACTATCTGCACGCTAACCCAGAAACAGCAACGCGTATGGGCGAACAGGCACAAATCCGGTACGAGAAACTCTTCACCGGAAAACTGATGGGCAGGCGCTACCACCGAATGTACCAAGATGTGCTCAATGAAACGGACAATATAGAGACAAGCCAGGACTCAGCATTTGCGAATTGCGATTGACGCGCGGGCGCTAGCGCATCCTTTTACAGGCATCGGCCGCTACACAAAAATCATGACCGAAAAGCTTTCAGAGCGCGGCCATGATCTAGTTCTGTGTGCTAATGCCGTCAAGGGCCACACTGGCTGGCTGAAGGTACAACTTTCAGTGCGCAGCGTCGTTTCAAATCGCAATTCAGATATCTATTGGTCGCCCCGCCAACATTTGCCGATTATAGGGGTAAGAGTACCCACGGTAGTTACCGTACACGACATGGTGTGTTGGAAAGTACCAGAGACAATGAGATGGTCCCGAAGGTGGTCAGACCGGATTCAATTGGCCCAGTCGGTCAGATCAGCCGATCGGGTTATTGCGGTCTCTTCGAGCACTCGTAATGACATCGTTCAACATTATAGATTAGATCCAGACAAAGCTACCGTAATTGCTGAAGCCCCGACCATCGCGCCCGATGGGCGAACTACCAAATTCGAAAACGTACGACCGTACGTTCTTTTCGTCGGGACACTCGAACCTCGCAAGAATCTACCCAGGCTGATTAAAGCTTTTCTGGATTGTGGTTTGCCTAATCACGACTTGATTATCGCTGGTCACCAAGGGTGGGGAAACATAACCGTGCCAAAGCATTCGAACTTGAAATGGTTATCGCCAAAAACCGACGCGGAACTCGCAAGCTTATATTCTGCAGCTGCGTTCGTTGCAGCTCCGTCGCTATATGAGGGTTTCGGACTGCAAGTGGCAGAAGCCTTAGCATTCGGAAAGGCGGTAATTACTTCTAATATCTCCGCATTGCCGGAAGTCGCAGGAAATGCAGCTCTCTACGTCGACCCAAACTCTACCGCCGATATCAGCCGGTCAATATCAAAGCTGGCCACAGATCATATCCTTCGTAAGCAACTAGAATCGAACGCTAAGGTTCGAGCCCAGACGTTTTCATGGGACCGGACAGTTGATCAAACTGTAAGTGTGTTTGAAAGTCTGCTCGGCTAGGGGATTGGGTCCTTCGCCAAGACGCCACGTGATATTCAACGCCAACCCAATCGGAATCCAAACCAGCAATGAATGGGAAAGCGCTAGTACCGAACGTACCAAGATGTGCTCAATGAAACGAACACTTTAACGACAAGCCGGGACTAAGTATGTGCCAATTGCAATTGACGCTCGCTCGATTGCGCATCCTTTTACACACATTAGCTGCCACAAAAAATCATGACCGAAAAGCTGAAAGAGCGCGGACTGACGTAAAGGACAAACGGTCAGCTTCCTCGAACTGCTCCGGGTCTACTTCTTCCGTTCGGTCGAAGTTTGCTCGTAGTTCTTGAATTCGATCTGCGTTGATATCGAGCCCAGCTGTTTTGAATTCTTAACCTAGCGCAATGGCTAGAGGAAGCCCTACGTACCCCAAGCCAACTAAACAGATTCGTACATTCATTTTGTTTACCTAAACTGGGCCAAGAACCGGACGTCGTTCTCGAGTAACATCCGCAGATCGTTGAACTGATAGCGTAACAACGCCAGTCGATCCGGCCCCATACCGAAAGCAAAACCGCTAAACTCTTCAGGATCAATTCCCGAATACTGAAGTACTTTGGGATGTACCATCCCAGAACCCATGACTTCCAACCATCCCGTATGACCGCACGTCCGACAACCTTCACCAAGACAATGTACACACTGTACGTCTACTTCTGCAGACGGCTCGGTAAACGGAAAGTACGACGGCCGAAAACGCACCTTCAGGTCGTCGTTTTCGAAGAATACCTTCAGGAATTCAACAATCGTTCCCTTCAGATCCGCAAAAGACGTATTCCGGTCGATCAACAACCCTTCGATCTGGTGAAACATCGGCAGGTGTGAGGGGTCAGGTTGATCCACGCGGTAGACACGTCCGGGACAGATCACTCGGAAAGGCGGCTTTCGCGATTCCATTGTCCTGACCTGAACGGGGGACGTATGTGTGCGCAACAGGATGTTCGGATTTACGTAGAAGGTATCGTGCATGGCCCGTGCCGGATGATGGGGTGGCAGGTTCAGTGCTTCGAAGTTGTGGTAGTCGTCCTCAATTTCGGGTCCCTCAACCACGTCATAGCCAACTGCACGGAAGAACTGTTCGATTCGTTCCATGACAAGCGTGACGGGATGAAACGCACCCGTATCCGACTCACGTCCGGGCAACGTCACATCAATCGATTCCGCGACAAGTTGTGCGTCTATGTCTGCCGACCGCAACGCTTGCTTGCGCGACTCGAGCAACGTGTTGAAGGCGTCACGAGCCTTGTTGATTTCTGCGCCCGCGGCGGGACGTTCTTCGGCAGGTAACTGACCGAGGCCTTTCAGCAGCCCGGTGATCTCTCCCTTCTTGCCTGCATATCGGACGCGAATGTCATCCAGCGACTTCAGGTCGTCGGCTGTTGTCACCGCGTCTATGGCGGCAGCAAGAATCGTTTCCAGGTCAGACATACGGCCGCCAGACGTCGTCAGGCTGCGAGCGCGCTCTTGGCTTTCTCAGCAAGTGCTGCAAATGCCTCTTTCTCATGGATCGCAAGATCAGCCAGCACGCGTC
>CBFIHW010000166.1:0-4971 GCA_965662325.1 uncultured Pirellulales bacterium | reverse complement strand
CATTTCGCCACATCGCTTGTCCGTCGCAATGCAACGGGGTGGAATTGTCAGCAACTTCGCAAGACCGTCAAGATGAGTTTTCAAGAAACCCAAGTGGACCACAAAACACGACAAAAACACCTTTGCCACACTTTGCCAACTTGCCACAATACGCTGTGGGAATCCTAGAAACGACCTTGTGATTTTCTAGCAATCCTGATAGTGGCTGAGTAAGAGATATGAGAAAACTCACGAGAATTAATGAAACCAGTTCGTGCTTTCCGCCATAACTTTGAACCTGCACATGACTCCGATAAACCGCAGACTACTCTGGATTGGGGACACCCATCAGACGACCGAATTCTGTCAGGTTGCAAATGCAATGGGTCACGAAATTGAAATACAGCAGTACCCGAGTATTGATGTTGCTCTCAGCGTTACCACGAGTAATGAGCCCGAACCCACGATCATCTGCATTGCAGAAACTCACCCTGGACAGATTCAATATCACGATGTGCTTCGCCTCGTTCATCACTGGCCACTCTCGAGAATTGTTGCTGTTGGATCCTGTTTGTCTGATGGTCGACGGCGGAGCGGCCCCGTGGTAGACGGCATTGTCGAGGTACCGTGGCACGATCTCCCCTCTCGTATGAAAGTCTGGCTGCAGAGAATTGAATCAGGAGCCCCCAGCAGCCTCTCCCGTGCACCAACATTACGTCGAGAGGAACGGTGGCTCGCAGAGGCAATCGAACAACAGACATTTTGTGATACGGTTGACCAGCGTGCCCAAGTGACAGTAAGTGTTTCAGCCGCGTCGAAAACGATGACAGAAGCTGTCGGTGAGCTCGTTACTGCGGCAGGTGGTATCCTCGTCAATTGTGTCACCGGAAAACCAGCCATCGAAGACACCGCTGATGTGATTCTCTGGGATCTTTATGACTCGCCTGAGTCGCAACTCGAGTGGATCCGGCTGTTGGCTAGCCAGAAACCCAATCGCTTGATTGCGTTACTGTGTTCATTCCCTAGAGGTGACTCTGCTCAGGCTGCGATGGAGGCTGGTGCGACCGCTGTCCTTGGCAGGCCAACAGACTGCGAAGCGATTCGCGGCGTCCTTTTTATGGCCAAAACCGCTCTATTGGCCGCTTCCTGAAAACGGTAAAGTCCTTTCAGGTTGGTCCACTTCTTTTGTCGGGACTCTCGATGCATTGCTTTTCGCAGTTATTTTACATTGCTCTTCCGGTGAGCCTATTAATCGGCACTCTCTCGCTCACTGGTTGCGCCCACACCATGCTCGCGACAGGCTGGTCAAATGACACCGGAATCCGTGAACTTTTTGATACTACTGAACGAGTCAGCCATGCCGCCGGCTTGTCGACACTTTCAATGGCTGACGACTTACCGAATGACACCGAACGTCGGGTTGGTCAGCTCCGAATCCATTCTGACTTTCCACTTGCTGGTCAACATCGGCTGATTCGTGAGCTTGACAACATGCGGGTCACTATCAGCCAAGAACTTGACCTGCCTGTTTCTGATGAGCCGATTCATCTTTACCTGTTCGAGAATCCGGTGGATTATCAGGCTTTCGTCCAGCGACACTTCCCACAGTTCCCTGGCCGCAGGGCATGTTTTATTGAAACGGACACCACATTAGCTATTTTTGCACCATGGCAGGAACGGATTGCCGAAGATCTTCGGCATGAAACAACGCATGGATACGTGCACGCTGTTCTTCCTGGAATTCCTCTTTGGCTCGACGAAGGACTGGCTGAATTCTTCGAGGTGCCAAACCCAACAAATGGTTTCCACCGGGCACATGCGAACCATCTGGCAGGTCGGCTTCTTGAAGGCACATGGCAGCCTCGTATCGAACGACTGGAAGACCTTGAGGATGCAGCGGCGATGTCCCAAGACCATTACGCTGAGGCCTGGTGCTGGGTACATTGGCTTCTTCGTACAACCCCGCAGAGACGTCATGTTCTTGAGGGCTACCTTAACGACTTACGACGGGATCCTGTCACTGTTCCACTTTCTGCACGTCTCCGAGAAGTCGAGGGGCCTCCTTCGGTAACAACACAAGCCGTTCGACACCACCTCGAAAGTCTCTGACAGACTGCTGATCTGGTCGATTATTACGCAGGCTTCTCGAACAGTATTCCCTGCCCTGCTTTTGAAAAATCAAGCTTTTCAAAGAGATTGGCAGCCGGCACGTTCGCGTCTGTTGTGTGTGCCTCAATTAAGGCAACGCCCTCCTGCGATAGATCATGCATCGCCTCTGCAATCAGATAGTGCGCGAGCCCCTGCCGTCTTCGTTGTCCTTCAATATCGACATGTAAAAGGCCCGCAGCAACAACTCCCCAGGCCTTCGAAAGTGGCTGCATATCCCAAAAAGTTGCACTCCCCAACACGTCGTCTGTTTTATTACGAAGTTCATACCGTCGAAGTGCCACACCTGTTGTTGTCGCCGCCTCCCACCATGTTCTGCGCTCGGGCTCATCTACAACGTGCATTACTGTTCGGCGGCGAATAGCGATATGAAGCCTGTTCACCGGCACGCGAAAACCCTCAAGCGGTCTGCGATGAACTGTAATCCTCTGCTGCTGACGGTACCCTGCCCGTTCAAACACCTGCTGCATCATTGGCGACGAATCAAGAATCCCGGGAAGATCCGAGCCACCGTAGAGGCCAAGGTAAAACCCACGAAAGACATCGCTTCCGCCACCAAGAAAACACGTGGACCCGCATTCCTCGAGATAGCGTTCACACCGAACCAACAATTGATCACCGATTTCCTGTTCTGAGGAATGTGGTGGTACAACCGCAAGGAGTGTTGATCCGACTCGTGTATCGATACCCTTCTGATCAGCCGTCGGCCCGAACCCGGCATGGGCAAAGCCCACGATGTTGTCATTTTCAGTGGCCACGATTAATCCACGTCGATCAAAATAGGGTTTTGAGAACACTCCAGCCTCAAGTTCTGCTGTCGTCATTGGTTGCATGGCAAGTGGCCCGAGATCAGCAGCCCGCCAGACGCTCGCAAGGCGAGGGGGGTCATCATTGCGGAAGCAGCGGTATTCGATCACACCATTCGCTCCCTTGGCATCGACGTATCCTCGCTAGCCTTTCGGACGAACACCCGCCCATTTTCGGCCTTTACTTCATATGTTTGTTGGCGCACGTTTGCAGAGTACCGATGTTGACCTGTCGTGACATCAAACTGCCAGCCATGCCAAGGACACGTCAACACTTTGCCACAAAGAGAACCGGTGCCAAGTGGTCCCCCCTGATGTGGGCAAAGTCCATCAATGGCATGCAGTTGACCATCGACGTTGGCGAGAGCAACCATCACGCCTGCCGCGACCCGTTCAATACTGGTGCCGGGAGGGCATTCATCTGCACCAGCAATGTCGATCCAGTCAGCCATTCTCGTGAGCCTATCCAGAATATACGGTTATGAAACGCATCGAAATCCGCAAAACAGCCTGCATTCCTGATGTTTGTTTAAGCAACAGAAAAATCATGTCTGCGAAGCATCGCAGAGGTTGTTCTGAAATCAACCACCAAACAAAAGATTCTTTCAGGCGACTGCCCGCTCTTCTTCATTCCTCACCTTTTTGGGTGGTTGAGCGAAACAACGCCACCGACGATGAACCCACCAATACTGGTCAGGACGACGGCGAACGGCTTCCTCCAATAGCGCGGTGTACCATTGTGAGATTTCTGTTAAACCTTGAACCTCAGGCCTGTTGTCCTGTGGGTCCATAACTCCTTCAACACGAAGATCAAAACTGAAGAGTCCATCTCGACGCGTCGCAGTGCACACCATTACCGGTGCCTCTGACGACAGAGCAAACACCCCAATTGCTTTATGCACACTGGCTGGGCGACCAAAAAAATCAACTCGGCACCCCTTTCTGCCGGCAGCCTGATCACCGAGCAGACCGATTGCGCCATTTTCTTCGAGAACCGCTGCAACATCAGGCGCACTTCCTTTTTTCGGAAGTATTTTCTGTCCTCGTGATTCCCGGAACTCAGTCACAAACTGATCCAGAAACGGATTATCAAGTTCTCTCGCAACAGAAAACAGTTTGAATCCAAAGACACCAAAAAGAAATGCCGCAAGTTCAAAATTGCCATAATGCCCTGAGAGAACAACCTTGGGCCGCTCAAGCCAGAGTGTTCGAGCTAACTGCTCAAGCCCCTCTATTCGCAGATGTCGTCGCCAGGTTGTTTTTCGAATGACTCGTGGGGCATGGGCTATTTCAATGACCATGAGCAAGAGATGTTCCCACATGGCACGTCCAGTCTCCTCGCATTCTGTTTCAGTCCACTCAGGAAAAGATCGCTCAATGTTATCCCGCACAACGTCCCGCCGAATATTGACCCGGTACGCTAGAAAATAGGACCACTTCCGTGCCTGTCGCTCAAGAAAGCTGCGAGGCAGTGACTGAACAATACAAATTCCGACCCGCACGACAACATACGTCATCCAGTCAGATACTCTGGCTTTGAGGGTTCGGCTTTTCATAAGTTCTATTGAGCTATTTAGTACAGCTACCTGCGTGCCTCTACATGAAAACAAATTGTCGTCGATACACCCAGTTTTGCACCAGATTATTTTTTTATTGATCGAATTAAAGTTCGGGGTTCAGGCCAATTCAGACGCAACAAGCAGCATGACACTGAGTCCATTAAAAAGGGCATGAAGCACGATACTCGGCAGAATAGTTCCTCGGCGACGTGTAAGGTATCCGGCTGCAAGTCCGAAGCCGATTAGTGGAATCCACCCCAGACCGTCACCAAGGTGAGCAAGACCAAAGCAGAGGGCTGATACCAGAACTGCCCAATCGCCCAACTTGATTTCAAGCCACCCTTGGAGAATTCGCCGAAAGAAAAACTCCTCTGCAATCGGCGCGGCAACAACCGCCGCCCCGATTACAAGGGATATCGACCAGACTGATTTGTCAGCCTGCAAGAAATCAATAATCGGAT
>CBFIHW010000165.1:0-5025 GCA_965662325.1 uncultured Pirellulales bacterium | reverse complement strand
TCTCGGAACACACGATGTTTTGAGGCTTTTTTCAATTTCCGACTATTCTTTGTGACCTTTATTAATAGTCGATGATGCGTAGTGATTCCCGATGAGGAGTCCCAAAAAGAGTCCCGATCACCGCAACGGGTACGAATGAAATTGCGTTCTAACGTCCATTCAACTTCCTGCCTGACTGATTGAACGTTTAACAAAACGCCTCTTATATATAGACAGGGGTGGTTTTATCTTCGTCGCGTTTTGCGACCCTATGGCGTGAAAATCGCGGGGTGGATGAGGCACAATTCCAACCAACTTGAAAACTAATAACAAAACTATCAAAGATACTATTTGTACGGGATTGAAAACTCGTTAAGTAAAGTATCTCGCAGCGGGAAGGCTCAACGTGATACGAATTGTATCTCAAAGAGGGGACTTTGCTGTTCACTGCGGAAAATAGGAGACTAGTATTCACAGTTATCTAGAAAGCGGTGGGGAGAAACTTTCCTCAAGCAGAATGAGAAAAGATGATCATGAGAATTTTGATTGTTGCTGGTTTAGTTCTGAGTTGCAGCCTTTGTTTTGCTGAGGACTCACCAAGAAATACAGCGGTTATCAAGTCTTTGGCTGTCGAACAAGCTGCCAGGCGAATCACATTTGAAGGTGCGGCAGCCGCTAAGGAACCGACTACTCTCATGTGCTTGCCAGGCAAAATTGTCTTCTCTGAAACTTTTGATCTGGGTACTATCTCAGATCGGTGGGCTTTTAAAGGCGACTTTATTCTCCGCGATGGCAACCTTCGCCGAACCGATCTCTATCCAACTGAAAATCGTCGCGTCCGGATACAAGACGCTTCTTTTTACAACACAATTATTCAGTTTGATTTCAAATTTTCAGATCGAACGACAGACATCCGTCTCGTCACTGGAAGTGGTGGTCACTACAACAGCGTTACTCAAATCCGCCAGAACTATTTCCAAGTCAACACACCAAGTGATCGTGACGCTGGCTTTGTTCCTTCGCACCTTGGCGAATGCGCAAGCCTGTCTCAAAAGGATATATGGCAAACAATGACTGTCGAGTATTGGAATGATGAAGTGGTCGCCCATACTACAGCTGATACATTCGTGTACGGGTCACATCCCATTGTAAATCGCACCCGCGAATACTTAGCATTTCAATTCGACCTTCCTGGAGCCTCTATCGACAACGTTTTCATTTGGCAGGCGATTGGACAAAAGGAAAATTGGGAGTCAGTCCGAAATCAACTCACAGCTACCCAAGAAAGGCGACCACTTGTACCGAGATCAAGAGAAGAACGAATAAAATATAATTTGATTAACGTAAAATCGGATCTTACGCGCTTCGACAAAACGTATCAGGAACTTGTCGCCCTCCATGAATCTCTTACGTCATCGCTACACACAACGTATCCCAGTGCCTTCCAAACACATAAGCAACTTTCAAAACAAATTGCTTATGTGAAAAAGAAAACAAGAGAAACGGATAAAACATTTAAAGAAATGGAAATCGCGGTCAACAGAGCGCGTAAGGCAGAAGACGAATACGTCGTTTCTTTATACCCGGACTTACAGGCGCTTCGGTCCGATGGTATTCCACAGCATCGTTTTCTTTCTGAACAGGCACAGTGTCGAAAACAGTTAGAAAACAATAGCGACACGCAACTTGGAGCGTTCGTGGCCGAAACAAAGCGATTACAGAAAGCGATTGAGCACTCGTATCCTGAGGCATTCAAGAGTATTGATGAGGCTATTGAAAAACGAAAAGCTGTCAGGCAATCACTGAATGACGACCCAACGTTTCAAGCACTGAACAAACAGGTTGTCGAAGCCGGAAAAGCGGTCAAAGAGTATGAGCAGAGGGCGTTGGCCCACCTTCACGTCGAATAGTCTCACACGAAAACAAGTGCATGTTATAGTCCAGAATTTTTTTGATTTTATTGGGAATGGTTCAATTGGTGTCAGAATTTTTTGGCGGTAGGAGTGGTTCTGCGTTGATCTTCGGCAGGAAACCCATCAATCGCTTCTTGGTAGCCGCGTAGCGATCGTCCGACGCTAGGTTAGTCCATTCATGGGGGTCATTGTCGTGGTCATACAGTTCTTCGCTACCATCCGCGTACTGTATGTAGCGATGTTGACGGGCACGCACTGAGTGATTGTTTTTGCCTTGCGTAGTGATAGCCATCCGTTCGGTGACTGTGTCTGGGTAGATGAGCAGGTCAACGAAGCTCTGGCCTTCAAGTTTTTGCGGGGGACTCTTGAGCCCACAAAGTTCAACCAGAGTCGGATAGAGGTCAAGCAGGCTGACAGGATTCTCGCATCTTGTGTTGGGTTTTGTGTGCTGAGGTGAAAAGACAATGAGTGGTACACGTGTTGTGTTTTCCCACAATGCGAACTTTTCCCAGTGCTTTTTTTCACCCAAATGGTAGCCGTGGTCTCCCCAGAGAATGACGGTCGTGTTGTCGGCGAGCGGCCCATCGTCCAGCGCGGTGAGAAGTTCTCCGATCATGTCATCCGCAAAGGACAGTGAAGCAAGGTATCCCTGGACAGCTTTTTTCCATTGTTTGTTGGCAACAATCCACTCGTGCCATTGGCTTTTTGTCAATTTTTGCGCTGCCTCGGGAAGA
Organism: uncultured Pirellulales bacterium; assembly: GCA_965662325.1. Taxonomy (GTDB): domain Bacteria; phylum Planctomycetota; class Planctomycetia; order Pirellulales; family UBA1268; genus UBA1268. The sequence continues at coordinate 2,399 of CBFIHW010000165.1, read as the reverse complement.
TCTACGACATCCTGATCGAGATATTTGGGAAGCTGGATGGAATCGAGCGGAAACCGGTCAAAGTATTTCTGTGGCGCGTACCACGGAACATGAGGACGGTAGATTCCCACAGACAGGAACAGTGGTTTCTCATGTTCTTTAGCGAGTTGTTTTTTAGCCCACTTCACCACTTTGGCGTCAGCCATCTCGGAATTGGCAATTGGAAGCGGCGACCAGTCGAAGTGACCCCCATAAAACTTCTTGCTGCTGTTGACAGGCCATTTTGCTGGAACACTCTCGGGAGGCATCTGTTGGGTCAGTGAGGGGTAATAGTCGTCCCATGCTTTCGGGTCGCTGAACCCTGAAAGATACTTGGAGTCGAAAAACGTATGGGCATGAAAAAGCTTGCCAGCTCCAAGGGTCTTGTACCCGTTGTTCTTGAAGTGTTGCGGTAAGTGTACGGCGGTATCAACAAGCGAGGTCTTTCGCCAATCATGCGCGTTCTGATAGATGCCCGTAGTTGATGGACGAAGCCCCATCAAAAGACTGGTGCGGGAAGCATTGCAACCCGGGGCAGCGCAGTGAGCATTGGTGAACAACAGGCCTCGGTCAGCCAATTTGTCCATGTTTGGAGTGAGCGCCTGAGGATGACCACCCAATGCACCAACCCAGTCATTCAGGTCGTCGACGGCAATGAACAGAATGTTTCGAGGTGAAGCACCTGTTTCAGCTTGCAGCTTTCCAGAAAACAGCGCCGTGACAGCACACATACTGAAGAAAGTAATTAGCAAAATCCGATTCATAACAACTTCTCAAAAACCTCATGATCAATCATTACATAGTGGCTTATCATTATTAACGCACCAAGCTAAAAATTCTGAAATCAGTCCACAAAATAGTCCTCTTCAATCTGATTCTTGCTATTCGCTGCGGAAAACAGGAGACTTTTCGTGGGAATGTCTGTTAGGCGAAGAAGAAGGAATAAAACATGATGAACAAATTCCTATTGACGTTATTGTGCTCGACCATGTTGTTGTCGACGGCATTCACACAAGTTAAACGGAAGCGTTCGAAAGAAACAAAGCGGGAAGCGGTCAGTCAGGAGGTTTTTAAGGCAGAAAATGGTGTTCTGAAATCAGGAACATTTCATATTAAACAATCCTGGTCTGAAGAAACTGATTATGACCGGCCAGTCCATGTAAAAGTACCTAACGGTGATGGTCCTTTTCCTGTATCCATAATGCTTCATGGACGTGGTGGGACAGGGGAGCGGAAGCTACAGGCTCAAAGAGGCATGACAGATAGAATCGTCATTGCTCCCGATGGTTATAAGAAAGGATGGTCAGCACAAAGACCTGATGTTGATTTCATTCGTCAAATCATCAAGTACATCAAAACATGCAAAGTTGCAGATGGGAGTAATATTGCAATTCATGGAACTTCAAATGGTGCTGGACTTCTCAACCAGTTAATGATCGAACTCGAAGCTGATACTTTTCACCATGGAATATGCTCGATTGGCGGGCTTAGACCGGATCGCCATGATGGCAACAACTTTTTATGGGATCCAACAGGAGGAGCAAACTTTACTACTCCTATTGTGCCTGCAAAAGGGAGAAGGTGGCTTCAAATAAATGGTACTGAAGACAAAATCATTCCGTACCAGGGCGGCAAAAGCACACTCGGCTTTCAGGTTTTGCCGGCACAGCATCTCTTTTATTTGTGGGCTGTTCATATGGGAGAAAGAGGTCCTAAATTACCGGACTCAGCGGGCAAGCCTCACCCGACAAATAAGAAATTAATTATTTATGAATACCTCGATGGTAATTTCATCCATGTCAAAGGTATTGGTTCTGGACATGGTGTGAGGGCAAAAGAGATGCATGCCATCGTTCAGGATTTCCTGTCTCAACCTCCGATGACAGCGGTCAACACGACTCGGAACTAATGTTCACGACCTTTATAAGTCGAACCAGCGAAAAGAATACTTCCTCAAAATACACAAGCTTTTCTCTCCACTAATTCACACTGTTCCAAGTTCTGATGACGTGAATCGACGTCCAATATTATTACGATCGCCTCATTGTGATTTGGCAGCAGTCCATTTGATTGCCTCGGTGATGTGTTGTCTACCGAATGGCGTGTCCAATGAACGGATGTCATGTCCGAGTTCTGTATAAAAGAATCGACCACCACCGTTTTCATGTAGCCACGCGATTGGATGATCTTCGCCCATTGCTTTTCCACCTCGTGTCTTGAAATAATCACGTACAGGTTCATACGTTTTTTCATCCACTCTTAAGAGTACTTTGAAACCGTATAAATCTGTCACAGATCGGGTGTGATTCGTCCAGTCTGCAGAATACTCAAAACGGTCGGCCTGTCCACGAATTGTCGGATGTTCCTTCATTCCAGGATCA
>CBFIHW010000164.1:0-5036 GCA_965662325.1 uncultured Pirellulales bacterium | reverse complement strand
TGCCAGCTCGACCAGATCATCACACTGTGTTCCTGACTCAACAGTCCCCGGCCACCTGACAATGAGGGGAACTCGTGAACCTCGATCAGTCATCGTCATCTTGCCGCCCTTGATTCTGGTGCGATTCTCTCCCCAGACAGAAGTCACGGGGCCATGCGTGCCATTATCTGCGCAAAAGAGAATGATCGTGTTGTTGCTGATACCAAGGTCATCGACAGCGTTTACCAGTCGCCCAACATTCTTGTCGAGGTACTCGACCATTTCAGGAAAACACTCGGGGCTGTTTTTCTGCTCTGAATCAGGTAGTCGACTGGTTGCACCACCGCCTGGAACTCTGACGTAGGGAGTATGAACCAATAACGCTGGGTAATAGATCAAGAAAGGATGATCCTTCTTTCGTTTCATGAAATCGATCATGAAATCTGCCAGAACGTCCGGGCCAAACCGCTCGGCAATAGCATCCTCTTCAACCTTGCCATCGATACGGAAATGTGGCTGGTAGTAGCGTGATCTTTTGTTGCCATTTCGATCAAACATTTGCCAGAGGCAATGTTCATCGAAGCCAAAAGCTTTCACTGTATCGTTGCGTTCAAGCCACGAGACATTCCACTTCCCGGCAATCGCAGTTGCGTACCCCACTTTTTTCAGTTGATTAGCAAAGCTATTAAACTGCTTCGGATCCAAGTAGGTGTCATCGCTCCACTTCGCCAGCACATGCTTGATGCCGGTGAACCTCGGATAGGTTCCCGTCATAATTTCTGCTCTGGATGGAGAACAGGCAGGGTTCGCAAAGCAATGGGTAAACACCATTCCGTCTTCTGCCAGTTTGTCGATATGTGGCGTCCGGACACCATGACCGCCATGTGCGCTGAGTGCTTCGATCCCGAGGTCATCAGCAAAGATCAATACAATGTTAGGAGTGTCGCGCTCCAAATGCCCGGTTGAAGCCCGTTTCTTTTTTACCCGAAGTGTTCGTTCCCAGTCCTCATGCTCTGCCTTGAATTTCTGAAAGCCGCGGTACTCTTCGACTGAGATCGTGCCGTCAGCATTTATATCGATATGCGGAAAGAGCCACTCCCAGTCTTTCTTCTCACTGTTCCACTCTTTCTGCGACCGCCACCGCACGGACCGATCGGGCTTTCGCTGATCGTGAATCGACTCCTGAACTCGTTCGAGTTTCTGTTCCAACATGTCAAGCTTCTGCCGAAGCGTATCGTAGGGAACGTCCTGGACTGGTATATCAGCATCGGCCGCCATGGCGGCAGCCACACCTGCTGATTCACCGAGGACCATCCAGACGGGTTCCATACGAAGAGACGTAAAGGCGATGTGACTTGCCGAGACGCAGACGGGCACGACCAGGTTATCGCACTCGCCCTTCCGCGGCACGATGGCTTCGTACGGAATCTTGTAGCTGCCGTTGTATTTTCCATTATCCAAATAGACGATGGAAAAAGCACCTCCTTGCAGAGCGACTTTGCCATCTTCCACGACAACAGCGTACGGCCAATCATCAACCCCATACGCTGCAAGCCCAACGGTATGACGTGGGTCAGTCTTTCCCTCCAGGTCTTTCTGCGTTACGACGTACGATGAAACCATCCGGCGGGCCTCGCGGACATACAGCTGATTTGGCCAGCCGCCGGTCTCATCAAACACACCCTTCCTGAAGGAGGTCTTCGTAGCGCGCTCTTTCATACGTTTAGGAGCCACGGGATCAGTTTTTGCAAAATGGATCGAGTTGATCAGAAATTCCTGATGAAACTTCCAGATCTTCGACCGTGTTTCCCAATCACCGTTCGGGTAGCTCTCGTTGCACCCGTAGACAGTCGACCCCATCAGATTGCGATTCGATTGGGCACCACCAACAAACGGTGCCTTCTTATGCACAGTGAACTTATTGAGTGTTGTTCTCATATGTCGATTTGAAAAGATGTCGATACCATCGCGAATAGCTCGGCGATACACTTCAAATGCGGCTGCGTCATAATTCGTTGGTTCAGGAATAGGTATGCCCTTACCACTCATATCGAACTCGTGTCGAAAGCAGTACCCCATCGACAACGTGTCAGCACTGCCCAAAGGACCAATCTTCCGATCTTGAACGAATGGCACCAATCCACTTTGAGGATTCCCGGGTGCTATGTAGGGGTCGATGTCATGAACCCAAAGGCTCGGACGCACGCCAGCAAGTGATTCATCGTAGTGCTCGCGTGACTCGCGGCCCCATGTGTAGCTGACGCCGCTCATCCCGAGTACGTCGCCCTCGTACGAACAATCAATAAACACTTTCGCAGCGACCGTGATTGCATTCCGTTTCTCCGGCTCAGGAATGGGACAGCCTGTTTCATCTACCGGCGCGTAGTCGAGAGCAATGGACTGGATTACCCTGCCCTCCTCGCTTTCAACAATGGACTCGTTCATCGCAATCGGCTCTTTGCGTGTCGGCGAGTCAATTGTTCTGTTGCTTACTTGGACTTCACCGACGCGGTGGTTGTAGATAACCGTAATGCCGCGATCCTCAACAGCTTTCTTGAAACGCTCGCGATACTCTTTATTGCCTACACCCTGTACAGCATGCCCGCCATGAGCTCTTGGTTGCTCCTTAACACCTTCCATCAAAATCTTGTAGGTAGAGCCACCCACCGTATTACCTTTGCCCCAGTCCAGATGGTTGATACCTCCACCAGTCATGCCACCAAGCCAGCGACTTGGTTCGACAAGAATGACATTCGCCCCTTCTTTGTCAGCGGCCAACGCTGCCATTACGCCACTGGCTGTACCGCCATACACGCAAACGTCCACGTCATGATGCGGAACGTCTGTAGCGACACACGCGGAACAGCCAATGAGCACGAAGAGAACAGCAAATGAGATATCTTGATGGACCATTGAATGATGTTCCGAGCGGGTGTTTACGCGGACAAATTTTATCTATCCAGCGGCAAAGCGAGGGATTGTTCGGCTGACATTCATTCCATTCGGAACGTCTCAATGAGTATATTTCGTTCCAACTCCTCAGACGAACAATTCTCTTCGCACTGTGCCTTTATTGGCTAACTCAAAGGGTCGGCCACTGGCTGCCTTTTCTTCGAGGTTTGGATCGATCCCAAGCCGCCATGCTATGGATGCATTGAAATCTGTGACGTCCACAACATTCTCGTCGGCATGCTTTCCGTCCGGAGTAGTGGTTCCGTAAACCTGACCGGCTTTCACTCCAGCCCCGGCCATGAGACATGTAAAACCATCTGGATGGTGGTCTCGTCCAGCGTTGGGATTCACATCTGGCTTTCTACCAAATTCTGTCGATACAACCACAAGCGTCGAATCCAGCAACCTCTTCTGGCTCAGATGGCTAAGCAGCGACGAAAAGCCGCTATCTAATGCATTGGCGTTGGCAGGCATCCTGCCATAGATATTGTCATGGTAGTCCCACCCTCCCAGGTTCACTTTGACAAATCTGACTCCGCGCTCAACAAGGCGAGCCGCCAGCAGGCAACTGCGACTGAATTTGCCCTTGTCATACAATTTTGTAATGGTCGCATTTTCATTTTGCAGCTCAAAGGCATCGATGTCTTTCGAGTTCATGAATCGTAATGAACCCGCATAGGTATCCGCATACGATTGGGTGTCTTTCGTTCCAAAATTCTTCTGAAAGTCATCATTCAAAGCACTCAGTATCTCGAGACGATTCTCGAAGGCCTTCTCCGCGACCGCTTTGTTACGCTTGACGAAATCGATCCCCTTGTCAGGATCTTTGACCGGCAAGGCGGCCCATTGCCCTGGAAAAAAGCCTGCCGTTCCGGCGCGGCCGCTGCCAATACTCACGAAGTTCGGAAGGCTATCCTGCTCACTTGTCAGATTCTTGTTCACCCAGGCACCAAGCTCGGGATGAGTAACCGTCGCCCGCGGATTATAGTTGGTCAGCATCTTATAAATACCAGCGGGATGAGCCCCCTGATCGGTCTTCATCGAGTTCAGGACGAGAATCTTGTCCATCTGCTTGGCCAACTTTGGATAGTAATTGCTCACCCGAACCCCGTCGGCATTACTCTTAATGATGGTCGACTTCCCCAAGACCGGCTTATCAACTTCAACATTAAAACTGTCGTACTGGCTCAATCCCCCTGAGAGAAATATGTAGATGACCGATTTGGCCTGCGCAGTTTGAGCGGATGCCGCAGTCGCATCCAAGAATGGCAAAGATGCCCCCGCGAGACCCACTCGGTAGATAAAATCTCTCCGCTCCATCTGCTTATCTCCCAAACCTGAATTCATTTGAGTTGATCAACGCCCACATGACATCATCTGGTGGATTATCAAAAAGTGGTTTTTCTGTCTTCTTGGGTAGTCGCCCCAAGATTGCTTTCCAGAGGATCTCCATTTTGTCTTGTTGTGTTGCAGCTTGACGGAGTTTGCGATTGACCAGTGCGTCCTCCGGAATACCCAAGCCATTCATGAGAAACAGAATTTGCGGAATGTCTGGTTCTCGAGTTGCCCCATCAATTACTTCACGATTGGATTTACCCATAAGCATGGACACCCAATTCTCCTTGTAATTTCTTCCGAAGGTAGACACCCGCCACAATTCATGCGGGCCCATATCTCCATTTCGCTTCATGGCTTCTCGCTCTTCCCGATTCTGGAATTGCGCCCGCCCAGGCCCTTTGACGGAATATTCAACAAAGTCTTTTGCCGTCATATTCTTCGACTTCTCGTAGAAGTGAGTGAACCCATCCCAACGGAATTCAGCGGCCACATATTTGTCAGGCGTCTCCGTCTTCAGACTCAGAAATGAATCAACGATCACTTCCGCTGGCAGTCGCCGAACCATCGGCCCATCGAGGATATAGCCTGGAGGCGTGGCATCCACTGCAAGGGCTTTACTTTGGTAAATACTGCTATGAAAGAGAACACTCAGAAATAATTTGGTGTCGTACTTTAAAGCCTTCATGACACCAATGAGTTTTTCAGTAAGCGCGGGATGGTCTCCCATTTCTTCCACGGTTAATCCACCGAGCTGACCGACCAACTCT
>CBFIHW010000163.1:277-5069 GCA_965662325.1 uncultured Pirellulales bacterium | reverse complement strand
GGCTGGCGAAGGAACCGGCTGCTGTGCGACAATCCGCTGCTCACCATCTCGCATACGATCAAAGATTCCTGCCATAGTTCTTTCAGAGCCCTCTTGCTCCCGACGTTACCACAAAACCGCCTGTCATACTGCCACCCTTTGCGACCTTTTCACGAAACACGTATCCTCGCCAAGGGACAGCCAACGGCTTCCGGCACATGTGAATCGTTGGCCTCGAGAATATTTCAACATACCAAGCAAAAAAAGGACTCTCCATGCCAACGCGTGCTGAACAGTTCGCCGGTCTCTCCGTCGCCATTGTGACACCTTTTCGTGACGGAAAAGTTGATGTCGAACGGCTGAATGAACAGATCGCATTTCAGGTAGAGGCGGGTGTTACTGCTATCTGCCCAGTTGGAACAACAGGTGAGTCCCCTACTCTTTCCCATAAGGAACACGAACAGGTCATCAGCGAGAGCATTCATGCCGCACAAGGCAAAACTCTGGTGATGCCAGGCACTGGGAGTAATTCTACATCTGAGGCTATTCGACTCACGCAGTACGCTGAAAAGGCCGGCGCTGATGCGGCCCTGGTCGTTGGCCCATACTATAACCGCCCAACACAGCAGGGCTTATACGAACACTTCAAAGCGATTACTGAGGCCGTTTCTATACCTATCTGCGTTTACAACATACCTGGTCGTACTGGCCGCAATATTGAACCGGAAACCATTCTTCGACTTTCTGAACTGCAGGGCATAGCCATGGTGAAGGAAGCAACCGGCTCGATGGACCAGGCTTCACAGGTACTTTCGGGAACAGATCTTACTGTTCTTTCTGGTGACGACAGTATGACGCTCCCGTTACTCGCAGTTGGTGGACGAGGTGTGGTCTCGGTGGTTGGAAATATTGTACCGAGTGACATGAAATCGCTTGTTGATGCATTTGACCAGGGTGACCTTGGTAAAGCTCGCGAACTTCACGAGAAACTTTTTGTACTTGGACGTGACCTACTGGGGCTGGCAAGCAATCCAATCCCGATTAAAGCCGCCATGAGAATGCTTGGTCGTGACACAGGAGAAGTGCGACTCCCACTGGTTCCGCTCGAGGCAGGGCCCACAACCCGTCTGCACGACGTTCTAGCTAACTACGGACTAGCGGTCGACTAAGTACATCCCGTACTCCTAGGCGAATTCTTCAAGGTCCATTGCGTCCTTGGAATTACCTCCTCTTTCTTGGAGGGTTGTAGCAACCCAGACATCGCCTTTTTGCATTTTTGGCGAGCTATCGGCCAAAAAGCACACCAAAAATCTTCTTACTCTTTAGATGCGGCAGAACCAAAACCGATCAGCTTACGTAGGAAGGTTAGTGGACTTACAGCACCAAACATGGAGGCTTGTACTATGGACCCTCATTTCAATGAGTATCTAGCAGCTGTCGCAGGAATGCTGGAGTGTTATGGACAACCAACCAGCGACATTTCTTTTGATTCAGAAGCATGTTCCTCCGTCAAGACAGAACAACGTGATAGCTCGTAGAAACATTCAGTGACTTTTCGGTTGAAAAATATTCATGGAGAAAAAGTAAGGTCGTCATGACCCTTTAGAGTATTTTTCCATTATTTGATCCAAAACAGGGATCGATATCTCCATGCCTTGCCGATATGCCACCCGTGGTGCATTCACCATGACATGGCGAAGCCCAAAGAGCTGACTGAGCACTGGATAGCAAGGGCGATTGAGGCCGACTGGCATGAACTCCACCACAAGCGTACCCGGCCTGCAATGAATAATGTTTGTAAGACCAGCACCGTGAGACCCAAGAACAATTTCTGCTCTACGGAACAACAAAATCTGTTCCGACAAAGACATGTTTTCCAGCACAACATCTTCAAATCCATGCTGCCGTCGCCAAGCTGAGAACTCATGAGAGTTCGCAGGAAGACGTGACTCAGTTCGCTTGATATAAATCAATTGTTTTGTTTCATCGTCCCTGGCACTCTGGATACCAAGCCCTCTAGCCAAACCATCTGCCATAGGCGCAATAGCTTGTGTCGCTTGCAACGACGGCATCAGAAGTTCGTCTGCTTCAAGATGAAAGGTCGCGTGCGGCTGAATCACCCTTTCAAGCGGGACGCCGAGGGCAGCGAGTGAAGCCCGTTGCCAGCGCGAATAACTATCTGCCACATACCAATCAGCCCGCTCACCACTCTGCAAAAGGGTCCACAAGCGAGGCAACACTTCAGCAACCCAATGGAAATAATTATGAGAACCTTCACAATTCAACACTGCTACCCGCCCAGAACAACGAGACAACCGAGGCACGAATTGCTTATGCCACAAATTCAGAGCAACGCGCTTCCAAAAACGCGGGTTTAGTTTCCCGAATTGTATAGAGCGAGCAAAACAATCAGCATCTTGTAATAAATTTTTTGAAGATCGAAGCCGAACATTTTTCATCGGCACATCGACGTCACCCCGTCGGCCCAAGACCCTGCCAGATGGGACAACAAGAACAAAAGTTTCAGGAATTTCTCTCTCCGGCAAGTAGCTGACTGCTAACTGTTCGTCTTCTGCTGCCCAAGAATCGAAAAAGAAAGGATCTACTCGAAGAGGACCCTGCACTTGCACAAGACGAGAACTCTCTGGGTACTGATGACGGAATTCAGAAACCGTCAAAACTTCTGTTGGAGCCAGCTGCGACCGAACGAGAGAATCGATTGCGTTATCAGCAAAAATATATTTCCCGAAACGAATCGTCCTCGGCTGATCAAACGATTCAGACATAACGCACGCTACAACAAGAAGGAGAATTAACGAATCAGGTTATCGATAAAAATGAAAGAAACGGCTACGAAAACAATATCGTCGGAGAATTTTGACAATCTTCTTTCGACACAAAAAAGTCTTTGCTAGTTGAATTGACACACTGGTTACCTATGACGCAGAAACTGAGTCTTCACCTGCCTCTCGAACAATAGCTCCACGATTATCAAAAGCAGCTATTCGTATTTCATGTTGCTCATCTATACCGGCTGCTCCTGCAGCTGAAACTAATGAATCGGCTTCGACATGCGACTCACACACTGCAACGACAGCAGGGCCCCAACTGCTCTGCGCAAATCCTTGAATACCTTGAAGATCAAGCCACTCAAAAAGGCTCGTCGTCGCTCCGGCATAAGGAAGACGTGACGATGCTCGCTCAAACGGTTTCCCTGCGAGTTTTCCATAGGCTGTAATTGCAGATGCAAAATCTATAAACCTGCCCGAGAGAACCGCCGGCAGAATCTCCATAACAGCAAGTCGTGTCAGTTCTGCCGTAAGTTCAAACGGGACGAGTTCGAGGCCAGCGAATGCAGTTCGTTCGGCATCTCCGTGAAGCCCCTCGGCTTCACGTTGTATAAACAAAACGACTCTCCATGCTTCAGGGACCGCAATTCGAGAAACAAGCGGTGCAGTCACCTCTCCCTGTAGTTTTCCTGATTCAAGTATGATTCCACCCGCGCCAAACCCATAAACACCAACACTCGATCGCAGCCCTCTTCCGGCCGCCTGAGCTAGAGCTGCAGCATCACTAGCCGACATCGACTCCTCTGAATCACCCGAGCCATCAACATAGAGTCGCTGCATACCCGCAGCGATAGCTAAAGCAAGTTGTGTTCCGGTACCAAGACCAATGTGCTGCCGTGGAATATCAAGCACCTCGATCGAACATCCCGAATGTTCGTCTAAGCCCCATGCAGCCGCGCACCGCTGAGCAACACCAATTGCTCGCTCACCAACATGACTTGCTGCTGAAAACGTCGTTGCTCTTTTCATCCGAACCGTGATGCCACAGCCGGACACCATGGCACCAAGACCTCCAAAAGAACGGCCATAAGGCTGCCCAAACGACAGCATTCCAAAGTGCAATCGCCCAGGTGTGATCACTTCAACCTCGCTATGAGCAGCGTCAGTTGAGGAGTCGGAGGAATCAGTTTGTCGGATCATGCATCCAAATAGAATCTTCTGTGCCGACTCGAGCAAGCACGGCCTTCATTTCCCTACAAAACCTAGCTCTTCTATTCACGCGACCACCGACGCTCACTGGTCCTGAAATCACACGATCCCTCACAAACTTGGGTCAATTGAGCCATAGTGCAGGTAACGCAACGTGTTCGGCAAATACTAAAAACATATTTCAGCTTGCACGGCGCCTGACGGACCTTTTCATTTCAACGAAATGGTTCTCGCCAAAGGACGAAGAATTTGCTCGACAACACAACTTTCAATGACGTCCTGAGCTAACTGAGCAAGCCGTTCAACCGTATCGACATAGGTTTCTGTACCCTCAAGGCTTCCGTACTGACGAGCTGTGACGTATACGCTGAGTTGCTCTTCAGCAAACTCTCCCGTCCGCACCTGGAATGCATTTGTGCGAGTTTCTGTACTGACTCGAACCTGTGTCCGGCACTCTTCATCAACCGCAATCGTAAGCGACGGCTCGTAGTTAATAAGTTTGCTGCCCGGCACATCACCAACACCCTCAAGGGCTGGCCCAGGGCCCAGTGCTTCCGCCAAGAGTGAGTTGTGGTTTCCCCGAAATGCGAAATCGAAACCAAACAAGACATCAATCGCTTCGCAATCAAGTGGACTCATTGATAAAAGCGCTGGAGCTAGATCGAGCAAAAAACGATGTTGATCAAGTGCTTCTTCAATCGACTGAGGATTCACATGCCCGGAACAAAACCGACGGGGTTCAACAGCAACCCACCGATACCGTCCCTGTTCTTTATCTTCCTCCAACACGAAGTCTCGCTTGTCACGAGCATGGA
>CBFIHW010000163.1:0-267 GCA_965662325.1 uncultured Pirellulales bacterium | reverse complement strand
TGTTTCGCGATGCCCCGGCAACTCCATCTCCGTGGCCAGGTTGACGTTCATATACATGTCGTCTGCCAGCGAACCGTAGAGAGTCATCGGCGGGTTCTCCTAAAGTATTCCTCGAACGAACGAGCACACCGGATAAAAGCAGAGTATACGCACCCTGACGTTATGGTGTCAAAAAGCACAGCACCAAAGAAGAATCAATCATCAGACTGCGACCCTGCAATAAGCGCAATAAACTCTCGATTACTTTTAAACTTTGCCAACTGCTTG
>CBFIHW010000162.1:0-5073 GCA_965662325.1 uncultured Pirellulales bacterium | reverse complement strand
TCTGCAGAAAGTCCGGGAGAGCATTGAAAATTTCTGGTGCTTGTAACCGCGGAGGAGCAATTACGATGTCATCGTACATTCCATCAACGGCCCGAGGCCACGGAAAATGTCCAATTCCAGGTCTGCGATCACTATCTTCTGCATGGCACGCATTGAACCACATATTCAATGCAAATGGTTTGTTTTTGGGTTGAGACTGAATGAACTTAATTCCACGATCAACAATCACTTCCGTCTCGTGACGCAAACTCCCATCGGGCTGCTTTTTATAGAAAGGGTTGCGTCCAATTGCCTCAAATTCATCGAAGTGATCTTCTCGTGTGTATTTGCGCGGCATCTTGGCGTGCCACTTGCCGAAATAGCCGGTGCGATAACCGTTCTCTCGTAAAAGGTCACTGTAAAGGGTGTTGACGGCTGCAGGAGTGGCAACGTCCGGATTGCTTGCAGTTCCAAAACTGCGGCCAGTCAATCCACAAAGAATACTGGTGCGACTAACCCAGCAAATCGAATGGCTTACACAGGCATTATCAAACCGCGTACCTTCACGTGCCAATGCATCGATGTTGGGTGTCTGAATAACGGGATTCCCGTAGCAGCCAAGGGTACTCGTGGTTTGGTCATCCGCGAAGAAAAACACAATGTTTGGTGGTGCTGTTGTTTGTACTTCTACGGCGAGCATTTCAGCCGGGTACAGCTGGGTGCTGACGAGTAGAAGTGTCAAAGAGCAAATTCGAGTTTTCGAATACATCGTATTGTTTGCTTGGGTGGGAACAACGTAGGTACATCAACACAATGAATCCCTAATAAGTTGCAGGACCCACGCGCCGCATTCTACTGCATCCTAATGAGGCTTGAATCCACAATCAGCTTTTCCAAAGGAATGCACACCTACTACGTTCTATCACCCGATATGGACATGGGTTGTTTTGGATAAGACCGTAGAAGACCACTGATTGGCTTGCCGCGAGTCGTGAAAGAATCGGCTCTTTGCTTCTGCAGTGGCGTTAGGTGCAGGAATCGAGCGGCAATTGCCTTGGCATCTGCTTCTGGGGCGACCCTTATCAGCTACAATCGCCGCCACACTTGGGCTTCGAGCCTCAGCTTGATGATGCCAGTTAGAATTAGAACTCGCTATCGCGTGAGACGTCACTGCAGCTCTTCTCATGTGGATTCTTGTGGTACTACTATTTCAGTGACAGCAGGACACAAGTCTTTTTTAAGAATGCACCCTACATGCCAACAGGAATGTGGGCGCCACAATGATGACATCGAGGTATGGCGATAGGCTTTGGGGAGGGAAGCCTGCCAGTATGCCGCCATGTGTCGAATCTCGGAAAGGCAGGAGGCAGTGCTATACACTGACTTTTTGCCTCATCTTTCACTCTCAGCTGACCAAATGCATCAGCGTGGAAATGTGTCGGCGGTGGACAGCAGGGACGGTTACAGCAACGTCCTGCAGCATTCCCATGCCATGGAGGCTGACGATTTCCATCACAGTCGCATGATGCACCTGGCACACCTACTTCGCTGAAGGTGATCGTATCGCTACTCATGACGATTTCACCAGCGTGAACAGGCACACTAAACACTGTCACAAACATGAAGAAAAGACCTGCTAGTATCAGATAGAGTTGTGCTTTCTTAGATGCTACATGGTAGAAACTACTCATCGGTCCAACTCCATTATCTATGGCGATAGCTTTCAAAAATAACCCAGATACGTTCTGTGAGTCTCAATTCGTTCACCCGCATACACCGACGTTGCCGTCAGGCGGAACTTTACTAACTCCGCTTTTAGGTATCGACGTTAGAACAGGGAAAGATAAGCGATGCCGCAAGTAAGTCACTCAGTGCCATTAACAACGAATGCAACAGCAGACAAACATATGCCGGTTGAATGGATCATGCTCAATAACAAAACCATTTGTGCATGAGCCACTCTTTTTGCTGATTGATACACCTGTTCAAGTTCTCTTAGTCCTCAAATTCTTCAAGAGATTTTCCTCAACAGCCGCTTTTGTTCCCACGAAAGAGCCATGATCTAGAATTTAATGCTAAATCGGCTTACGTTTTCGGTTCACATCCACTGAATCGACTCTCAAAATTCGAGATTACTTTGAAAGTTCATCTGAACTACGGTAGCGACAACCCGCTTGCCATCAATTGCCAATCCTCTACTGAAATAGTAGAAATGCGAGGCCCGGAAGGCTTTGACGTTGATGCATCGGTCGGTCTTGTACGAGATGCTCTGTTGCAGCCTGTTGCTGGCCCGGCCTTACCTGATCATGTTGTTCCTGGTGATAGAGTTGTCATTGCCCAAGCCGGACATCTGCCCGGTGGTCAACTCATTTCGGATGCAATCTATCTTGCCATTTTGGAAAGTCTGCAAGCTGGTGGAGTGAGTCCTGAAGATATTCAACTTGTCATTGCACCACCAAACATTCAATCTGACGGTTCGTCTCTCACTGTTGGTTCTACTGGTGCACCGAACAAACCATTTTCTGTAACCACTTTTGACCCTCTCCACGATAGTGAAACTGCCTATCTCCTTGCTGATGAAAGTGGTGAACCACTCCACCTCGCCCGCAGTCTTGTTGACGCTGATGTCGTACTTGCCGTTGGAAGCTTTGGCTACGATGCAAGCCTCAGTGGCCGTTCTCCTGAGGGTGAACTCTGGCCAAGTTTCGCACGACAGAGTCGGCGACAGGCTTTGGTCACATCACTACTGAGGAATCGACGACAAGCTCTTCGTCACTGGCGAGATGAAGCAGAACAAATCACAGCGCAGCTTGGTGTCCTTGCATCATTACATCTCGTAGCTGGAAACAATCAAACGTTGGCAGGTGCAGCCTTTGGTTTTCCTGATGCATCAGTTGCCCAGTCCCGATCTCTTGCAAGAAAGTGGCGACCCTCTCGTTGTTCTCGTTCAACACTTACAATTGCAGGTATAACGGATCACCCGTGTGGCTTTGTTGACCTTACTCGGGCCCTTGCTGCCGCTGCTCGCGTGACTAGCCACGATGGAACAGTCTGTGTGGCGTGTACCATGGATGAGGAGCCCGGCATGGTTTTTACTCGCTGGCGACAAGGGCTTGATTTACGGATGCTCCTTCGTGAGGCTTCTGAGTCTGATGACATCAGATTGCACATGGATGCTCTCCAAACCTCACTTTTTGCTCGAGCTCTCGGTGATCGACGTCTTGTTCTTCTATCTCAACTAGAGCAGGAATTAGTCGAAGATCTTGATATCGGACATGCAGAGACTCCTAATGCAGTCAATCGTCTTGTTCAGCAAGCTGATTCTGTATGCGTGCTTCATGAAGCCAACCGACTGTGTCCTCAGAAAATCTGATAATTCTCTCTACGAAGCCACGACCCCCTTTTACACAACTGTTTCAGTCTTGATGCAGGCGGAAAGGAAATGATGCACCTCGTGACGGCTGGAGAACCGTTCCTTGAATCGCATCAATAGGAAGAGGCCCCCAGTGCCTGCTGTCTCTACTTGCGGCTGGGCAGTCGCCTAATACAAAGATATGCCCCGCCGGAACGGACCATTCACTCTTATTTGGCGTTGCGAGCCACTGTATGTCCCGCCATACCAGTAATTTCTCAGCAGTGACCGTGCAGTTTTGTGCAGAAACCTCATCTCCCTCCGTAAGAAGCCTGATCCCAAGAACAAGTGAAGATAGATCGTGCGACTGAGGTTCCTCATCTGCAATCGCTGATTCAGCAGACCACTCCTCAGGAACCTCAAATGCAAAAGGCACGCTACCATCACGGTGAACCTCAGAAAGTTCTTGATGACTTCGAGGTATCGGCCATGCCGCTACAACAAATTGGCCATCGAGCCTTCCTGCAATGACTGCAAGTCGCCCTTGCTTCCTGACAACAAGTCGTGCCATGCGCTGCTTCTTTCCAAGTAATATCTCCAGACCACACCCTTCATGAAGATCTATATCAAGCACAGCTGAAATCCCAACATCTTGAACAATATTGAGACGTCGTGTTTCCTTTGACAACCATGACACATCATCATAGATACGCACGCCATCGATAGCTGGAACTACTCCCGGTGATGATTCTGGATGAAATGTTAACCATGCAAAATGCTCTGGACTCACGTGTTCACACACCCAGATATTGTTCGATTGTCTCCATGACTGCGTCGCATCTCGCCATGAACTCGTCTTCCTATCAATGATGAGACCAAACTGCTGAAGCAGGCGAGGAGTCTTTCTAAGCATCTCTCCGTTTGTAACAAGTTCGCCATCCACAATTCGAACAGACTCTCCCGCAAGTCCTATGATTCGTTTTGCGACCAACTCATCTTTGTGTTTACATATGACCGGCACAAATCTTTTATACTCATCCACCTGCGCAGGCACCCACGAAACAACTTCGCCGTTCCGCAATCCAGGAGCCATTGAGAGGCCTTCGATTTGACCCGACAGAGGAAGCGACTGAGAGTTATTACAACCTGCCAGAGATATACAAAAACAAATCGTGATGACAAAGCAGATAGTCACGACAATGCTTTTTTCCAAAATAATCTTTAGCACACAGAAATCGTTTACAGCCAATCAATTATTGCACTGCTTGAACTTTCTCAGTCCAAAACACCTTTTACAGCTTTTGGTTTCCGATCACTTGGAGGACTTGGGGTTCTAGGTGGTGGCTTTGAGCCCACATTATACCCAACACTGAACTGCTGGGTTCTCCTATCACCAGGATTGATTATTGTCCATCCAGCAAAATAACCGTATCTATCTGTAACCTTTCTCATTGCCATGTACGTCTCGAATGAATCCGGCTCTACAAGATAAGAAAGATACCATTTCCGCGTCAGCAGCCTGTCACCAAAGATTTTACTGAAAATACCTTTGACCGCTTGCTCTGGATCTTCACCACAGTTCTCCTTAGGAATCATTTCAACGTTAATGCTAGTACCAGCACGGACAAGTTTTAGTTCAAAGAATTCATTCTGAAGGGGATCTTTATTGAAATCATCAATCAACTTGATTGCTTTTTTCTCATCGGTGATATATCTACCCTCTTCAGCCTCAATTTTACTTT
>CBFIHW010000161.1:0-5345 GCA_965662325.1 uncultured Pirellulales bacterium | reverse complement strand
GTTGAATGCACCGGTCTTGAAAACCGGCAGACGTGAAAGCGTCTCGTGGGTTCAAATCCCACCCCGTCCGCCTTATTTAGCAGGAAGCGAACTCTTTCAAGAGCACGACTGCCCTCGATTTATTCAGAAGACAAGGCATCTGCAACAAAAGCATCACAATGTGGATTTGCTGATAAATCTGGTTTGTGACTTATGCAGGCGCATCCAAATAGACGCTCTCGTAATTTCCGAATAACTGTCTCAGGAGAAATTCGATGACGTTGATAAGCCACAAGGCCCGGATTGTTGTAACTGTAGCCATATTTTTTCATGGTGGCTTTTCCATCAATCACTTGAGAGGTGCGGAGCAAACGAATTCGAGGCCCAACTTTCTCTTTGTAATTGCTGACGATTGTACATTCCGTGATATCGGTTGTTATGGAGGCCAGGCAATTACACCTAATATTGATTTTCTAGCAAAGCAGGGCATGCGGTTTACACGGTGTTTCCAGCAAGCACCAATGTGTTCACCGACACGACATGCGATCTACACGGGTATCTATCCTGTAAAGAGTGGTGCCTATCCGAATCATACATTTGTAAAAGATGGCACGAAGAGTGTCGCTCACTACTTAAAGCCTCTTGGCTATCGAGTTCATCTCAGTGGCAAGACACATATTGGTCCCAAGAGGTCCTTTCCCTTTGAATATTCGGGCAAAAAGAATCCTGATTTCAAGGCGATCGATCAATTGTTGACCGAATCGAAGCGCGACGGGATACCGTTTTGTCTTTTTGCATGTTCCAACGAGCCTCATGGTCCATGGAATAAAGGCGATGCGTCACAATACGACTCATCGACCATTACGTTGCCACCCTACTTCGTGGATACGAAAGAAACTCGTGAGAATATGGTTGACTACTTGGCTGAGATCACCTATTTCGACTGGCAGGTGGGTGAACTGCTTACGTTGTTGGACAAGCATGGAATAGCAGAAGACACAATAGATGAGGTGGTCAGTGAGCAGGGGTCAAGTTTTCCATTTGGTAAATGGACCTGCTATGACACCGGCTTGCAGAGTGCCTGTATTGTTCGATGGCCTGGCCAAGTGAAGGCAGGCTCAGTTACGGATGCCATGGTTGAGTACGTTGATATTGTGCCAACCTTTATCGATGCAGCGGGAGGAACCCCAGAGGCCGCCATTGATGGCATAAGTTTTGTTCCCGTGTTAAAAGGTGAAACTGATACGCATAAGCGTTTTGTGTTTGGTGAAATGACAACTCGAGGAATAAATAAAGGGTCTTCTTACTTCGGTATTCGTTCGGTTCGCTCAGAGAACTACAAATACATCCTAAATTTTACACCAGACGTTACCTTTCAAAATGCTTGTACAACTTCAACAATCTTTAAATCGTGGAGTAAAAAAGCTTTAGCTGGTGACAACACGGCCGCTGAAAAAATATCTCGGTACGAAAATCGACCTGCAGAAGAGTTCTATGCAATTCAGGAAGATCCATATGAGTGGAATAATCTTGCGGATGATTACAATTACGCAATGCAAAAGGCCAAGCTCAAGCGAGAATTATTACGCTGGATGAAAGGTTGTGGTGATAAGGGGCAGCAGACAGAGCTTGAAGCCTTGGAGCACCAAGGAAAGAAGAGGCAGTCAAAAGACATTAAGCGGGCTGAAGACACAGGAAAACCCTAAAGCATGCCAGAGGATCTGCGGCTGAAAGTTGGCTTGAAGGTGTCGTTTTTTGTCTGGTTTTTCACAGGGCCAGAATGGATGAAAGTTTTATTCTGCTAGTTCAGTTCTTAAGCGTTTCCAGCTGAATGGCATGAGCCCAGTCATCAAACTCTTTCGCCATTTGTGAAACAAGCTCTGGCCTGCTTGTAGCAAGATTATGTTCCTCATATGGATCATCAACCAGGTCATAAAGTTCCCAGTCCAAACTCTGCTGTCTTTTATTTTTTAAGGACCGAACAATTTTATAAGGGGTACTTGTCCATGCCTCCATACCATTGCAGTGAAACCCAATTGGTGGACGTTCATAATTTGGCTCCCGTTCGATGATAGGAAGTAAGTTTATACCGTCGTATGCACGATTATTCGGAAGTGGTAATCCAACTGCGGCCAGGGCGGTTGGAAAGTAATCACTTGTCACTACTGGAAAATCTGTTCGTCGTGACTTCTTAATTCGTGCGGGCCATTCGAGGATTCCAGGGACGCGGAGTCCTCCTTCGTAGCAATCCCGTTTCCAACCGCGAAAGGCTCCAGTGGATCCGAGCGCTGTGTAGACGAAATTCCCATCTTGAGCGGTGGCTGACTTCGGGCTCTTTTTACCCTTCAGATTAGGTCCATTATCACTCGTGAACCATACCATTGTGTTGTCGGAAAGGTTTGACTCTCGCAAGGCCATTCGAAGGCGACCGATCTGATTGTCAATTGCAGTAATATTGCTGAAGTAAATCTGTTCCTTCTCGGTATAGTCACTGTAAAGAGCCATAAGATCGGGGTTTTTACCGAGTGGAGTGTGAACATTATGAAACCAAATAAAAGCGAGGAATGGCTGCTGCAGATGCTGTTGGTGCTTAATAAATGTAATAGCCTTATTCATGACGATAGCAGCGTCATCACCTTGCAGCGACGCATCTTGCCGTGCTTCGGTGAGAGGTATATTTCTACCGTTATGCCAGTAGCAGGATTTGATGCCTCCTTTCCCCATTTTGTCGTACGGGTTGAATGTACGTAGGACGTTGTGGGTTGAAAAGCATTCTTCGAATCCAGCATGCCATGGTGGCATTACATGAGGACCAGCGGTCTCAGTGTCAAATCCACCAACATGCCACTTCCCGAAATGACCGGTGGCATATCCGTGTTCCACAAGAACCTCCGCAAGCGTGATTTCGTTTGCTGGGAGATGCCCTTCGTCGGCAGCCAGAGGGCCATTGATGTCCATCCTCCAATTGTTCCGGCCAGTGAGACACGAGGCTCGTGTTGGGCTACATACAGAAGCACCGGCATAGAAACGATTAAAACAAATTCCAGACGACGCCATTTCATCGAGATTAGGTGTCTTCAAAATTGGATGCCCATTGTAGGCAACATCACCCCATCCTTGATCGTCACTCATGACAAAGATCATGTTTGGTCGATCATCAGCTCGCGTTTTATCTGCAAAAAATAAGGCTGTCGCTAAAATGGCAAGGAAGGTAATTGTTCGCATGGTAGAGAAGTGATTCAGTCGGTCTCGTCGTAGAATGAATAATCAGAGTGATTGTAGAGTTGCTTCTTGGCTGTTTCCTCAATGTTGTTTGATTGAAGCCACCTTGTTCCGAGTTTTGAAGTCCAAAATGGATGATCTTTTTCGAGGTGAGACGGCAAGTTCGCAAGAACTGCCTCTAATCGCTGGCGGTCTTGTGCATGTGAAGCTGCACCGTCAACTCGTTTATAGTTTCGGCCGAAGCGGGACTTGCTCGTATAATAAAAGCGTCCTGTCGGTTTTCCATAAAATGGTGAAACTGCCTCAAGAAGATGTGTTTTTGTCCGAACAACTTGTACCGGTCCTGTATAGGCATAGATCCATTCGCGGTGTGTGTCTGTTTTTGCTGTTAAAAAAGGCAAGAGGCTTTTACCATCAAATGCGGTGGCCGTCGGTGGGGTAGTCCCTGCCATGTCGAGAAGTGTTGGAGCGATATCAGAAAAATCTGTTAGCTCATCTGTAAGTCCTCTTTTTTTGATACCTGGCCCTTGGACGACAAATGGTACATGGACGCCGCGTTCCACTCCTCGATCTTTCGCGGTCACCGCTGTCCCATTGTCAGCACAGAAAATGAAGTATGTGTTGTCATAGACGCCAATTTTCTTTGTGCGGGCAACCAATTTACCAATCAGTTTGTCAAGATGCTCAATGAGATGAATAAATCTTTGCTGACGCTCTTGTTCATATTGGTTCATGACTTTGAGCTTCTCATCACGCTGCATTCCTGCCGTATCAGGTTTCTCCTGCTCAATATCTAAGACATCACCATGGTCAGGCGTTGTGGAATAAGGGCCGTGTGGAATCACCGTTGGCCAATATGCTAAGAATGGCTGCTTCTCACGCGTCTTCCGCTCAATAAAGTCAAGTAGAAAATCAACTCGCTTATCCGGACCAAAATCTTTTGTATCAACTGGAACGTAGTTCCCGTTTTGCACCATTGATGGATACCAATATCGGGTATCAGGCAATGTGATGTCATCGCGTTTGCCTGTCGTTATGGGGTTTGTACCGAAGTGAGACTCGATTTTTCCTGGACTTTCCCAGAGGCAATATTCATCAAAGCCGACAACGTCTTCCCACGCCTCTTTGGCTCCGCAATGCCATTTGCCTGCGATAGCTGTTGCATAATCGGCATCATGAAGCAATTTTGCCCAACTTGGTTGCGCTGTGAATAGGGTTCCACGTGAATCAAATGCCCACATGTCATTTCGAAAAACCCCTGTCCTGTTGCCGTAGATTCCAGTCATCAAGCAAGCACGAGACGGTGCACAGATAGCGGGCGCAAAGCACGTTCGGAAACAGACTCCGTTCGTTGCAATTTGATCAATATTCGGTGTGAGTGCTGAGCCTGCTTGCCCATAGCATGAAAACATATCCGCGCTCACGTCATCTGCCAGAATCAAGACGATATTAGGTGGTTCCGAGTAGGCGATTGAAGGAGCAGTAGACAAAAGAAAGAGAAGAGCAAGCAGTTTTTTCATTTTTGATTGTGCCCAAGATAATTGTCGCGATGTGTCTCAGCTACGCGACATGCGTTGCTTTAAAGTGTGGAGTCAGTCTGGGTTATTGCCGTAGGCGGCTACGGCGACTGGGGTTTTCGTGGTGCGAGGGGATATGAATTAGATCGAAGAAAATTCTATTGATGATCCGTGCCAACGTACGTTTTTGGTGTCCTGTCGCCGCGAGCAAGTTCACTAAGACGGCGGTTGAGAAAATCATGAGAAATTTGAATTGCGTTGCTTCGAGCAGTTTCATCGTACTCCCAGAATTCTTTTAGGATCTTTTCGCATTCGGGGTAATGAGTGCCATCATCACCGATTTTTTTCCGCAAGTCAGCGAGCCGAGCTTTTAACTCTGCGACAAGATCTTTGTTTTCAATGTCGTCGTAAATGTTGACTGTTTCGTTGGGATCGTTGACGAGGTCATAAAGTTCCCAGCCCGGGGGCGTGCGGTAGCCTCCGTCGTAATTGCAACCATAGTAGAAGATGAGTTTGTGAGTCTTTGTTCGGATGCCAACATGTGCGGGGTTGTCATGATGGGCCATGTGCATCCAGTACCGGTAATAGGTTTCTTTCTTCCAGTCGTCTGGTTCACGGCCGCTCTCA
>CBFIHW010000160.1:0-5375 GCA_965662325.1 uncultured Pirellulales bacterium | reverse complement strand
GGAGCGACACCTTTTGTACGGGCAAGCGTGAGATCCGTTAGACGGCTATTGCGATCCAGGCAGAGGCTTGAGCGAATCGCCAATAACAGCTGATGCTTCGCATTCACGGTGATGGAACCCTGCTGCGCTCACTGCTGCGCAACGAACAGGAGACCAACGCCTTCAGGCCAGAAGATCGTTCGCATGAATCCCTGGCTATTGAGAATGACTTGCATTATCACAAGGTTTCCCCTACTGTTGCAATCGATTCTCAATCGCGCTAGCTCTTGACGGCCTCTGCTTACCGGTTTCTGCCGGATGAATCCCTGGCGCCGGTGGCCATGCCGCGCTTGCAAACCGTGCTGCTCGACCCTGCTGGTCGTGAGCAGGCGACGGTTCTTGAAGTGATGGAGGGCGTTTGCCGGGTCTATTGCCCCTGCGAAGAAACCGAAGGCATGACGCTGGCCTTCTTGCAGCCAGGAGATCGTCTGCGAACGGATCGCCTCTGCAGTGACGGTGCTTGCGTGGAAGCGCTGACGTCACTGAAGTTCCGTCGTGATGCAGTGAATTCCGACGAACTAGGGATGGATGCCGTGAATGAGTGGACGCTCCAGTTACTGCGCGTGCGCCATCTGGGTCAGGCGGAACAACGTCTGCATGCCCTGCTCGCCTTGTTGGTCAATCGTCTTGGCTTGCGCTGCAGTGATTCCTTCCAACTGCCCTTTCGATTGACGCATGATCGCTTCGGTGAGCTGATCGGTGCGACACGAGTCACAACGACCCGCGTTCTCTCCAAATGGCGGCAGGCCGAATTGGTGGAGATGCCCTCGAGCGAAATCACGATGCGGTTGGCACCGGCCCTGATCGAATCGTCGCCACTCACCTTTTGATCCGGCCAATGACCTTGGGAATCGTGGGTGATCTTTGCTGTGAGGTGCAGTGGATTGGACTACGCCTTCAGGCCATTCGTTGTGGTTTAGGCCGTTCTCAAGATCTTGTCTTGATTGCACGTTTACAGTCTGAAATGGATAGCTATAGCAAACGATGCCTTGAAATTCGCAGCAGCCTGAAATTGATGCAAAAGTCACTCTGCAAGGGATCGATTCAACTTCGTTTGCTCGAAGAACTGCTGATTCGCTGTTTGGTACAATAGAAAATTAATCGCCTGGATTGAGCAAAATATTCCAGTAATGCTTTGGCAAAGCCAGAACAAAGAACTATATTATGCTGCCGTTGATCGATGTTGATTAGAGTCTGTAATCACGACCAGGATGTGTGCGAGCAACTGGATTCTGACTGCGTCGCGTCATTCCTGCCTTTAACCAATGTCGCTCTGCAACGAAGCCGGCTTGTTGTTGCCTTGATCCAGTTCATTGTCGATCAGCAGAAGAGCGGAAGCTTGATGATCTGCAAAGCGAACGCGACCCAGTAAGTGGGCGAACTCATGTTCAGATTGGGTTTGCTGTTCAACCATTGGATCAAGAAAAACGGTGGAACGTGTGTCGCCACTGCGTTCGGCCATGACGTACAGCTGCTGCAATGAAGCTGTGAGATCAGCTTCCATCAAAAAGGATGTTGCGATCACGTCAGCAGGTGACGTCCAAGACTGAACCGGGGGGGTCAGGGCATGCAATGCAACGCATTGGCCACGTGCAATCAGGTAATCGCTGAATGTTGCAGCATGCTGATGCTCATTGTTGGATTCATCGCGGAAAAACTGTGCAAAGCCTCTTAATTCCCGCTCTGCAAACCAAATTGCAGCTGCAAAATAGGCTGTATGCGCCTGTCGCTCCATATTGAGGTGGTGCTGGAACAAGCTGAGAAGTTCAGGATTCATTGGCTCTGCCATGGCCCGACCTGAAGGACCAATGTCGACCAGCGCCGAATGTTCTGCTGAAACTGCTTGCGTCATACAAACTAACTCGTTCAAGACAACGCTATGCCTAGAAACGCAACATTGCATTCGCCCTGTGCGAAATGCACCGGTTTAAATGAGAATCATTTTCAAAATGGTCTTTTGGTTGGAGCGTTAGCGCCAGCCCTCCTGCGCCATCATTTGCAATGCTTTTTTTTGGGTGCGGCCAAGAGCATTGATTGATATGTTGTCCGGCGTGAAGGGGCCAAAAGCTTTTAATTGTTTTGATGATCCGAAGCCTTTAAGTGGATACTCATAGGTCGGACCTGCCATGGCCGAACTTCCCTGGGGCGATGCAAGAAATTCGATCAATTCAATCGCTTCTTTTAAATTTTTGGCGGATTTCGCAACGCCTGCAGCACTGATGTTCACATGTGCTGGCTTTGGCATGATGAGCTTGATTTTTGCGGCAACAGTTTGATCATTCTTTCCACTTGCACCGCTTTGCATTCTTGCCAAGTAATAATGATTGACGACGCCGATCCCACATTTTCCTTGCCCAACAGAACGAATCAGAGATGTATCACCCGTGAAGTAGGGCTGTGTCACATTCTTGACCATTCCCTTGACCCATGATTTTGCAGATGACTCGCCTTTTAAAATGACCTGATCGGCAACAAGCGATTGGTTATAAACATTTTTTCGATTTCTTAAACACAGTTTTCCCGTGAATTGAGGTTTGGCAAGGTCGGCATAGGATTGGATTTTTGTTGGATCAACAATGTTAGGATTGACGATGATGGCCCGCACGCGACGTGTTAAACCAAACCAGCGATCTTTGGGGTCGCGATATAAGGATGGAATCTCCTTCTCTAGTTGATTGGATTGAATAGACCTCAGTAACCCCGCCTCCGCTGCATTGTTAATTCTTGCGGCATCGACTAGAAGAATGACATCTGCCTTTGATTTGGAGCCTTCTCGTTTTAAGCGCTCCACCAATGAAATGCCCGTCGCTTCAATCAGTCGGACTTTGATTCCAGTTTTCTCGCTAAATGTTTTAAAGACTTCGCGGTCAGTATTGTAGTGTCTGCCTGAGTAAACCCTTACTTCGCGAGCAGAAGAGGCACTTATATGTGTAAACGATGCTATCAGCGCGAGACTTGCAAGGGGTTTAAACATTGGTGGCACTCATTTATAAAAACTCTAAGCGCTCCAGGGAAATTGAATGGTGAAATCCATGTCTTTTCATGTATCAAATGATAGGGTCGCTGTGAATTGTCTTTTGTTTTTGCCATCCTTGATTCATGGAATATCTCTCGAGATCTTTATTGTCGGCGGATGTCTCTGCAGATTTGCAGTCCCGACTCTGCGCCTCCGATCTGTCGTGGCTGGACGGCCGTCGCACTGCGGGTGAGCAAGCCGCCCTGGTAAAGCACAATTGGCAATTGGATCCTGCAGAGTCCCTCACGGAGCAGATCACAACTGCTGTGTCAGAAGCATTGCGGTCTGACCCTTTAGTAAAAAGTTTTTGTTTGATTCGTAAAATTCATAGTTTGTTGGTCTCGCGTTGTGATGTGGGCGATGAGTACGGATGGCATGTGGATAATCCCTTCACCTCATATGGTCGACGCGACCTTTCCTTCACAGTCTTCTTAAGCGACGAATCTACTTATGAAGGGGGGCAGTTGGAAATTCAAAATTCGTATGAAAATACAGAGTTTATTTTGCCTGCTGGCCATGTTTTTATTTATCCAAGCTCGATGTTGCACCGGGTCGTCAAAGTAACCCGTGGTGTGCGTTTCGCGTGTGTTGGCTGGATTGAGTCTTATGTTCGCTCTATAGAAGACCGATCTATTTTGTTTGGGCTGGATGCTGGCGCACGTGGCCTTCTCGCTCGTTATGGCCGCTCAGATGAGCTTGATTTAATCTTTCAGACCTATACCAATGCGGTTCGGCGCCTTTCGGATTAGTCGCGTGACAAATGATCGTTCCTTTGGTGCTGTTTTTGCAGCTTGAGATGATTCCAAAAAATAAAATTGGTTTTTGTCCTATCCCATGGCGAAGGCTTCTCCTCTTTCGATCTTTGCGGCCGCCACCACGTTGCTCATGGCCTCCTCCAATATTCCGCCCAGTCTTGCGCAGGCTGATGGGGGACTGAAGGAGTGGACGACCGACCAGGCTATCGACGCGAAAAGTACAATGGATGACGACGCAGCTGCTCTAATGAAAAAGGCTGAAGCAGAGGATGTTTGTGTCCCGATTGGCGAAGGAGAAAACTGCTGGTGAATTTTAGTATTTCCTGCAACGAATCTCATCGCAACTGATTAACGAATATAGATTCCAAGAAAAAAGCGCCCTCAAGGGCGCTTTTACTTTACTTATTAAGCCCTATAATTAGAACTTAAATGTGGTTTTCATGAGGCCACCAAATGAGTCGGAGCCTTTAATAGATGCATCGCCGTCAGCATTCTGAATCCAGAATACTGCTGGAGTGACCTTGATATTGTCAGTAACCTTAATGTCATAGTAACCTTCAATGGCGAAGTTCTCGTCGTTGGGAGAACTGTCACCTTTAACTTTAGTGGCATAGCTGGAATAGCTGCCGAGGGCAAGGCCCAGTTTGTTGCCTTTGAGGCCAGCATCATTCCAGTTCAGACCGACCATCCAGCCCCTCACTTCCTCCGTTGAGCCACCAGCATCGGCATCAGAGAACCCGAAGTCGTAGCCACCACTGATGGTAGGGATGAAGCCAGATTCGCTAGGAGACCAATACCCGCGTAAGCCGAAAGCATGAAGACTTTCGTCGTAACTGCTCGCTGCAGGGGTTGAGTAGCCCATGGCAGGTGAGGAGCCGTCACTGCCGTGCTTGTAGGCATAGAGGCCGGAGATGTACCACTTGCGGTTGCCATAACCGAGCTGGCTTAGGAAGAGGCCGTCGGTGTCATCACCAAACATTCCTAAACCTTGATCGGATTTTGCACCTTCGCCGCCATCAGCCACGTAGCTTGCCGCGACATTGAAAGCAGCCTCGCCAGGGTCTACGTTCTGTCTCCACTGAACTCCAAGACCTTGGCCGGTGCTTGCTCCCATTACGGCGCCATAACCACCGAGCTTGAATGCTTTAAGAATTGGCTTATAGCGGGTGGGTGTCTCAACCATGTAATAGTTTTCGACTAAGGCACCCACTGTCACCTTGAAGCTGTCGCCCAACGGGAAGGTATACCAAAGCTTGTCTACCTTGAGGGTACCGTCACCAGACTTTGCGTCTGAGAGATAAGAGTTTTTGTTGGTCCAAATATTTGACATGTTGCCCGCACGCAGACGGGTGTACAAAAGATCCTTGCCGGTGGTCGAGGTGTAAAGGTTCAGGGTGAGGCGGTAGGAGTACGAGAAAGCATCGTCGTCGCAATCGCCACCTTTTTCGATGCACTCTTCACGGTCCTCATAGGAGACACCCCCCATAAAGAAGTCAGCCTTACCTTTCAGCTTGGTGGTAGTGGAGAACTGAGTCGCTTCAAGTTCGCCAACGCGAGCTTCCAGA
>CBFIHW010000159.1:0-5512 GCA_965662325.1 uncultured Pirellulales bacterium | reverse complement strand
CCAGAACAAGGCCGGGTGTACAAAGAAATCAAGAATAGTCGAACTGATCAGGCCACCAAGAATGACTGTTGCCACTGGATAGAGAATTTCCTTCCCTGGTTCACCTGCAGCCAAAACAAGTGGCACCAACGCGATACCCGCAGTGAGCGTCGTCATCAGCATTGGTGCGACCCGCTCTTTCCCTGCTCGCTCTATCATATCTCGAGTAAACCCTTCTCCTTCATGTCGAACGAGATGAAGGTAATGAGCTATCAGGAGAATTCCATTCCTCGAAGCAATCCCACAGAGTGATATGAATCCAACCATACTTGCAATAGTCAATGACTGGTTTGTGAGTACGAGTGCACCAATAGCTCCAATAGCTGCCATAGGCAATGCCGAAAGTACCTGCAGAGAAAGATTTACAGAGTGAAATAACGTATAGAGAAGTACGAACATTCCACCCAGCGATACCAGACTTAACAAAGCAATCATCCTTGTTGCTTGCCTCTGGCTCTCAAATTGGCCTCCGTATTCAAGGAAAGACCCCGGGGGCAACCCAGACTCAATTGGTTTAAGCCGCTTCTGTATCTCTCGAACCACCCCATCAAGGTCACGCCCGACCGTATTACATTGAATAACAATACGCCGCCTCGCATTTTCTCGGTTAATCGTATTCGGCCCACTACCTTCCCTAATAGCAGCAACAGCATCGAGCGGGACTCGCCCACCCGTTGGCAGATTAATTGACAAGTCCCCCAGCTTTTCAACATCGACTCGATACGGTTCATCCATCCGTACAATAAGATCAAACACACGCTGACGATCAACTATTTGCGACACGGTTCGGCCGTACATTGCTGTCTGTATAAACTCATTGACTGTTTCAACTGTAAGGCCATACTGCACTAGTTTTTCTCGATTGATCTGAATCTTGAGTTGAGGCAATTCCGTTTGCTGCTCTACTAAAAGATCAGTAACACCGGACACATCAGCAATTGCCTCTTTTATCTGCTCGGCGTTTTTCCGTAATAAAACAAGATCGTCTCCATAAAGCTTAATGCCCACCTGTGCTTTTACTCCTGAAAGCATGTGGCTGATGAGATGCGAGAGAGGCTGTTCAACTGATGCGATAACGCCTGGGACATTCTCAACCTGTTCTCTGATATCCTGAATTGATTGCTCACGACTGCGGCTCGCAGTCGGATCTAAACATACAATAATCTCTGATGTATTCACTTCTTCCGCGTGCTCATCCATTTCTGCCCTACCTGTCCGGCGACTAACGTTCAACACGCCCTCAACTGTTCCAATACGTTCATCAACCATCGCATTGATTGCATTTGATGTGACGAGCGATGTTCCTGGGGGCAAAAACACATTGACCTGAACACTGCCTTCGTTGAATGGAGGTAAGAAATCTCTCCCTAGCCGCGTAAGGATCACAACACTAGCTACACAACATCCAGCTACCACCACTAAGACAATTGCTGGATACCGAATGCTGAAACGATTCGCCCACCCTACTAAAGATTGGGAAACTTTAAGAACAAAGCTTTTGCGATATTTCCGAGAACCAGTCGAACCAGACAACAACCAGTACGACAGAACAGGCGTAACCGTTAAGGAGACGACAAGAGATGCAAGGATAGAAATAATATAAGCCAAGCCGAGGGGCATAAATAACTTCCCTTCAATTCCCCCGAGTGCAAAGAGTGGAACAAAAACAAGAACGACAAGAGATGTACTAAAGACAATAGAACTTCGGACTTCCCGACTTGCTTCATAAACAACACGAAGAATTGGATGGGGTACTGTCCGTTGACTATTTTCACGAAGACGACGGAAAATATTTTCAACATCGACAATCGCATCATCAACAAGTTCACCTACTGCAACAGCCAATCCACCTAGAGTCATTGTGTTAATCGACATACCAAGAACCTGAAAAACGATGGCCGTAATCATGATCGATAGAGGTATTGCCGTAAGCGTGATGAATGTCACACGAGCATTGAGAAGAAACAAGAACAAAACAACAATGACAAGCAAGACGCCATCTCGTAATGCCTCGATTACATTCGAAATACTTAAATCAATAAATGTTTTTTGCTGATAAAGATCTGGGATGATTCGAATATCAGCCGGGAGAGATTGCCTGATACTTTCTATTGCACTAAGGACATCCTCGGTCAAACGACGAGTATCAGCACCTGGTTGCTTTGAAACAACTACGAGAACGGCCGGCTTTCCATTGACAGCCGCATCGCCTCTTTTTAATTGCGCCCCCTCTGCAACTCGAGCCACCTGCCCCAAGACTACCGGGCGGTCCTCCCTTGCCTTCACCACAACAGCCTTCAAATCATTTACTGTTTTGATTCGGCCTAATGCGCGAACCAGCAACTCATTCCCGGCTCGCTCGAGATAGCCACCAGTAGCATTTGAATTGCTGGCTCGGACGGCCTGCTCAACATCATGAAGCGAGACTCCGTATTGCAACATCAAATCAGGGTTAACCAACACCTGAAACTGTTTGCGACCACCACCCATAGTGATAACTTGCGCAACTCCTGGCACGGTCAACAGGCGCTGACGAACAACCCAATCTGCGAACGTTCGTAGGTCAATAGGAGCCGTTTTACCATGAACGCTTTCGATGCCAATATGCATAACCTGCCCCATGATCGAAGAGATTGGCGCAATATGAGGACGCATGCCTTTCGGCAGTCGCTCTTGCGCTGATCCAATCTTTTCGGCAACAATCTGACGATTGATATAAACATCTGAGCCCCATTCGAATTCAACCCAAATGACAGAAAGACCAATACCTGACGAACTTCGTACTGTCTGAACACCGCTCGCCCCGGTTAAAACTGCCTCAAGCGGCACGGTCACAAGCATCTCTACTTCCTCAGGAGCGAGCCCGCTTGCCTCTGTCAGAATTGTTACTCGTGGCCGATCAAGATCCGGGAAGATATTGATCGGAAGGTTACGCCAAGCCAAGCCACCATAAAAAAGAATTGCTAAAGCAGAGACAGATGTTAAAACCCGATAGCGAAGTGCGGCTCGTATAACAACATCAAGCATGACATTCCCTTGTGCAGAGACAGGTAGCAGGTTTAGTGGGTATGTCCTGAATGATGATCAACAGTCGTTCCTGATTGACTCTTCAATGCGAATTGAAGCTGCTGTGCAGCGGTGAGAGCAATAATGTCGCCCGGATGGATTGACCCGTCATTCGCAAGAACAACACATTTTGGATCACGAAATTCAACCTCAACAGCTTGTTGATGGAAGTGATCTCCATCCGCAATAAAGACGTAGTGTTCGACACCATCTTCAGCCACCGCAGTGGCTGGCACAACCATCCGGTCCGGCCACTCCTCAATTGGAACTCGCAGTCGCACTCTTTGACCGGGGCGATATCGCCAATTCAGTGTTTCCGAACTCAGTTCACCGGGCAGACCAGATAGCTTTTCATTCGGAAGCGACACAAAAAAGTGCAATGTTCTCGCTTCTGCATCAACTTCACTAGCAAGGTAGTCTATTGTAAGTCCCGGAATGTCCCTAGATTCCCCAGACGCAGTCTCAAGCATTGCAACGACGGGCCTGCCCTCTGAAGCAGCTTCACTAATTTCAATCGCATCTTTTTCAAAAGCCTCCGCATCAATCAATAATGTTTGATGATCGACTAATACTGCAAGCGTCACGCCGGTTTCAACATATTGGCCACGCTCGACATCGAGCTGCTGCAGCAGGAGCATGGGCTGTCCCTGCGCATCATCGATAACAAGCTCATCCTCATACGGTGCCCGGACTATGACGGTGCCTAATAATGTACGGCTTTCTTGAATCGTCTTTACTTGAGATCCAGAAAGTCCGTGCAACAGCAGGGCCTGCCTCTGTGCGAGTTGGCGACCCTCTAGTTTTTGTAATTCATATTGCTGGTCGAGAATCCTCTTTTTTGCAATCAGGCCCTCTGTATTGATACTCTCAAGCCGACGAAGCTCTCGTTGAACAACATCAAGTGCTTCCGACGTAGCAAGCAAATCAACCTGCAACTGTACGAGTTCTTCGTGCGTTAACCGTAGTTCAAAAAGTGGATCGCCTGGTGAAACTGACCTTCCAGGTGTTTGATAGACCTGAGTGACATAACCGGTAATTGGAGCAATCACTGTGTACTGAGATCGACCAGGCTTCTCAACAATAATCCCAGGAACAATGACGGGTCGGCTGTATGACTTGACTGACACTGCCCCTTCACGTAGCCCGATACCGTTTCTCGCTTGCGAGGACAAGAAAACTTCAACTTTATCTCCATGATCTCCATGATCTCCATGATCATGACCTCCACTCTTGGGGTGAACATCTCCATGAATATCATGGGTTATTTGAGGACGTGTTTTCTGAGCAATCTCCAATTTCAAGTCATACGGAAATAGGCTGGCCACGATCGTTGTGCGAAAACGAGAAGGTAATACCAGAAAAAATCCAAACAGGATGACTACTGAAAGTAGACTAATAAAAACACCAGCAACAAAACCTACCCACCTGCGATCGAGCATTACTGAAAACTTTCCTACCTTCTATCTATCTCAAATAACTGAAATTCTATCATATGGTTCGACGAACGAATTAGACGATCTTATCTAATATCACGACCTGCCGCATACACTTAAGATGTATCAATGTGCTCTTCTAGAACAATGCGAACCCAAAGAATCAGTTAAGTCAGGCAGAAATCTTTGCCACAGCGTTCATCATACGCATTCTGTTTTCTCACCCGCCACTTCCTACCACTTCTTCTGATGCACGGGTCAGTAATGCCAAGACAATGTGGCTTTCTGTACTAGAAACCAAATACTGTACCGAACCATCGCATAGCAAAATATTTACTCCACCAGGATGGTCAGAAAACATGGGTACATTAGGTCCAGCCTCCCAGACTTTCACTGGTGGTGGATTGATCAGTGAAACATTTCGGTGCGTGTGGCCAACATAATTACAATTTAGCCCCGATGCCCAAACACCTCTGGCCTGCCCACCACCTAAACCAACACCGGACCATTCAAAAATCAGAATTGTCTTGGAAAGCCCATCCGTAATCCATTGGCAGGGAACGCCCTTACTCAAATCACTGACCTCACGAAGCAAGAGCACCCCATTATTGGAGGGATAGGGCTGCCCCTGATGATCAGAATAGTGTGCTTCGTTTGGATTTACACCAGCGTTCCCCGAGTAGTCGATACAAGCCATTCCATAAAAGTCACCCGATTCGCTGATTATATCATTGTGACGAGATGACTCTTCTCGAGAAACGCTCGGGCAAAGATATTGTCGTATCTTCGTTGTTGTTGCTTTTTGATTTACTTGGGAACGAAAATCTGCATTCAAGAACAGACGAGTGTCGTGTGTCACACGATCGGCGTCTGTGACTGGTGCCCACGTAGCCTGACTATCAACATGATCCATAAACTCAAGAAAAAAACTACTCCATGAAACAGTTTTAAAATTTCCTTTTTGTATTCGTCCG
>CBFIHW010000158.1:0-5637 GCA_965662325.1 uncultured Pirellulales bacterium | reverse complement strand
TACCAAAGGCTGCGGTGTTGTATCCGTTGAGCCTTAAAATCTCTGCAAGTGACGCTGTGTCATTCGGAAGACGACACGTATTTCCAGGGAAACCCGTTGCTATCTCGGGGATTGAACCCATATTAAGCACATGATGGTTACGACCATGACGTAAGGCAGCTCGTGTTGGCGCACAGAGTGCAACAGTATGAAATCGGTTAAATCGCAACCCGTTTGAAGCGAGATGATCGAATGCCGGCATCGCTATCGGCCCTCCGAAAGATGCGGGGCCAGCGAATCCGAGGTCATCAAGAAGTATCAACACAACATTTGGCGCTCCTGCCGGAGCTGAAACATGCTTGTCTTTAGGCATACGGACTTTAGAGGGATCTACCTCTTCAACTGGTGGATGGCGGACATCAGCAACAGGAAGACGCTGACGGACGTCAGGTACTCTGGCGGTTGTGGCCTCCTCAGCAATAGTTTTTTGAAAAATGCCGAGAACCAAGAAACAGCCAACGGTTGCGTAACGGAGCAACTGAATACGCTTCGAAATACTCAATGACGAAAACACCATTTTCTCTCCTGAAATAAAAATTTAAGAATGGTTACAGAACAGCATTCAATGGATTTCCTGCTCTTTATTCAACCGAATACTTAACCTGTTATGGTACGTACACTCTATGAAATTGTAATCTCAGACAACTCGTTGGTGCTATTTTGTGAGATCTTACTTTCATCACCAACTTGTTCTAAACCGTGGAGCCCCAAGACCAATGAATCATTCGCTCTGGCAGGACAACCCTGCCCTAAAAACATGCACGAAGACGTACGTCTTCTCACTTTGTATTTCATTGATCGCATGGCATTCAGCATTGGCAGAGGTTCGTCTCCCTCGTTTTTTTTCGGACAACATGATTCTGCAACAGAACCAGACGAATGCGATCTGGGGCTGGGCAGACCCTGGTGAAGAAGTTGTTGTTCGCGCAAGTTGGAAAGCCATTACTTCAACAGTCACAGACAGTGAGGGGCGATGGAAAGTTTTTTTAAAAACGCCGTCGCACGGAACAGGGTACTCACTTCGTGTAGGCGGCACAAACACAACTATCATTAACAATGTCGCTATTGGTGAAGTCTGGCTTTGTTTAGGGCAATCCAATATGGGCTGGTCAGTTCAGAACAGCTTTGAAGCAGATGGCGAATCAGCAGTTAACCTTCCGAATCTAAGAATTTTTAAGTCTGCCCGAGAACATTGGCATGAGCCTCTTAAGGAAAATCGTGACCGGCTTTGCGTTTGGAAACCTTGCACTCCTAAATCCGCAATGGAAACCTCTGCAGTTGCTTATTTCTTTGGAAAGAAAATTCACCAAGAACTCGACATTCCTATTGGCATCATTCAACGTGCATATGCGGGAACACCAATTGAAGGATGGCTTCCGTGGGCTGAACAAAAGAATGACCCACGATCAAAAGCCCAGAAAAAACTGTTTGAAGACACAGCTTTACGCATGGCAGAGAAACGAGGCGAAACAGTCGAAAAAGCAATCGCAACCTTTGAGTCTGAATTAGCTAGCTATAACGCCAAAATTGATGCTGGTGAAACAATGAAGAACAAGTTTAAACAACTCACCCCACCGATTATTACTCGCCCGGCAACGCTCGGACATCAGTTTCCGGAGAATATTTTCAATGCCATGGTCGCACCAGTGACCCCTTTTGGAATTCGTGGAATCGTCTGGTATCAGGGGGAACGGAATTCGAAGAACGTTCCTCAGGCGCTGCACTATCAACACCAACTGGAAACACTTGTGAACTGCTATCGCAAGGAATGGCACCAGAAATCAAATGGTCACATGCCAGAAGATTTCCCTGTCCAAATAACTCAACTCCCAAGCTGGCATGCTCCGCAGTCTGCTCCTACTGAAGGCATTGAATCTCCTTGGGTTGTCAATCGTGAGTCCATGCGTCTGGCAACAAAAAATCTTTCAAATACACATATGGCTGTCTCCATCGACACAGGTGACGCCATAGCATTACATCCGAAAAACAAAAAACCCATTGGCATTCGACATGCAATCATCGCATTAAAAAATACGTATGGAAAGTATCCTGTTGGCGAAGGCCCCCGATACCGCGATCACAAAATAGCGAAGGGTGAAATTCTCATCGAGTTTGATTCTGTTGGATCTGGCCTGCGGCCCGCACGTCAAGAACCAATGAACGGATTTGCTATCGCTGGTAGTGATCGTCAGTGGCACTGGGCAGATGCAAAAATTACAGACAACACGATCGTTGTTTCTTCTGCGAACGTCACTAAGCCCGTTGCGGTGCGCTATGCATGGGCCATGAATCCTTCAAAACGTAATTTACTTTATAACGAAGAGGGCCTGCCCGCGTCCCCATTCCGCACTGACAACTGGGAACTCTGTGATCCAGAAGCAGACATAGTCGAGATCATGAAACCGCACAAACCAAGCGACTATACTCCTCACGATTGGGGCAGACCGGCAATGAAACAGTAATCTATGAGTAGAGCTGCTCAAAATAGTAGAGTTGCTCAGAATTTTCATACCTTGAAAACGGAACAAGATTTTCAATGCAACTCTTTCCACTGATACGGCAACTACTTTTCTTCTCATGCCTCATGGCAATTGCGTCGGCAGATCTGGCAAACGCTGAAGATCCGTGGCGAGACTTATACAGTCCACAGATATTTGAGAGCATGCCCTGTCGAGTTATGACACCTCTTTCTTTTGACCCCAACAAGAACTATCCAGTGATTGTTTCCCTTCACGGAGCGGGTGGCAAGGGGACCGACAACAAGAAACAACTAAAGGACTGGAACCGTCAACTTGCAGAAAAACAGCTACGAACGGATTTCCCATGCTACGTAGTTGCCCCGCAAGCCGACCAGCTATGGAACTCCGAACACCTCCGAAAAATAAAAAATATTATCGGCACCCTCCCCTCGGCTGATATGAATCGCGTCTACGTTCTTGGGCATTCAATGGGTGGCCACGGCACCTACATATTCTCGCAACTTGACCCTGACTTCTTTGCCGCGGCAGCACCCTCTGCCGGAAGTGGCCTTCGACGCACAGAACCATTTATCGATCCAGAAAAAATAAAGGATTTACCTATCTGGGCTTTTCATGGAGACAAAGACGGCGTCTGCCCGATTGAAAAAGACCAGGCAGTATTCAACGAAATGAAACGCCTCGGTGGAAACATGAAGTTCACGATCTGGCAGGGTGACAACCATGGTGTCTCCGGGAAATTTATTCCTGGTGCAAAAAACGGCACCACATACACAAGCAGCGAACGCTGCGATAGCGAGCCCGACTTCTTAAAGTGGCTCTTTGCCCAGTCGAAGTAAAGACACTGGGAGAGATATAATCGATTGGCTACGCCGAACTGTTATAGACAACGAGGTTTTTAAGAATCTCTGTGGCTTGCTCAACTTCACGCAGATCAATCCACTCATCAGCCGTGTGCGCCTGGGAAATTGACCCTGGGCCAAAGACAACACAAGGTAGATCAGCTGCAGCATAGACGCACGCATTGGTCCCATAACGGGCAACTTCTTCAACAGGAGGAATGCCGGCTTTTTGTACAGCCTCTCGAAGGCTCGCTGCGGCAGCGGCTGCCCCGACTCGTTCGTTCGACAGGCCCTCACTTGCAAGAAATGGTTCTTCGTGCTCGATACCATCAGCTGAACAGTGTTCCGAAATATAATCAATCACCTCTTGCCTTGCGATCAGCGGGTCTTCTCCAGGTACTAATCGGCGATCGATTTCAAGGACAACACGATCAGGCACAAGGTTTACACCCATGCCACCATGGATCGTACCCACGCTGAGTGTTGGGCCACCGCAAGGATGTGATGAGTGACGAAGAGAAAGTTCCTGTGCCAAAGACTCCATCGCCAACGCAACTCTCGAAGCAGAATAAATTGCGTTCAAGCCTTTTTCAGGATAGGAACTATGACAGGCTTGCCCGCAGACGGTTATCCGCCAACGAACTGCTCCTTTGTGTTGAGTTACCAAATGAAGGCCCGTTGGTTCGGCGACAACAACCATGTCTGGCAGGCCAGATAAGACTGATTGAATCAATTCTCCCGCAACCTTGCCTCTCTCATGACCGGATGTTTGAAGCAATGTGGTGAATGCTTTCGCCCCCGAAAAACCAAACTCTTCATTTACGCTCCCGACAAAAATAACCGAAGCATGACGTGTTTCGAATGTAGATAGATCCTCAAGCGCTGCCACCATTGACGCCATACCTCCTTTGACGTCACATGCTCCTCGTCCAAATAACTGACCATTCTTGATAGTCGGAGAAAATGGCTGAATTGTCATGCAATCAACAGGAACCGTGTCCTGATGTGCATCCCAAATAAGTACGGGTGAATTCGATGTGGTGGCTGGCAACACGGCCACCACATTCTCGCGTCCGGGGGAAACGTGCTGTCGAACAGCAGCTATTCCACGTTTAGTCAGCCGATTGAGAAGATACTCGGTTACCCTCCCTTCAAGGTATTCAGGCCCCGAAAGGGCACGACCCATCGGATTTACGCTGGGACAGCGAACAAGATCTGCCAGAATTTCGGTGCAGTCGGCCATAGATCCCACAGTAACAGGTTTATTCATGAATTCCTGAAAAAACAATCCTAGGAGCCGCTCGCCGATTTGCCTCAGAGACTGTATAAAGGAAGTAGGGAAATGCGGTGCGTAACGCCGCTTTTTTTGCCGTATACTTTGTGACGTTTTTCACAAAGTCATGTTATTCCGCGTTTTACTTAGTTTCCGACCTCGCTTTCGCTTCCCTCCACCTGCAGACAGCGATATCCAAACCCATGGACACTATTCTCCCTGTTCTGCTTTTCGTTGTCATTGCAGCAGCGGTTTCAGTAAGCCTGATCATTCTTCCATTCTTGGTTGCCCCAAGGCGAAGGGGTGCTGTAAAGGAGATGCCGTACGAAAGTGGGATGGACCCAATTCATGATACGCGTCGGCGGTTCGACGTACGCTTCCACCTTGTCGCCATAACATTTCTCGTATTCGATGTTGAGTTGCTCTTCCTCTATCCATGGGCTGTTGCCAGCCGCTCACCTGCCGGTATCGATGCAGCGGTAGCCGAGGGAATGCTTTCAAGTAGAGGTCTTGCTTTTGCTGGTGGTCTTATCTTTATTCTTCTCGTTGTCGTGGGCTTTGCTTACGACTGGCGAAAGGGGGTCTTTCGATGGCGGTAGCACAGTCAGGATCAACGGGTCTTGAGCTCCCAGAAAACGTTGTTGTCAGTCGACTCGATGAACTAGCGAGCTGGTGTCGAAAAAACAGCTTGTGGCCAATGCCATTTGCAACAGCGTGTTGTGGTATTGAACTCATGGCAACCGGAGCTGCCAAACATGATCTTGCTCGATTCGGCGCTGAAGTCTTCCGTTTCAGCCCTCGTCAATGCGACCTAATGATTGTTGCAGGTCGCGTCGTCATGAAGATGCTTCCAGTGCTTCAAAGAATTTGGCAGCAAATGCACGAGCCGAAATGGTGCATATCTATGGGTGCCTGTGCAAGTACCGGTGGTGTATTTGACACCTATGCCGTTGTTCAAGGAATTGACCGATTTATTCCGGTTGATATGTATGTGCCTGGTTGCCCT
>CBFIHW010000157.1:0-5779 GCA_965662325.1 uncultured Pirellulales bacterium | reverse complement strand
GCAATCCTTTTGGCTGAGTATGAACAGGGAATCTGCAGGATAGTCCCGCGCTGGCAATCCAGTGATCTCTCAAGCTCCTTGGAGGAGGGGCAGTACGGCTGCGTTTCCAAACTCACGTTGGTTTCGAAGTCGTCTGATGGACTTGAGCGGCCAAGGAGAAAAGAAACGGCATACGCTTTCTCCTGTTGGTGTATGAAATCAACCAGCTTTCTGGCATTTCCAACACAGACGACGACAACGCCACTCGCTAATGGGTCCAGGGTTCCCGCATGCCCAACGGCTTTTAGTCCCAGCGTATGAGACACTGCATCAACCACCCCTCTGGATGTGACACCCGGTGGCTTATCTATCGCGAGTACACCGTGGACGTCTGATTGACTCATATAATCTCTGGTTGCAAACAAATTGGGAAGGCATACAGATTCGCCACATGTGCGGCCGACGCATCGCGCAACCGTAGGTGTCTGGAGATCGCCTGCGGACTTGAAACAGCACCCGTTACAAGCCTTTCAAATTTTTCATCCACCAGCGATACGGTTGCTGCCTCATCCGATCTCGCATGCCCCAGCGGAAAGAGACATCGCCCACCATCGAGTGTGCCAAACTCCTTATGATCAATTGAAACACTGGCCGGAATCCCTTCCGGATAGAATGAGTCGTAGTCTGGTCCGCCATGCACAATATCTATTTTCTCGATTATGTGCTTTATGTCCTGATCGGCAATTGCGTCGTCGGAGTAATCCTCTGGTAAGAGCATCACCTCCGACCACCCATGCCTTTTGTTTCCAGCTGCATGGCTGGATGCAGCTTTTTGAAGTGTTTTTGCGAGAATATACGGCAATGAGTGGTCTGCAGATTGTCTTGTTGTGGGAGTTCTCTTTGCAGGATCAGCAATGATCGAAAACGCCGGCTCATAGATGGTTACGGCAATGGAATTAATCGACCCAACAGTGGCGACTGCCTCTGGTGTCGTTTCAAGAAGATTAATAAGCGACTGTATAGCTCCAGCCGACTGATGTTCATACAAACCGAGTTTGAAGTGCATCGAATGTATTGCAAATGCATCACCTGACTCACCAAGTTCGAGATCAAAAGGGCTCATACCGTCCGGGCACCTCTCGTTAAGACGGTAAATGGCAAGTGGGTTCCGGAAAATATCTTGGGGCCCTTGGAAACCATCAATGGCTCGGCGTGCTGCCAGCACAGCAGTCTCCGCTGCGAATGCCGCTGATGAACCTTTGCTATCAGAGAGTTGGTTGCCTGCACGAATAGCTCTGAATGGTACGTAGTGCGATACAACGAGACCAATAGCAGATTCGATCTGGGAGACCGTACCACCTAACGCAGCAGTGAAAGCGGCGGCGCTGGCAACCGCTCCATGGTGAACATGATCAATGGCATACAAATGAAGCGGAAATACTTCTGCCAGCCGTCCCCGGATTTCATCAATGAGTAACATCACCCGCAGTGTGCCATTGCCATCAAATCCTGCCTCCCGACCGGCTGCGACAGCCACTGGATAAAAATCATTGTGGCCAAACTCACCGGCTGTTCTGCCAGCATCCTTGTCAAAGCCAAAATTTGTCCCGTTGGAATCCCATTCCCGTACTGCCGCTACATTCGCCGCTACGCTTCGTGCTGTGTCGACGTGCGTCGGATCACCAAAACAGATTCCTCCAATGTTTTGTCCAGCTGGTCGCGTCTTGAGGGCTTCACGACGAAGCACGGTACAAGCATTCGCTCTTTGATGGATAGCCGAGATTGCGCAACCGACACTGTCTTGGTGAAACCGTTCTACGAGTTCAATCGTCGATGCGGACACACTCTGTGGATTAAACAGAAAGTCTCGACAATATTCGGCAAGGCCAACTGCCTGATTCGATGCGGCACAAAGCAATCTTTTTGTTCCATTCAATGGTAATTACCTTTTTTCTCCGCTACTCGGGGAGGCTAACTGGCAGATTTCTTCAAAACATGTAGGAACCGGTTCTACACCAATCCATACGGAGATAGACTAGACAATCATGGAACCACAGCAACTCGGTCCTTACGTGCTCAGTAAACGTCTTGGCAGAGGCGGTATGGGGGCAGTCTATGAGGCTGAACATCAAGAAACGGGTGAGCTTGTTGCCGTGAAAGTCCTTGCATCACACCTTGCTGACGATCTTGGCCTGAAAGAACGCTTTGAAGCAGAAATACAGACGCTCAAACCCCTTCGGTGCCCCGGGATAGTTCAACTTATTGCCTATGGAGAAGACGAGGGTCAACCATATTTTGCAATGGAACTTGTTCACGGGCAAAGTCTTGAACGGCTTATCCGTGGTGGTCGCACATTTTCGGCTGCAGAAGTCATTGCCTTTTCAATCGAGATAGCCCGTTCGTTGAAAGTCGCACATGATCACGGGATTATTCACCGGGATCTCAAACCGGCGAACCTTCTTATCCCAGACGATACGAACCAAACCGATGTAAGTGTAAAACTTGCTGATTTTGGCATTGCGAAACTTTTCGGTGCAGCGAGCCAAACGGCCCACGGCAGTATTGTAGGAACTGCAGAATTCATGGCACCTGAACAGGCGGCCGGCAAGCCTCTTGATGCCCGTGCAGATCTCTACACACTCGGGCTCGTCATGTTCACTATGATCGCTGGGAAGCCACCTTTCCGTGGATCCCAATTAACTGAAGTCATTACCAAACAACTCCGCGAAAGCGCACCGCGTGTAAGTAGCTTTCACCATGACATCCCTAAGGAGCTCGATACTCTGATTGATGAACTGCTGGCCAAAGATCCAACCAGGCGGCCGGCAAGCGCACTTGCTGTCGGACGGCGACTGACGTCCATACAAGATGCACTATCTGCAAGGAAACAACTTGAAGAAGATAACAGTGGTAATGGGCCGCCATCCCTTGTTATTCGAGGTGAGGCGGATCCAGCCGCTCCTACAAACCATGACCGATCATCTTCCCTTACTGAAGCAACACCTAAAGCTGATGCACCGAAGGCAACTGCTTCGTCTGTTGATTTACTGGCGGAGACAAAAGAAGGAACTCACCAAGGCTTCGGCGATGAGCCCAGCAGTAGCCTCGATGAAACATCAGAGCTACCAAGTCCTCAACCTAATCCTCCGATCGCTGCCGGTGACCACGAGCACACAGAAAAAGCCACCTCCCTTCGTGCAGAGAATTCCCAAGAGGCACTCGCTAGCAGTCAAATTCCAATCGAACGACGGCCAACAAAACACGCTACGGGTAACGCTAATAAAAGCACTACATCTGACGCCGATGATGATCCAAATTCGACAGTTGTTGACACGAAGCCATCGCGGCGGTTTGTTACGGTTGAGGAATCCGAACGGGCGGCTTACCAGAAAAGTGCACAGCATCGCTGGAGGCAGATTCGGATGGATACGCTGGTGACGGCAATCACCGTACTAGTCGTTCTGATATCTGTATATTGGATTACCCGTCCACGTTCAGCCGATCAGTTATTTCAGAAAATAACTGCAGAAACAAAAAAGTCACAGCCAGATCTACGGCGTATAAGGCCAGAGTTAGATCAGTTTCTGACACGCTATCCCGCAGATGCCCGATCTGAGACTGTTGCGGCAATTCAACGGCAACTGCGAGTAAATATTCTTGAATCGCGGATGCGACGAAGGGTGCTTGGCTCACGCGATGTCCCAGCGATAGAGCGAGATTATCGGGCCGCGTTAGCCCGGGAAGCAGAAAGTCCATCAGCTGCTCTATCGGCCATGAAGGCCATACAAACAGTGTATACAAACAAGACAGCTGCTTCTGCTGACACACTGTCTGTGAAAGACAAGGAGACATGGTTTGATCTTATCGAGCGACAGATCATGCGTCTCCAACAGAGCGCTCAGAAAGAACGGACTGAGGATATCGGGCGGGCTAGAAGCGTTCTTCATGAAGCGTCCCAAATGTATTCCGAAGCAGTTCAGTTGACGGATATCA
The DNA here is from genome assembly GCA_965662325.1 of uncultured Pirellulales bacterium. Classification (GTDB taxonomy): domain Bacteria; phylum Planctomycetota; class Planctomycetia; order Pirellulales; family UBA1268; genus UBA1268. The sequence continues at coordinate 1,807 of CBFIHW010000157.1, read as the reverse complement.
AAGCGGCACGCCAGCAACTCAATCAAAGTAGTCTTCTCTTACAGAGTCTTATTGAGACATACGGTGATCGTCCTCATGCTAACGACATCGTCGATACTGCTGAGAGCCTCTTAAAGCAGATTAAACAATTTGAAAAGAAAAATTCTTTCACGCAAGGACAGGACAAATGACCGATATTCATGAGCACAGCCACAAGGCTTTCAATCGCGCTCAACAACTCATTCCAGGCGGTGTGAATTCGCCGGCACGAGCGTTCGGAGCCGTGGGCGGTGAACCAATTTTTTTCCAGGCAGGGCAGGGGGCCCACCTCACGGATATCGATGGCAATACTTATTTGGATTACATTGGTTCATGGGGACCAATGATACTTGGACACCGGCATCCACGGGTCATCGCGGCCATTGAACAAGCACTTTCTTGCGGAACGAGCTATGGTGCTCCGACGGAGGCTGAAAGCGGACTTGCCGAACAGATAATCGAGGCAGTGCCGAGCATTGAAAAAGTCCGTATGGTGAGTTCGGGGACCGAAGCAGCTATGAGTGCTGTGCGGCTTGCTCGCGGTGCTACTGATCGGGAAGTCATTATAAAGTTTTCTGGTAACTACCATGGGCATGCTGACAGCCTTCTGGTAGCTGCGGGCTCGGCAGCGGCGACTCTTGGCGTTCCGAATTCACCCGGCGTAACTGTTGGGACAGCAAAAGATACACTCGTGCTTGAGTACAACGACACTGAAACCCTTGTTAAGACCTTTGAAGAACGGGGTGATTCAATCGCAGCGCTGCTCATGGAACCTGTGGTTGGTAATATGGGCCTTGTTGAGCCGACACGTGAATTTCTCCAGGCCGCTCGAGCACTCACCGAGAAACACGGCACTGTGCTTGTATTCGATGAGGTTATGACGGGCTTTCGCCTCGCTCTTGGTGGAGCCCAGGAACTATACGGAGTCACACCTGATATCACCACACTAGGGAAGATTGTTGGTGGTGGCCTGCCGCTTGGTGCCTACGGTGGACGAGCCGAGATAATGGATCAGGTTTTACCGGCTGGCAAGGTTTTTCAGGCGGGTACTCTTTCTGGTAACCCCCTTGCCGTTGCGGCTGGAGCGGCGACCCTCGCAGAGCTGAAGGATCATCCTCCATATGTATCACTTGAGCATCATGGAAAACTTCTTGAAGAGGGTTTTCTCAATGCTGCAACGAAGGCTGCGATACCTTGCCAAGTTGCCCGTGTGGGTAGCATGATGACCATGTTTTTTCAGGCGAATAGTTTTTCTGATGGCACCCACCGTGTCACAGGGTGGAAGACAGCCTCGAAAAGCAACACTGAGCACTACTCAAAGTTCTTTTGGGGCATGATTAAACACGGGATTTACCTTCCGTGCAGCCAGTTCGAGGCACTCTTTTTTTCATCAGTTCATACTGAAAAAGAAATTTATCAAACGATAAAAGCAGCGGAACAAGTACTTCTGGAGTTGGCCTCGCAAGACTAACACGACTGACTAAAGTGAAAAGTCAACAACAATCGGCAGATGATCGCTTGCAATACGCGCGAGACTCGTCCGCACAACTCTTGCACGGTTGAATACTACCTTCCCTCGAAAAAATATTTTATCAAGCCCACCGACAGGAAGCCAAGAAGGAAAACTTCGAAACTCTGATGGAGGTGCAGTGACCTGCTTAAACCCATGGCTTGCGAAAGATTTTTCCGCGAGTGTATTTCTCCAATCATTAAAATCACCAGCAATCACGGTAGGAATCGTAACGGAAGGTTGAAAGAGCTGGTGGTCAAGAAGAGCCTCAACCTGCCA
>CBFIHW010000156.1:0-5833 GCA_965662325.1 uncultured Pirellulales bacterium | reverse complement strand
TTGGACTGGAAAATTATGATGCGATTGGAGCGTGGCGAGATCGAGACGGAACTGTAGAAATTGATGCGACTGGAGAACTTCCGACAGGACAAACATTTGATGGACCGCACGAGTTACGTCGTCTTTTACTCGAGCGGCGCGATGATTTCCGTCGATGTATCTCAGAGAAAATGCTGACTTTTGCCCTCGGCAGGGGGTTAGAATACTACGATGCATGTGCAGTGGAACGAATTGTGAATCGACTGAAACGTGATGACGATCGTTTTGCTGTTATGGTTGAAGAAATTGTAAAAAGCCCTGCATTTCGACAGCGCGAATCTGGAGAGAGCCAATGAAAAACCAACTTTCAAGAAGAACCGTCTTGCGAGGCGCTGGGGTCAGTATTGCACTACCACTTCTCGAGGCGATGGCTCCAGTATCTGTTCAGGCTGCAGCAGGGTATCGTCGAAAAAAAGAACCACTGCGGATGGCATTTGTGTATGCACCCAATGGCATCCATATGACGGATTGGACGCCACAGGAAGAGGGTAGTGGATATAAACTACCCCCAACTCTCGAGCCACTTCACGAATTACAGAACGACTTCAGCATTCTCAGTGGCCTTGCCCAGCATCATGCAAATGCCAATGGTGATGGAGGTGGTGATCATGCCAGAGCCATGGCAACCTTCCTCACAGGTGCCCAGGCGAGAAAGACAAACGGTGTTGATATCAAAGCCGGCGTATCGGTCGATCAGATTGCTGCTGCAGCCGCAGGGAGGCGGACACGATTTGCATCACTCGAAATAGGTGCTGAAGGTGGCAAAACAAGTGGGAGTTGTGATTCTGGATATAGTTGCGCGTACTCTTCAACAATTTCTTGGAAGAGTGAAAATCAACCTGTTCCAAAAGAAAAAGATCCACGGCTTATTTTTGAGCGATTGTTTGAAGGAACACGTGCCGGTGAATCAAAACAGATGCGGGCAAATCGGCTGAAGTTTAGTCGGAGCATTCTGGATTTTGCACTCGATGATGCGAAACGGTTGCAACAGGTCGTTGGACAGGCAGATAAGCGAAAGCTTGATGAATATCTCACAAGTGTTCGGGAACTTGAGCAGCGGGTCCAAAGAACATCGCAGAATGAATCAGCCAGTACAAAAAAAATGACAAAGCCGGATGGTATTCCTGACAGCTATCGAGATCATTTGCGGTTACTTGCAGATCTTCTCGTTATGGCGTTTCAGGTTGATGCCACTCGGATTTCAACACTGGTCTTTGCGAATGAAGGAAGTAATCGTAGTTACGATTTTATTGGAGTACCCGAAGGACATCATTCGCTTTCACATCATCGAAACGATCCTGAAAAGCAGGAAAAGATTAAGAAAATTAACCGCTTTCACACTGAGCAGTTGGCATACTTACTCAAACGGCTGAAGTCGATCCAAGAAGGTGATAAATCAATCCTTGATCGAACAATGCTTGTTTATGGAGGCTGTATTGGTGATGGCAATCGACATGATCACAACCGGCTGCCAATTCTCCTTGCTGGTGGGGGAGATGGCAAATTAAATCCAGGGAGGCATGTCCAATATCCGAGTAAAACACCACTGATGAATCTCTACGCAAGCATGCTGGACCGTTTTGGTGTCCAGGACAACATGCACGGTGATGCCACAGGCATGCTCGAAGATATTTAATAGTGCCAGCAGTCCATGCCGACTCTGATTGTCGTCAGTCATGTGATTTGCTCTTGAGTGCAACACATGAAGCACAAAATGTTTGTCGGTCTTTTCCCAGAATGATTGGAGAGTGTTTAGAGGCTCAGTGGCTGAACAATTTGTTGTTCACGAGCCGCATCTACAGTACAACGAGTACGCGTATGCACTGCTACTGAACTTGTTTGTTTTGTATTTTCGAAAATGGTTACAAGTCACACAATCAAAAGCCTATTCCAATGATAGTTACGATTGCATCAGCCTCACTCAAGTGGGGTGCTCCCATAGTACGTCGTATCGCTCGATGCTTGGCCAGTATTGGAATGGTGACCATGCTTTCTGGCGTGCTGGTTGCTGAAATCTTCGATATGGATGCCATGTGTGACCCCTCGACGTTAGATGTCGAAGTTCTTCAGGATTGGCATCCTGTTGAAGGTGAGATTGTGACGCGACAAAAGTTAGTCACGATCAATGTCGGTGAACTGTGGCCTGGCCAAGATTTTCGTATACCCGTACGGATGGTTGTACCAGCCAGAAAAAAAGCCAAAGGCTTTCATCTGACTGGCGGCAGTACACTGGCTCGTCTGAAGGAAGGAGTTCGACCTAATGGAGTCTTTCGAGAACTTCTGAATGGTGGTGTCGGGCTGGTGTTTACCGTTGTTCAGGAGCCCGGCAGTTACGGCGAACGAGATCTTGCGAGAGCAGCCGAAGAACGCTTCGCGCAAACACTGAACCCGCATTTCAAAATTCAATACTGGGCTTGGCCAGCAACGTTGATGCGGGCGATTACTGCTGCGTATGCCGAGTCAGCTCATTTTGAAAAAGGCAAAGTTGCTGTAACTGGTGGATCGAAAAATGGTGCATCACCCTCTATGGCGATATTGCATGATGATCGCATGACGGCCGTGCATGCCACAGTTTCACCAATCTGGGATTCACCCTTGCGGCTATGTGATCGTGCTGCATGGAAGGAACTTGATTCACAGAAAGGAAGGCGAGGGCCTTTTTCTGGGGGACATTATGGACCAACATTTAATAGAGAAGTTTTGGAACAGGGCTATACATGGGAAGACCTTCAGACCTTTACTCGTGAAATATCAGATGCTGTATTTATTTCTCGAAATCTTAAACAACTTCGGCGTCGCGGTGTTGAAATGCTCTTTCATCCAGGAACACATGATTGTGTAGCGTACGACATGGCCTGGGGTGGTGCGGAGCACCCGGATATTCCGGTTTATTTAGGAGCTAACACAGGACATGGGAAAAGGGGACATCCTCGATTGGAGCGAGGTCAGTCGAATAAGTCAGCATTTCTACTAACACATTTCTTTCCAGAAGAGATCAGTGGCAGATTGCTCGTACCTCCAAAAGTTGAACATGCATTTGTTGATCATGCGATTGAAGTGATTGTGGAGTTTCCAGATGGCTATGAGCCAGAAGGTGGCAGCATCTGGTGGATGTTTAATCGAGCACCTGATGGAAGTCCACACTATCTTAGTGAGCCCATTCCGGATGATAATTTTGCAGAGATGCACTACGATGATCGACGAGGTGTTTGGGTTGCTGAAATTGAGCTTGATGCCAACGCGGAGCAGATTGATTTCTTTAGTAACTATCTTAGCAGAGTGAAGCATAAGGGGCGTGCCTACGAAACATATCTCTCGAGCCCGTATACGCGAGTGGTTTTACCGAAGTGATAAGAACTCATCCCATTTCATGAACGAACTGACTTTGCCCTACTTCGTTGACAGAAAGTGAAGAACAGCATGAGTAAATATTTTTATGCCATGGTGTTGTGCGGCGTAGTCTGTTGCCATGGGTTTGTAGAGGCGGCCCAACCCCCACATGCAGTGCTTGTTATTGGCACGCATCACTATTCACCACAGACGACGATGCCTTTCCTTGCTACTGAACTCGAGCGACTGGGTTTTCGAACAACGGTCGTCAATCCGGCGTGGGATCCTGAGAAAGATGAACGTGGTCTGCCTGGACTCGAAGTACTCAAAGATGCCGATGTTGGCATATTCTTCATGCGTTTTCTCCAGTTGAAAGACAGCCAACTTGCCCATATCACAGAATTTATTGAGTCGGGTAAAGCAGTTGTCGGTCTTCGAACAAGTACACATGCATTTAATTATCCGACGGATGATCCGCGTCATGCACTCAATAATGATTTCGGAGAAAAGGTTCTTGGTTCTCCGTATCTGATTCATCTGGCTGGAAAGACTCAGGTGAAGCCTGCAGATCATGCAGTACGTCATCCAATTCTCACTGGAGTGGATATGACTGGCTGGGAGTCATCGGGCACGCTCTACCTCATCAATGCCCAGCCGGGGATTGAGCCCTTGTTGATCGGTACTGGACATTCAAAACGTGTTGGTACTGTGACAAATCAATTTGGAGTTCATGAACTTGACCAAACCATGTCAGCACCGATTGCTTGGACATGGAAGAATTCATTTGGAAATCGTGTCTTTACCACATCACTTGGGCACGCCAAAGATTTTACAAACCAAAACGCTCTTCGGGTGATAGTGAACGGTGTTTTCTGGTCAGCCGGCAGGTCTGTTCCATCCGCAGAGACAGTACTGAACACATTCTCAATGAGTGCGAAGTAGTGATTGAAAACCAAGAATAGGATTCGGATCTAAGGGGTTAGGATCAGATTGTGATATTCTGAATGAAGACAAAAGCTGTGGCACAGGAAATCTTCTTAGGAGTCTCAAGATGGTGATAAACATAAAAACGATATTAATAGTTCTTGGGTGTTGCTTCTTTATCACTACTCACATTCTTGCAGAAGAAGTATCTCATGATAGTGAAGCAGTTGATTATGTGGCTGAGGCATGGGAGTCGCTTCACAGCGGAAACCAAGATGAAGTTATTCGCATCACGGAGGCGTGTTTCAAGGAATGCACTACGAAGGCTTTAGAACAGCAAAAGTCTGGTGCTACAATCACAAACTCCAACGCAGATGAATTTCCTGAACTCAACAGCGTAGGGACATGTCTTCTGATTCTTGGCACGTCGCTACGGAACCAAGGAGAGAACGAGGAAGCTGCAGCCGCCTACAACAAGCTGATTCAGGATTATAAAGATTGTCGCTGTCAGAATGAGGAAGGCTATTATTGGAAGCCGGCAATGGCAGCACAAAAGAGACTAGGCGAGATGGCTGATAAATAAATGAACTTGGGAAGCATGGTATCAGGCATACTATTGGGAATATCTACGGTCATGAGTTTTTAAAAGAGGAGTCTGCAATGATTTTTCGAGCGTGTCTCTGCGTTGGTGTTATCGCTTCTATTGGGCTTTCATCGGCAACCCTCCGTGCCCATGAATACTCGGGTATGGAGAAACAAAACGTTGATCTCAAGTCGGCAACAACACTTGTTTTTGGTCCAGATGACATCCTTTTTATTGGTGATTCAAAAGCGGCAACGGTTTTTGCTGTTGCGATAGGTCATTCAGATGTGGGTTTGCATGATCAGTCGATACAGATTGATGATGTGCTGTCAAAGCTTGCTGCTTACACCAAGGCGGAGCAGGTTGCTGTCCAAGATCTCGTTGTAAATCCACGCACTGGTACGCCTTTTCTTGCAGTGCACGCTGATCAGAAACCGCTAATTGTTAAGGTTGTCGGTAACGGTGATTTCGAGGTCCTTGATTTGCAGGCGTGCCCTTCTTCATCAGCCGTTTTGAATGATGCTCCAGAAGATAAGGTCATTCAAAAAGGAAGGCGTTCTAGAAATCCTCGTGCAGATTCGATAACAGATCTGGCATTCTTTGAAAACAAACTTCTGGTTTCGGGTCTTCGTGATGCAGTGGCCTCATCTACCGTTCGTGAACTGAGTTTTCCATTCAGTGATCAAGAACGTGGTGTCGGAGTTCAGATTTACCATGCTGCACATGGTCGTGAAGAAGACACAGCAGCGATGCGGACATTTGTTCCACTTGTAATCGATGGTGAACCAACAATTGTTGGAGCGTATGTCTGTACGCCACTTGTAAAGATTCCAGTGAAAGAACTTAGTAGTGAAGGAGAATCTGTCGGTGCAACAACAATTGCTGAACTTGGAAACCGTAATCGGCCCCTCGATATGGTTTCGTATGAACAAGACGGGGAAGGATACCTTCTATTGA
>CBFIHW010000155.1:0-5896 GCA_965662325.1 uncultured Pirellulales bacterium | reverse complement strand
GAAACCGAAAGAGATTAACAACCAAATTGTCAAAGATCATTTCCGATACCGCAAAAGCAATTCCGGAAACAGTGAAAGATAACAGGCAATACGAAAGCGTCAACCTGCTCTAAAAAAATTGGCTGCTGCCGGCTGCACATTCGGGAATCACAGCGTGCCCACCCCACGTGTCAGAACCAACATATTACAGTCTTTATCGGAAGAAATGGCATGGATTCAGTTGCTTCGCTCAGCCTCGAGCGTGACAGGGACATCAAGGCGGTGCCCCTGCCTTTCAACCGCAATCAGCACCCGGTCACCTGGCTTCTTTGACTCAATAGCGGTCAGAAAGTCGTCGACCGTATCAATTGCAGCATTATCAACCCCAACAATGAGATCTGCATTCGACCGATCCACTCGCTCGAACTCCGCCACAAAAGGTCCCTGACGACGACTCTCACGCACCATACGAAAACCTCGAATACCGGCACGTTCAGCGGCTCCATCTGGCAAGAGTGTCGCAACCAGCAGCCCTCGCTCTGTTTGATACACACGAGTGATTCCTGCATCTGGACGAACAACTCGGCCGCTTGTGATGAGTTGCGGAACAATTCGCCCAAGTGTTCCTACAGGAATTGCAAAACCGACTCCAGAGCTCTGTCCTGTCCGGCTTGCAATTGCAGTCGTCATACCGATCAGCAAACTGTTGGAATCAAGTAGCGGTCCTCCCGAGTTCCCTGGATTGATTGCCGCGTCTGTCTGGATTATTGATTTAATAGTTCTTCCAGCACGGGTAGGTAGCGACCTGTTAAGGCTGGAAATAATTCCTGTTGTCAAGGTGCGCTCAAGACCAAATGGATTCCCAATTGCAAAGACTTTCTGACCAACCTTCAAGTCGTTCGACGTACCAAACTGAACGGGTGCCAGCAGTTCAGCAGGTGCCTCAACTCGAAGTACAGCAACATCCGTGACAGGGTCCACGCCAACTAATGACGCATCATGTGAAGACCCGTCATACAGCACCGCCTGAATTTCCTGAGCGCCCTCTATAACATGAAAATTTGTGAGTACATGACCTTGCTTATCGATTACGATGCCAGAACCAGCGCCTTCTGATGGACTTTCCATGAGAAAGAAACCTGTGGTAACCGTTGCCTTCGTATTAATGTTAATAACACTGCGGTTACTGGCCTCATAAACATTGATATTGGTCTTTTCTTCAGCAGTGAGTTGCCGAGAAACCTGAGCTGATTTATCAGAATCAATTGGCGCTGAAAGCAAGTAGTGTGAACATGAGGCCTCTCCAAAGCAGAGCCCGAGAAAAACCGTTATGAGTCGTGTCATGTTGGAGCCAGACCTCCAAATCAAATTCTCATTCATTTTTTTACCAATTAAATTCCTGTAAACCCGAGCCATACCGAGAGGGGAAACTGGGCCAAGTTCGCGAAAAGGCTGTTCTCAAAAAGAGACCCTAAACCCGCTAGATGAGTTTCCTCAAGCCGAAAAACTGGAAATAAACCGAATTTCTCGCAGGAATCGACATTGGCGGCAGCGAGTTATGAAAATATCATCCAATTTGAAGTCAGGTGTGGATCATGTTCTCATTATTTATGAGAAAGTGTTGAACCGCACAGCCCAAATACTCGCTAGAGGTTTATTCATGCACCGCTGCCTATCGTCTCATTACCACGGATTGCTTGCAATCTGCTCTCGCACTGCGATCAGGCTGCTGACAACGGCGGCAATTTCCTTCACAACAACTTTTTCAATGGCGACCGATGCGACTGTCACTTTGACACGCGCAACGCACCAGGACGAATCAGTACCGGCTGTCACTGCAGTTGGCCTTCAGGCAACTGGTCCAAGTGGTGAAACTGCAGCTACTCGGATCTGTGTTTTGGTCGACACTTCGGCGAGCCAAAGCGGAGTGCTCCAACAGCAATCCATGGAAGTTGTTCGTGGTCTCCTGAGTACCATCAGGCCACAGGACCGTATTCTACTCGCGGCTGTCGACACTACTTTTGTGCCGCTTATGACTGATTTTGAAAAAGCCCACAGTAATGCTGTCGTCAATGCACAAAACTCTCTTGCCGATCGATTGCCACTTGGCAAGACAAACCTGCTCGAAGTGCTCCATGCAGCTCTCGAATCTCTTGGAACAGAATCAGGGCCAGCAGCGATCCTCTACATCGGGGACGGCCCCGGGCTGACTGGCATCCTCCCAGAAGATTTTGCACTTACGACCAGCGCCCTTCGAGACAATCATATATCGTTCTCTGCAGTTACCGTTGGAAGAAAAATTAATTGGCCATGCCTCGCATCCATCGCAGCCGCAACAGGTGGAAACGTTGTGCAACCCAGTGCCACATTGACAGCGAGCCAAGCCGGTGAATCATTGGCCCATCGGATGGTGGCACCAATTCTCTGGCCAGACGACCAAACACTTTCGGTCACGTCGTCAACAAAAGAAACAGCCCTAGTAATGCTTCCTTTCCAAATGCCCCCTCTTCGCCATGACAGAGAGTCTTATGTATTACTCTTGGGTCCACTTGAAAAAAGTGTTTTAGAGATTTCGACAGAAATGACACCCTTTTCAGGCTATCCCGACGCCTGGAGCAACGTTGATCTTCATTTTGAAATACCAAAAACGCAACCATCGAGTGACGATGCATTCCTCGAACAGCTTGCGAGAAATGCATTTGCCACTGAAGGTATTTTCTTGCCGCTTCTTGGTCGAGACGGTCTAGAACGTGTCTCGTCGGCTATCCAGCAAGAGGCCGCCTCCTTGGCTCTTATTTCGCGTCAGGCAGAGGCCTCGGGCAACCACGGTGCGGCTGCACGCCTTGCTGCAGCATCACTGAGACGAGATCCGGATAACAATATGGCTGCCATCATTCAGACTACAGCACTTAATAGTCAAAAGTCTGATGAATCAAACAAGGCTGTTCCTGCTGCTGAAGAAACCGGGGATTCGCCAAAAGACTCACCTGAAGCAATAACGCCAAAGCAAGAGAAACCAAAGACACTTCCACAGCCGGCAGATAATGACTTTACAGGACTCAAAGGATCACAAGAAGAACTTCAAGAACTACAGGAGCGGCGAAAAATACGTGGACAAATACTCGAACGTGAAACTGCCGTTGGGCTTCGTGACGCCCGCCATTTAATGGGAACCGACCCGGATGCGGCTCGAATTGAACTGAAGAATCTACAACTCCGAGTTCGAAATTCGGCTGATATCGAAGACGCTTTACGAGGGCGACTCAATCGACAAATTGAAATAAGCCTGCGGGAATCAATTGTTCGTTCTCGTGAAAAAATCGAACGCGATATATCGAAAGAAAGGGCGGCAGCGATAAGCCGAGAACGTGCTCGTGTTGCGGGTGAACTCCAACGTCGTGAGGATAAGTTCAGTCAGCTTAGCAAGCGATATCGCGCACTTGTCGAGGAAGGCATTCGCGTTGGCTACCAACAGCCAACAAAAACACTCACTGAAGCTGCACGAGACGTTAGCCCAGAAATGGAATTTGATGCACCAGCCCTTTATGCAAACCAGGGAATACCCATAACAGCGAGGACATTGGCTCAGCAGGCCCCCATTGTGGCCAATATTTTAGACCACCACACAAGGAACGTGCGATTTAGAAGGAATTACCAGCAAAACTTTTTGGACGTGTTATACCTTACCGATCTTACAGCGCTTCCTTTCCCTGACGAACCACCTGTTATTTATCCGTCTGCTGATACATGGGATAAAATCACGAAATTGCGAGAGAAATGGGCGTCTGTAAATCTCGGAGGAGAATCCGAACAAGAAGAAAAAATCTACGAAGCACTGAAAGAGACGGTGAGCCTTGACTTCAGTGGTGGTGCATCCCTTCGGGAATTTGAAGTCACCCTGCAGGATACTCTAGGCGTCCCGGTAAAACTTGATGACCGGGTTCTTGCAGGTGAACTGGGGCTCGACGTCAATGAGCCAAACGCTATCCAAGGCGTTGCTAATGGTGTAACTGCGAGGTCTGCACTACGTCGTCTGCTTTCGAATGTATTCGAGACGCCTCTTACATATGTAATTCGAGACGAACTATTGTTAATTACCGATAAGCAATATGCTGCAGACAATTACCTATCCATAAAAGTCTATCCAGTTGCAGACCTCGTCATTCCCATAAATCCCCAAGCTGCTTTAGGCGGCCAAGGTGGTCAAGGCGGTGGTCCTGGCGGCCTCAATAACGCACAAGGTGCTCAGGGCGCCGGTATGGGGGGCATGGGCGGCGGTGGTATGGGCGGCGGCATGGGCGGCGGAATGTTCCAGGTTGCCGATGCTCAAACCGCTGTGTCATCTGGCAGTCGGGCCGTTGCAACTGATATCCGGGGATCACCTAGTAACCAAACTGAGCTCATCAATACGCCCAAAAGCTCCTCTCCAGAGCAATCAGTTCCACTTGAAGAACTAGCATTGCCTGAATCTTTGCTGCAATCGAATGACCTTCGAAAAAAACTCATGGAGTACCTCGGGCCACCTCCAGGGGTTATTGCTGAGGGCACGAGCCTTTCTCCAAAAGAAATCCAGGTGCGTCTTGCTAGAATTCGAGCAACAGCTGCCGTTTTAGGAAGAACAAACCGTTTTGACCAAGCTTCAAAACTCCTCAGTGCTGCAATAGCTACAGGTCACATCCAGCCATGGATGTATGAATCTCTTGCACTAGCCCTAGAAGGTGCAGGCCGGCCTCGTGCAGAAGTCGAACGTGCCCTCCTCTCAGCCGCTGATTTGGCCTCAACACCAATTGACCTTCTGGCACTTGCAAGTTATCTCGACCGCCTTGGATCAAAGAAACAATCACTTCGAATCTGCAAGGAGGTTGCGATTTTAGAACCTGATTGCCAGGAAGCTTATGCTTTGGGATTTAAGCTGGCAGCAGAGCTTGATGAGCCAGACTCTCTACTTTGGACGTGTGCTGGCATCCTCGCTCATGAGTGGCCTCCATTGCAGCAGGACATTCCTACGCGTGCTGCCAGATTGGCGAAGTCGACTATTGGACGACTCAAGGCCGAAGGCAAAGAAGAGCAAGCAAAAAACTTTCAACAGGTTATCGACAATGCACTTGTTCGAGATATTGACCTACAGCTGACATGGACAGGTGATGCCGACATCGATCTGGTTGTTGAAGAGCCAACCGGAACAATCTGCTCGATTGCCTCTCCTCGAACACGCTCGGGTGGCACATTAATCGAAGATATTCAGTCCGGTATGCTTGGAAAAAACGATGGTCTTCGAATGGAACAGTATGTTGCTACGACTGCATATCCTGGTACTTATACAGTGCTCATACGTCGAGCTACAGGCGAGGTAACCGCTGGTATTATCACGGCACAGGTGACGGTTCATAAAGGAACGTCTTTCGAAGAGACGAAGAAAAGGCAGCTATCACTTGTTGGTGATGAGCTCCTATTTGAGATCGAACTGCCCACCGGTCGCCGTCTCCAGCCTGTTGCAGAGGCTCAAGTAGCCCAAGATATCGTAGTTCAGCAGGAATTAAGTAGAACAGTTCTTGCGCAACAACTCGCAGCTCTTTCTAATGAGGAAACCGTTACTTCGCTGTCAGACACGAGGCCGAAGCCGCAAAGCCAGAGAAAACCATTCCGACCGTACTCATTTGGTGGACCACTTGGCTATCAACCAGTGATCTCCGTACTAGACGACGGTCCTACGTTCACCGTAACAGGTGTCGTATCAGGAGATCGCAGATATGTTCGGATTACCGCTATGCCCACATTTAGGACTATTCAGCGAGGTGAAATACCAACCTTTACCTTCGCCGGTGGCGGTGGCGGTGGCGGTCAACAAGGCGGTGGTGGTCAACAAGGCGGTCAACAAGGCGGTGGTGGTCAACAAGGCGGTCAACAAGGCGGTCAA
>CBFIHW010000154.1:0-5942 GCA_965662325.1 uncultured Pirellulales bacterium | reverse complement strand
AAGCAGCCGTCACAACAGCAGTGCCTCTATTGCCAGCACAGCTGCCTTGATAGCAGGCGAGGTGGTTGATCGGAGCGAACTAGTGAGATGTTGTGTTTGTTAAGAAAGTGCATTGTAGTTCGCAATTCAAGCAACCTCCCCAGGCTCTCTTCGGTTTTGGCACGGTCTTTGCAATGTATGAGTGACGTCGCCTAGGTATGCAACACAACGGTGCGGTGTGGCGACAGGGCAGGACTCCGTTCCTGCTTTCCTTTCAACACTACAGTCAGGCGGAGGCTTGCTATGAAATTTATAGGGGATCGATGGATTTCGAGTCTGCTCGTTGGAGCGGCAATAACACTTGCGGTAGGAGTCGTGATGACTTGTGCCGCACCTGTGGCATACGCCCAGGAAGAGGAAAGTAAGGAATCTGCTCCGGCCGCAGAGGAATCGGCGGCAGAGGATTCTTCTGGAGGAGATGCAACTGCTGAGGCATTATCCTCTTACATTGCTGAATCGGATTACACGATCAACACGCTGATCATGTTTATCTGTGCGGTTCTCGTCATATTTATGCAGGCGGGATTTGCGATGGTGGAGATAGGACTTAATTCCGCCAAGAATGCGGTTAATATCCTCTCTAAGAATGTGATGGACCTCTGCGTAGGGGTCTTGCTGTATCTGTTTATTGGCTTCAACCTTATGTATCCAGGAGATGGTTGGGTTGTTGATGGATATTTGGGTGGGTTCACGCCATTTGTCGTCGCCTCTGATGGCACCGACTATGGTGATTACAGTTCCTATGCCGACTTTCTATTCCAGGTGGCTTTTGCTGCGACTGCAGCGACCATTGTCTCAGGTGCCGTCGCTGGACGTATGAAGTTTTCAGCGTATCTCGTTTACAGTGCAATTTTAACTGGTCTTATTTACCCGATCAGTGGAGCGTGGAAATGGGGTGGTGGATGGTGTGACGCCATGGGCTTCCAGGATTTTGCGGGAAGCGTTGTGGTACACGCAGTTGGAGGTTTTGCTGGTCTTGCCGGTGCAATCTTCCTTGGGCCACGTATTGGTCGCTTTTCAAAAGATGGAAAAAGTGCGCCAATTCCCGGTCACAATATCTCATTCGCAGCACTCGGTGTGTTTATCCTCTGGGTAGGCTGGTATGGATTTAATCCTGGTAGTCAGCTGACCTACGCTGGAGCTGCAAATGCTAATGCGACGACTTATATAGCCTTGACTACAACACTGGCTGCTGCAGCTGGTGCTGTCGCGGCACTCATCACGGCATGGGCCCTTTTTGGCAAGCCTGATGTCACGATGGCCCTCAATGGTGTGCTCGGTGGATTAGTTGCTATTACGGCAAACTGTGATCGCGTGTCACAGGGCGAGTCACTAATTATCGGTCTCATTGGTGGGGTTCTGGTGGTCATGGGTGTTCTGCTTCTTGAGAAGCTGAAGATTGATGATCCAGTGGGCGCCTGGCCTGTACACGGTCTCTGCGGTGTCTGGGGTGGACTTGCCACAGGTATCTTTGGTGATTTTCCAGATGGAATTGAATCCGTTGGTGCCTTCTTCACTGTGCAATTAATTTGTACGGTTGCTATCTGTGCATGGGCGTTCATCACAATGTCTATTGTGTTTGGCGTATTGAAAGGCATCGGAATGCTTCGGGTATCGCCTGAAGTAGAGCAGTCCGGTCTTGACCTTGAGGAACATGGAGTTCGGGCATACCCCTTGGGTGCCGAGCCCTCTTAAACCCAGAAGGATGCCCCAATGGCCTGGGCGGGCATTCCGCCTTGCTCTCCCAGGCCGGGGTGTTTCTGAATGGAGCATAAGGCGGAAATGTTACACCTTGCATTGCCGTGAATAAACTTTTGTTTGTTCACGGCAATGTCATTTTAGGTCTTTGCTAACGGCTCTGGTTGGTGCGGAAGCCGCCATTTACGTTAATAATCTGTCCGTTAATGAAACTTGCCTGTGGAGAAATCAGCCACTGTACCGCGTCGGCAATGTCTCCAACTTCTCCCCAACGATCAAGTAGACATTCTTGTGCCGCTCGCTCTTGCCAATCCGTACTGGCCTGGTCACCCCATGCGGTTTTTATCCAGCCGGGCGCAACACAATTGACTCGAACATGCGGTGCAAGAGATTTTGCCAGGCTTCTCGTAAAGGCCATGACGGCGCCCTTGGTCGTGGCAAATAATTCTCCGCTATCGCCCTCCATACCGGTTGCAGCCTGATCCCATCCTGTTGTGACGATGGAACTGCCGTCGTGTCTTTTGAGTATGTG
This sequence comes from uncultured Pirellulales bacterium, assembly GCA_965662325.1. GTDB lineage: Bacteria > Planctomycetota > Planctomycetia > Pirellulales > UBA1268 > UBA1268. The sequence continues at coordinate 3,673 of CBFIHW010000154.1, read as the reverse complement.
CCCAAGTCCTCTTCCAAGCAAGAGTGTTGATCGAACATCTGTTTCATAGAGAAGCTGGAGTTTGTCTTCAAATGGAAGTGCTGCAGATGGTCCGGTCAGTGTGTCGGCACCGGCAATAAGGCAGGCTGCATGAATCGCCGGGCAGGTCTTAGTAACGGATTCAATAAGTTCAGCGCAACCATCACCCGTCGAAATATCTGCAAGGAAAATGCCGGCAACACTTCCGGTAGAACATCTGATTTCATCGGCTACTTTTTCAGCAGCAGCAGCATTGCGGCCATGGATAGCCACTGCTGCTCCAGCCTCTGCCAGTCGGAGTGCAACTGCACGCCCAATACCACTCGTGCTGCCAGTCACAAGAACTGTCTGTTTGGCCATGTTACCCATCACTACTCGCTCTTTTTTTGTTGCATAGCATCTTCGAGCAACGGCCTGTTACGTCGAATAGAGATTTCATAACACGCGGCCTCTTCTGCATTGCGGACGAGAAGATTGGTGCCACTGATGCACAGGGTATTCCAGGTTTGTCCTTCAAGTGCCGCAAGACGTCCAAGTTCGGTAGGTTTTTCGGGCGTTGCCGGTACGGCAATGACTTCTCCAGACTCAGCTTGGATAAGTAGGACGTCACCAATGCGAAGGAGCTGTCCCTGTCCGTAACGTCCTTTCTTCCACATACGTGTCCCGGAAGAAAGTTGGACACATTCGAGGATGCCATCGGAAAGTCCATACGCATACCCGTTGTGGACGGACACGTTGGTGAACTTGGTTTTGAGGAGATTTGACTGCCGCCAGAGCGGTTCGATATTCCACCCGTCACTGGAGTTCGTGAGCGTGAAAACCGCTGATCCAATGCCATATCCTTTCGAAATAAATAGTCTGCTGCCGTCAAGGAGATGTGGTTGTGAACAACTCGCATCCGAATTTGAGTGTCCCGGCCATTCGGTTTCCCAGAGTTGATCTCCTGTCGCGGGATCGTAGGCAGCTATGTGACCTTCATTTACGCTGATGACGGCACTCTGACCATTCAAACGAAGCATCTGGGGTGATGCGTAGGCAATCTGTTCTGTGCCAGCCAGCCATACCCGATCCCCTTTCGTTCGGTCGTAGGCGACAAGAGAAACGTAGGGCGACGTTGCTGGGTCCAGACTGCCGTCATCGATGTCTTGAATGTTGGAGGCTTTTCTTGGGCCGCCAGCAGGGACAATGACAAGTTTGTCCGTGACGAGCGGAGAGCCGGATCGTCCCCAGGCCACCGCTGCAGCGTGTGTAGCTCGATCAATGTCTAGATCAGCTACAATATCTTTTCTCCACAGGACCTTGCCCGTGCTGCCTTCGATGGCGTGGAGCCAGCCAGTCGCACCCGTGGCGTAGACAACTCCGTCGCGAATTGTTGGTGTTGATCGAGGGCCAATTCCGCCAAGAACTGTTTCGTGTCGTGCTGGAACAGAAACAACCCACTCCGGCTCACCGGTTGCGAGTGCGTAGCAGGTAATTGATTCATCCTCTCCTCTCTGCTCCAGCGTGACAGCGTGGCTCCCATATGTAGCAAAGCCACTCCAGCCTGCACCAATAGGTCGCTTCCAGATGCATTGAGGTGGATTGGTCTTCCATTCCATATCAATTTCAATGCCATCGAGACTCGCTGTTCCTTCAGGGCCAAGAAAGCGTGGGAAGTCATCGACTGTTGCCGTCCATCCGAACGACACGTTCTTCCTGTTTGTCTGTTTTGCAATGGTGGCAGCCGAAGGTAGTAGCGAGTCACGTCGAGCCCGCCAACGGAAGGCAAATTGCGGCACGAGATCACCGCTTACACCTTCAATACGAAAAACTGCCAGACAGAGAAGAATTGAGATGATAAGACATGTAGTGACAGTCTTTTTCACGCGCGGCTGAAACGTACTTTCCCTGAGAAACCAGATAAAGAGAGAGACCAGCCCGGTGAAGGCCAGAATAAGAGTGATAATGTTTCGCACCGCTTGGTCAATAACGTCACCAACGATCACTTCCAGCCAGCCGTATCGAACCAGCGCGATGGCCGCCGCGAGAGATGCCAGCGTCACCCAGACTTTGATTGTCGGTGTGATCTGACGAGGTGATGGCACGGGGTCCCCTTCTGAGGCGGGGAGAGTTGAGTTCATGAGATGTGATGTCTTCTAGGCGAGGGTGGGCTTCAGCTGCTCTGAAAGGCGGGATATGGCGATTTCTATACTGATGTTCTACAGGTGCCGGTTCCAGTTGGGCAATATCATGGAACTTTCGTCATAACCGGTTTCATTGGAATACAGGCAGGCAAACATCGGTTAGACTTGATGGACGGTCTATTATTCTATCGATGCACATTTTGTGAGTAGATTTGCAGGCTGAGGCTAGTCGTGTGCCACCGGCCTGTATGATACCGCTTCATTCAATTTTCTAGAAACCGATTCGTGGTCATCCCCATGGTCGAGCAAATATCAACTATGCCTGATCCCTTGACAAAAAAAGGCACTGCTTCAGGGCCATCAACGCTGTCTGTGCATGCAGGAGAAGCACGGGTCAAGCCAGGCTTTTCGATCACAGATCCGATCTTTGCCGCATCAACATACACGTTTCCAGATACCCAATCGATCGTTGATTTTCTTGAACAAGGACAGTCGCGTGAGGAGTATGGGCGATATGGCAATCCGGGTGAGCGAGTTGTTGAGGATAAGTTGGCAGCACTTGATTCTGGTGAAGCCAGCGTGCTTTTCTCAAGTGGCATGGCGGCATTCGTCGGTCTTTTAATGGCTCATGTTGATGGAGGAGATGAAATTATCTTCTTTGACGAGTGCTACCATCGCAGTCGTGAGTTCTGTCGCCGTCATCTGACTCGCTTTGGTGTCGGCTTCCGTGAGGTGCGTACTTGTGACTACGATGCGATGGAAGCAGCAATTACCCCGAGAACAAAATTTCTAATTAGCGAGTCTCCTACCAATCCACAATTGAGTGTGGTTGATATTGAGCGATTTGCTGAAATTGGTCGCAGGAATGGCGTGCTGACGTTAATCGATGCGACCTTGTCTACGCCGTATAACGTGAAGCCACTTGAGGCGGGTGTCGATTTCGTCTTGCATTCAGCTACCAAATACCTTGGTGGCCATAACGATCTGCTTGCAGGTGTTGTCATCGGTTCTGCCGAATTACTTGAACCTGTTCGTAATCTGCGAGGCATTATGGGTGGCGTGAATGCTCCACATAATGCGTACCTGCTGGAACGCGGCCTCAAGACGCTTGCTCTTCGTATGGAACGACATAATGCGAATGGACAGGCCGTAGCAGAGTTTCTCGCTGGCCATCCACGGGTTGAGCGAGTGTTGTATCCTGGCTTGCCAGATCATCCATTTCATTCCATCGCCAAGCAGACTATGCGGGGCTTCGGTGGCCTTGTGACATTTTTTCTTCGTGACGCAGATTGGCAGCAGACAGCCGCTGTGATTGACGCGGTGAAAATCCCTCGAATCGGTCCTAGTCTTGGTGGAGTGGAGTCGCTTATCGAGCAACCAATGGTGATGAGTTACTGGAATTACACACCTGAGGAGCGAGTTGGTTTCCGAATCCCAGACAATATGGTGAGAATGGCCTGCGGTATCGAGGATGCTGACGATCTCATTGTAGATCTGGCTAAAGCCCTCGATATGTCGGAGTAAGGAATGCA
>CBFIHW010000153.1:0-5978 GCA_965662325.1 uncultured Pirellulales bacterium | reverse complement strand
AAAAAAACCAACAGCAAAGTCACCCTTCGAAAAAAAACCAACAGCAAAGTCACCCTTCGAAAAAAAACCAACAGCAAGGCCACCGCTCGACAAAAAGCCAACAGCAAAGTCACCCTTCGACAAAAAGCCATTAGAAACGGCCACGTTGATCGAGCGAGTCAAAAATCTCGAGACCTCTGATGGGGTTCCTCTTGAACTTGCTTATTACCCACCAAAAGGAAAAGCTCTTGCGACAGTCATTCTGGTCCATGATCTCGATGGGTCAGAAAAAACATTACGGCGGCTTGCTTTAGGCCTACAGGAAAACGGCTGCGCAGTTGTAGTCCCAGACCTCAGAGGCCACGGAGGAAGCAAAAGTGACTTGCTGGACCTCGACGTCTCCAAAAAAAAACTCCTTTCAAATCAGATCCGTATGATTCCTGCTAGCGGCGGCAGAATCCGTCGTACTGCTCGCATCAAGGGTGATCTTGAAACTGTTCGGATGTGGCTAGAAGAAAAAGGGGCAGAGAATGGCCCCAATCTCGATCAACTTTGTGTGATTGGATCTGGCCTTGGCGGCACGCTAGCTGCAATATGGACAGCAGCTGACTGGAACTGGATCCCAAACACGCAGGGTCCTCAGGGACAGCAAGTCAGAGCTCTTATTCTTATCAGCCCTGTCTGGTCTGGTCCTGGAATATCCATTATGGATGCCCTCAACGCTCAAACAACTTATAATCAACTTGAGGTGAAACCATTGCTGGAACGAGTACCTGTCATGATTATTGCCGGAAGTAAGGATCGACAATCAAGCCAACTTTTCCACCGTCTAAAAGGGGCACGTCCTACAAGCTGGTTCATGGAATCTGAAAACGGAATACCGCAGCAAAGCAAGAAGCAAACTTTGCCGAATCAAATGAAAACAGGAATACTTAAATTCCAAGAGCTGCCGACTTCCCTTCGCGCAGACAAACTAGCGTCACTCCCATCTGGAGATCGTACTCCTCTGCAATTGTGTGTCTCATTTATAAGTGAAATAATGACCGACCTGGATTGAGTGGACCTTATCGATGGACAACATGATTCACCGTTAGGGAAGTCGTAATTCTGTGCCTGGTACAAGCAATGCAGGACTACGCACGTGATCTCGATTCGCATTAAAAATTGCATCTGCCATTTGTGCATCCCCGTACACACGTTGAGCAAGTGAAGCGAACGTCTCACCGGGAGCGACCCGAATCGTGCCGCGGCTGCGTTGATTGACCGTACCTTCGGGGTGAACTGGCTGGAGTTGTGGTGGACTTCCAAGCCACGGTCCACCAGCGGGTTCGGAATTGCCATGCCTTTGGCTTGACGAACCATTTGGCATTGATGTTGTTTGAACAGGCACCTTTGCACCTGTCGTATTCGATGGTTCAATCTGACGACTGTCTTTAAATGCTGACTCGTTGCCAAACACACGCCAGGCGGGTGGTACGATCATCTCAAAGCCAATCGGCAGTACTTCTGGATTAGATAGCCGATTAGCATTCACCTGCCATAAGGCGGATGCAGCTTGTGGATGCCCATATAAGCGTGTTGCAATCCCCGTTAAATCATCACCATCCTGTACACGATAACGTTCCGGAATTGCATCTGGTATTTGCCGACGCGGTCCTACGTTTTTCTTTCTATTTAATTGAGAACGGTGCACTGCAGCAGCGTGTGGCCCATCCAAGAGTGGAGGAGGTGGCATCTCAACGGTCGTGCGATATGCACCATACATGTCTGGCGGCGCGTTACCTAGCGCGCGCCTCGGCATCCTCTCTGGCGCGACGAATTGAGGTTGTGAAGGCAAAGAACTACCCTCTAGCTGACTCAACCCTGAGGTGGAAGGGTTGGCGATCTGGCGAATAACACGAGTTCCTTCCGGGTTCTTTATAGGAACAGCAAATAAATTTGGTGTCGACTGAGATGTCTTGTCTCGGCCAGCAGGATTCGTTTGTTGAGAAGGATTTTGCGTCACTGCGTCGCGGGCCGCAGAACTTAAAACAGAGGAGATAAACGGAGCCGCAACGAAGCCGCCCGCAACAACCATTCCTAAGCCAATAAGAAACCGAAAGATTTGAACAAGGCTTGTCATACTTTCACCACAAAGAGGCCGCGGGGACTGCGTTGAGCAGGCACAATTGAGCCGGCTTACGCAACTACTGCATCCTTGCAATGAAAAAACACCTAAAATCGCTTACTACGATTACCCGTAACTATGCGACATTTTTTGATGACATGCGTTCTTAGAACAAACTTCTTCGATAAAAAGGCTACCTTGCAGTTCCTGCCAAGCCTGCACAACCAGCATGAACCGTAAGGGTTATCAAGAGCGTCATTACAGCGGCTCTGCTATAGCCTGACGCTTCGCAGGTGCCGCGTTTCTGACACTCCCCTGCAACCAAAGCACGATTGGTGATGCAATCACAATGGTACTGTACGTTCCACTGATAATTCCTATGAGAATAGCAAAAGCAAAGGCATGAATACCCTGCCCGCCTAAACAGTAGAGGATGATAGCTGCCAACAGAGCTGTTCCCGACGTGAGTATTGTTCGACTCAATGTCTGATTAATAGCCCGATCAACCATCTCAGCAGAGACAGCTGTACTCTTACCACGAATTTCTCTCATCCTGTCAAAAATAACAATCGTATCATTAATTGAAAAACCTACGATCGTCAGCAGTGCAGCAACGACATCTAGGCTGATTTTGAAATCATCCACAAGTGCCCAACCTAGATACGGAGCAACATAAACACTGAGCGCAATACACGCGATTGTAACCAGAACATCATGCAACAACGCGACGACTGCTGCTAATCCGAATGCCACATTTTGGAAACGCAACCAGACGTACGCAACGATCATTACAAGGCTTGCCAGAAGTGCATAAACAGCTGTCACCTTCGTGTTTCCTGCGACTTTCCCGCCAATTGAATTCGCCGAAAGATAAATTGGTGTACTTGCCAACTGGGCTGCAACTTGCTCCAGCACCTTGCGAGTATCATCCGGGGCAAGCGCTGTAGACAGCGACCAGGTGCGATATGGTTTCTTTTGTGTTTGCATTCCAGGTGAGGTCAACTCAAAAGCAACGCCCTCATGACCAGCCTGCTTAAAAGCTTGTTCGATAGTCTCTTGCAAAGTCACCTGATTAATCTTTTGTGGAAAATCAAGCTCAACAGCTGTACTTAATGATTCCAGAGATTGGGAACTTTTTTCTGAACTCGTTGCTGGATCACTGTCAGCTTCGGTCTCCTCGGTATTCTCCGGATCACCGGAAGATTTGTCTGCGGTTGACACAATTTCACCAAAGCCCATTGAGTACGTCGCCAACCTACCCGGAAACGCAGTTCGAAGCATTTCCTCAACTGCATCGCCACTCCGCTCTGATGTATCAATCTTATATCTCAGATTTGCTGGCACATCACCGACTGTTACTGAACTCACAGCAACGTCAGGCAGGCTTGAAACAGCCTCACGTACAGATGAAATATCGAGCCCTTGTTCCTCTTTGAACGCCACCTGCACACTTGTGCCACCGGTGAAATCAATATCGAAAATGCCCTGCCCTCGTTGCCATGCTGCAACAAGCCCAATCGCAATGAAAACAAGTGACACAATAACGGCTGGCCGCACCCATCGCACAAATTCATAGCTGGTCTTCCCGAATAAGCGGGCCATTGAAAGAGTCTTGAGCAGACGTTTTTGTTCAGCAAAATCAAAAATTACCCGTGAGCAAAAAACAGCTGTAAACAGATTAAGTGACAAACCAAGAATCAGGGTAACAGCAAAACCCTTAAGCTGATCGGTACCTATTGAGAACAATACGATGCCCGTAATTAGAGTTGTCAGATTTGAGTCGACAATTGTTGAAAACGCCCGCTGAAAACCATTCCTAATAGCCATCCGAACAGATGCACCGCGATCCAATTCTTCTCGCATCCGTTCATAAATAAGCACATTCGCGTCGACAGCCATCCCAACAGAGAGCACAAGGCCGGCTAAGCCCGCTAACGTAAAGGCAGCCTTGATAGAAATCATCAGTGCAACAACAAGAACAATATTCAACAAAACAGCCAGATCAGCAACTATCCCAGAGAACCGGTAATACATGAGCATAAAAGTCAGAACAACAATCGTTGCCAGCAACATTGCCCGAGCACCGGAACGAATTGTGTCAGCTCCAAGCTGTGGACTGATTTTCTGTTCACTAATCGGATCACTATACAAAGCAGCCGGCAGACTACCCGCATTTAATACGCCAACAAGAAACTCAACATCTGCCTGTTTGAAGCTACCGGTAATTTGTCCGTCACTGGAAATCGTACTTCGAATCGTAGGGGCCGACAGCAACACACCGTCAAGCACAATCCCTAGTCGACTAAGTAAACGGTTCGCTGGATCTGGCAGATTCTGACTCGTCAGCGTCCCAAAAAGTGCTGCCCCCTGAGAATTAAAAGAAAAGTTTACGCAGGGTTGCAAATTTTGATCGTATCCACCTGAAGCCCTCGACAGAAAATCTCCCGTCACATCAAATCGATCAAGAACGACAAGAACTTCAGGAGTCCCATCGCCAGCTTGTCGCATCACTAAAGTTGAGTCACCAACTGGATCAATCTTCTGGGTATCAATCTGTATCCATCGCCCTATTGAGCGATCCCCCGAACTCACGAGGCTTCCAGAGGAACTGGTCGCCTTTTCTATGATTTCTTTGTGACGCGGATCTTGGGGATTGGCAACTATTCGAAACTCTAATACCCCAGCACTCGAGACGATTCGCTTGATGAATTCAACCTCAGCTTGATCTACCTCAGGCACAATAACTTCGAGTTGGTTTGTCCCGTACTGACGAACTGTTACCTCTTTCTGTCCACCCGGATTAACCCTACGACTTACCGCAGCAACAAGTTTGTCCATGCTCACGCCACCATCGGGCTGCTTTGCTGAGTCAATCTCATAGACAAGAATGACACCTCCCTTGAGATCAATACCCATACGAGGAGGCCAACCCAAAACGGTCACGACAATGCCCGCCGCAAGAGCCACAAGGACAATGGACAGCCTTCCCCAAAGACCACCTGTTCTGATTTGACGCGTTACCAGCCAGGCCAGGAATGTCGGCACAAAAATTATGGCAAGCGTCAGCCCCCAAACCGCCCACGACTCGTTCCACCACTCTGCAGACGTGCCCTCAGTTACCTGAGCAAGTAATCCGAACCAGCCATCCATGCCATTCATTCTCAATCTTCTTTCATCAAAAGTTTAATCAACAAAGTGCTGCGCTTGGGCGTCATGCCCCAGCACCAGCTGTCCTTTCGTTATCCGAATCAGTAAGTACGCGATTCACACTGGCTAACGTAAATGTAATTTTTGCATTTGAGCTTTCGTCAACCTTGAGGACGACTCGATCCTGTTCTCTATCTACACTCGAGACAGTACCAATAATTCCAGACACTGTAATAACACGGTCATTTTTTTTGACATTATCCAGAAGCTCTCGTTGCTTCCGCATGCGTTCTCTCTCGGGACGATACAAGAGAAACCATGCCGCAACAACGATGAGGACCATCGGGAAATAGGTGATCAATAACTCCAACGGCCCGGCAGGGGGCTTGGAATCAGCAGCAAATAGCCGCAATACGATGAGAGAATGATCAAAGATTTGCATGGAGAGTACCCAGGGCTAGAGGAGAGCAAAAACACTCCACCGAAAAGTGCAAATGTAGTTTCCCACGGTTCCAACGGACAAGTCCGAATGCAGACAACCGGGACACAGGGCAACTCCACACCCTCATTTGCAAAATGGCCTCAATTCATGAGGGAGAGAATATCCGCCCGAACTGCTTGAAATTGGCCGGCAACTATCGCCTCTCGAAGCCGCCGCATCAGTCGCTGGTAGAAGGTTAGATTATGAATCGAAGCTAAAATTGGACCAAGCATTTCCCCCGCCAGGAAAAGATGACGCAGATAC
>CBFIHW010000152.1:0-5990 GCA_965662325.1 uncultured Pirellulales bacterium | reverse complement strand
AACGTAAGAAGCGCCTGCAACGATCCAACAAGCGCGATGGTAAGTGCTGCCGAAAAAACTACTGGATTCGTAATCTGACTGAAATCTGGATTCGGTAGTAATCCAAAGAAACCACGAATTGTCTCTGGTAAAGGAACCTCTACTTTGTGACTCGCCGTAATAACCCACGTACCACCGATTTGGTCAAAGCCAAGGCTGCAAAGTACACCAAAGAGAACAACAACCAGCGGTGCCGGAATACCTGATTTTTTTAACAGAGGCACCTTACCCCAAAAGTAAATGATAGCAAGAGATACAAAGCCAACAACAATTGCACCCGGATGAAGATCACTAAGAATTTCAAAAAGTTCTGAAAAAGTATTTTGTTTGTCTGGCTGAAAAAATGACATCTCACCCTCTGGGTCGGTGTCATGACCGAACAAGTGAGGAATCTGCTTCAGAATCAGTATTACCCCGATTGCAGAAAGCAAACCGCGGACAACACTCGAGGGTACAAACGACTTAATGAAGCCTCCACGAATAATTCCCAACACGATCTGTATCACGCCAGCAAGAGCTACCGCAACTAACAAACCTTCAAACGAACCAATTGCTGCAATCTCTGCTGCCACGACTGCAGTCAGCCCGGCAGCTGGACCAGAGATGGTAACCTGAGCGTTGCTAAGAGGACCAACGATCAGACCTGCAACAATTCCTGCAACAATTCCTGCAAGTGGAGGCGCATTTGATGCAAGTGCGATTCCGATGCAAAGCGGCAACGCAACAAGAAAAACTACTATTCCAGCCAGTACATCATCCCTGAGGTGACCTCCCGTGCTGGCACCAGCCTCTGTTAGCTGAGTGTTATCTTTCATCCTTACTTTCCCGTAGCGAGTATCATGATGCGGAAGGGACAATAATGACATTCTTGACGATGCAACAACACCATTTGGCAAGAGGCGTTTGAATGAAACATCATGTTTTTACGAATCATAACGCTTCATTTGAGTTCCTCCAGTTGTCCTGAAGGACTGATTGGCCAGCAAAAATTGCATCGTATCGATTCGTGCGTAAAGTTAAAAGAAAGAGGAATCAATCGACAACACGTTTTGGGGTTTTCATGACAAACTCACATTTTCTATCAGTTTATCGACTCTCAATGCAATTCTTTTTGTGCCTGTGTTTCATGTTGTTGTGTATTCCAATGATACGAGCAGACCATTCAAAGACGAGCAAGCTCGAAAAAAACACTATCTACCGACTTGATCTGTTCACGGAAACGTTGAAGCCAAATCCTAAAAAAGATCTTAAACCAGGGGCTGTTTATCTCCGTTTCTCGCCATCATCCGGACATCACGTCTGGAGTCGCTTCAGTGAAAAGGGCCATTTTGAATTTGCAATGGGCCCTGGATCTGTCCAACCGGCTTGGAGATTTGACATTCGCGAAGGAAGAGAAGATCAACTCCGTCTTCTTGAGAAACGTTCGCCCGAACTTTACAAACGACTCATGGCGCAAGGTGCCCAACCCATGATTAAGCTCCTTGAGAACGGGAAGTGGCAATTAGACATTGCTTCCAATGAGGGGAGAGTCTTCGATATTGAAACGGGTGGTCGTTGGGAATGGCACGGTGGGCGCCGAGTTCGTGTCGTACATGCCGGCGGAAAAAGTTGGACATACCAAGACCACACATATCGCCCGTCGTATCTCGTTCGCAGTGCCTGGTAGTATCCGCCATCATCGCACTCACTTCCTGCATCTCTGTGCGAATTGTGGTTCAAGCCTCGCAGCTTCTCGCATTGTTGCTGCATGAATTTCTGCGATCATCGAAAGGTCGTTGCAGTATCCACCACCGCAGACGACCACAACTGGTACACGATTGGTCAAAGCGGCAGCAAAGACAAGGCGGTCTCGATGCAAAAGGCCTTCTTGAGAAACACCCAGGCGACCTAGGCGATCTTCTTCATACGGATCCGCACCAGCGATATAGAAAACAAGGTCTGGCTCAAAGCTTGAAAAAGAAACTTCTAACGCTCTCTGAAGAGCAAGAAGATAGACCTCATCCGATGTGCCATCAGCCAATGGAATATCCAATGAACTTGGATATTTTCTTAATGGAAAGTTCTTTTCACCATGCAGTGATAGCGTGAACACAGTATCGTCATGAGTGAAAATTTCAGCCGTACCGTTTCCCTGATGGACATCACAATCAATAATTAGCACTCGATGAACAAGTCCTCTGTCCTGTATTTCTCTTGTCGCTACTGCTGTGTCATTAAAAATACAAAAGCCCTCACCCCAATTGGTCCCTGCATGATGAGTACCGCCTGCTAGGCTCGCTGCCACACCATCACGTAAGGCAGAGGCCGCCGCATCAATCGCAGCGCCTGTGCTTCGAAGTGATCGTTCAACGAGTTCCTGGCTCCATGGAAAACCGATTCGCTGAATTTCGGTGCGGGTAAGTGTCCCACGAAATACTCGACCCAAGTACTCAGGGCAATGCACCCGACGTAATTCCTCATCATTGGCTGCATGTGGATCAATAAAAACAAACGGTACACCGGCCGCTGCATCTAACTCGAGACGTTGACGAAGCATCTCATACTTCCGCACAGGAAAACGGTGCCCCTCAGGCAACGGAAGGGAATATTTATCGCAGGGGTAAAGTCGCATTTAATGAACGTCAAAAAGAGTGCCTAATCCATAAACACCTGATGCCTGCCAGACATGCACCAAGCGATGGACCTTACGCACAAACCAAAAATCCAAATACTGTTTCCCCATTTTACAGGCAACACAAAGGCTGACTTTTTAACAACCCATTTGGCACGAGTTGTGCACAGGATGATCCCTCAGGAGAGAGTCCTAGCAGGATTCCAAGGCACATGTTCGGGCATCAGATACGAAAGGAGGTTCTTTTACAATCACTAGTAGTCTAGTGAGACGAAAGAGTTGAATCCAGTTTCTTTCTATTTGGAAACTCATTAACAACGTGCAACTGAGAGGAGTAGGGGCTCGTATTGATAATCAATGCGAGCCCCTCTTGTTAACTTTCGAAATTTCAATACTTCACTTCTCTTTATATTTTCCTGCTATTTTTCTCAACAATGATCTCTTGTTTTTCCGACCGTTTCCAAACGGTAGAGCCAACCGTGTAATTGGAGTGTCTCACCCTTCTGTATCATGTCATGAATCAACACCAATTTTTCAGATGATTGATCTGCAGGCAGACATTCTGATCGTGAGCGTTTCGGGTTTCTCTTCGCCTTAAATCTAATACAAAACCAGTCAGTGAGGCACTTATTATCCAAACCGTTTTCATGCGCGACAATGCAACCACATGCATGTGACGGCAACCAAGAACATTCTTCAAATTGAGGTGTACCATGCACTTCCAGAAGTGCAGCAAGCCCAACATCATTACACGAGACCACGTTGCAAGTTTCCTATAGACAAAAACAGTATCGGAACATGATCAAGTAATGCTGTCTCCACTCACTCTCGAATAAGCACACCTATCCAGACTTCATTTAGTATCTGCTTGACAGCTATCTTCGAGTAATGGGTAGAATTGGGCCTGAGTTCGTCTGCAATAAAAGTCTTGTTGCATTCAAGCAGCCGATCAATCATCGTCGATTTTCCAAGAAAGGTGTTCTGAGAACTCTTTATAGGGACTTTGTACTAGGAATTGGTCTCGAACACGACAGGTTCTTGGCAAGACGCCATACTATTATTTACAGATAATCCTGTAGGTAAATTTCTTTCCTTAAATTTTATCTGCCGCTATGAACCTTAGCTTTTGGCTCGAAAACTGGCAGGGAATTCTCACCGCACTGGTGGCGGGCATGACACTGCTTGCGCTTCTGCTGGGTCGCCGTGCACCAGACATGACCATGCTTGGCGCCGTAATTGTTTTACTGGCATTCGGAATTCTTAGTCCTGCTGAAGCGCTCTCCGGAATGAGTAACCAGGGAATGCTCACGGTTGCAGCGTTGTTTGTTGTGGCAGCAGCTGTTCATCGAACAGGAGCTCTTGCTCTTGTTATCGATCGGGGGCTCGGTCGACCGCGATCTCTCCATGAAGCGCAAGTTCGGACAATGACAATACCAGCAGTTCTCTCTGGTTTTATGAACAACACTCCAGTTGTTGCCTTAATGGTACCTGCAGTACGAACATGGGCTCATAAACACCAATTGAGTATTTCCAAAATTTTGATGCCTATGAATGATGCCGTTGTGCTTGGTGGACTATGCACACTCATTGGTACAAGTACGAATATTGTTGTCAGTGGCTTGCTCAACGAAAAAACAGGTAGGTCACTCGGCATGTTTGATATTACATGGCTTGGTGTGCCTCTTTTAATTGTCGGCTTTGCATACATTCTAGTCGCCAGCAAAAGCCAATGGCTTCTTAAAGACCGCAGGCCGGCTGTAAGTGCGGGTGACGATCCTCGAGAATACTCGCTTGAGATGGTTGTTGAATCTGGGAGTCCTCTAGCCGGAAGAACTATTGAACAAGCTGGTCTTCGTGGACTCCACGGCCTATTTCTTATGGAAGTCGATCGTGCAGGTCATGTACGTGCAGCAGTTGAGCCAACAGAACGACTCGAAGAAGGCGATCGACTTGTTTTCGTCGGTGTAGTCGACTCAGTCATAGAGCTACAGAAGATACGTGGACTCCGGCCGGCCACAGACCAAGTGTTTCAACTAGATGGACCACGGTCTGAACGTACCCTTTTGGAAGCTGTTGTTTCCAACACGTGTCCTCTCGTTGGCCGGACAATTCGTGAAGGACAATTTCGGTCGACGTACGATGCTGTAATCATAGCAGTCGCTCGAAATGGAGAACGCTTAAGGAAAAAAATTGGAGATATCATTCTTCAACCAGGCGATACATTGCTCCTCGAGGCAAGCCCGCGATTTCTGAAACGGCAAAAGACAAACCGTGACTTTTATCTTGTTAGTGAAGTAAAAGGAGCGCAGCCACCTCGGCACGACCTTGCTTGGATCGCATGCACCATCTTGGTAGCTATGGTGTTGGCGGCAACATTAGAACTTGTTCCTATGGTTGCAGCAGCACTTGTTGCAGCCGCTGCCATGGTCGCGACAGGTTGCATTGGGCCGAATGAAGCAAGAAAATCTGTCGAATGGGAGACCCTCCTTCTTATTGCCGCTAGTTTCGGACTTGCCCGAGCCATTGAAAAAACAGGACTCGATGAACTCCTTGCCCAGAGCACCATCGGAGCCGCTGGTGATCGGCCACACCTTGTTCTGGCAGCAATTTATTTTGTCACGATGTTGTTTACTGAAACGATGAGTAACAATGCTGCGGCTGTACTTATTTTTCCCATCGCATGGCAAACCGCTACTGATCTCGGCCTCAATCCGATGCCGTTTATTATGGCAATTACAGTAGCCGCAAGTTGTGGATTCGCCAGTCCTCTCGGTTATCAGACAAACCTCATGGTGTATGGGCCAGGCGGCTACAAATTCAGTGATTACCTTCGTTTCGGTGGGCCATTGAACCTTATTGTTATGGCCATCACAATTATTTTAGCCCCTTTAATCTGGCCTTTCTAAAAGCACCGCACATGGCCCAGAACCATTGAAGCACCGACGACATGCTTGGGAAACAAGGCTGTTCCCAAGACATAATCGACTCAATCACTCTGTTTCTTCATACACGCCAAAAGCCTGCATAACGTAGATTCAGACCCTGTCATTCAAGAAATGCGACCAAAAGTGAAATACGGTAGCGGACTAATCGTTACGACCGACCTAAACCGTCTTTTGTCATTTCTTTGTGATAGTCTGTGATCTTTCGTTCCTTTCTTGTAGACCGTCAGGGACGTAGGCTAATTCATTGCCGACGTTTGTTTTCCAAACGCCACCTCCATCCTACTGAGACGGATGAGCGAAATACTCTTTCACTACTACCGTGTTAATCCAACGACCTGGTTTTACCTTGCGTCGCTTCTTTCGATTGCAGTTTTTTTCAAATTCAATCGAGCTTT
>CBFIHW010000151.1:0-6090 GCA_965662325.1 uncultured Pirellulales bacterium | reverse complement strand
ATATTTACCGTTCCGATGGAAACAGCCCGCTGGACTGGCTTTCCTCAGCTGACGCGGCCCGGTTCCGCCCTGGTTGTCTGGAAGTGAGCCATAAAAAGTCCTGTTCCAAGTTTGGTTGCCAAGGCCTGAGCGAGGGCGAAGTGAATTATAATTTGTAGGACAAGAACCTCCGTTGGAGTTGGTACCTAAACCAGTTGGGCCGCCATTATGTCGATAGTTCGAGAAGGCATGATTAGCACTTGTTACACCCTGCGGCACAATGCCGGTTGAAGAATCTGATGGGCAGACAAGACCTGGAATCACAGTACGCCGGACCTGTGTGCTGGCGCCCTGTCCTAATCGTTGCTGATGGACATGCTGCGTCGTGCTCTCAAAATTGATCTTATTAAACATGGACAACTGTTCCATAAACGGAAGCATTTCAACAAAGGGGCTGCCGCGGTCTCTGTGTCCCGCTTGTCCCCGACCTAAGTAGTAGGTGCAAGTTGGAAATTCCTCTTGATTACTACTCATATAGTTATGAACAGCAAGGCCAATTTGCTTCATATTGTTCGCGCAGGAATTGCGACGAGCAGCTTCTCGCGCTTGTTGAACAGCTGGTAACAGCAGGCCAACAAGAACACCAATAATCGCAATCACGACCAGCAGTTCGATGAGAGTGAATGCGGTTCGGTCGTTGTTCCTAGAGAGAGCACTCTGAGTGTGTGCACTCTGTCTGCAATGAAAAAAAGACATGACGTACCTCCTGATTTAGAAAAATCTAAAAATTGAAATGATTTAGAATCAATCTGGCCGGCAAAAAGTAACTTTTGTGCAGAGGTGAAAATCATCAACGAAACGAAGGAATGCAGAAAACCGTGAACACAATATATGAAGACCACATATAGTCGTTAAGTTAGTAACCTGACTAAGTACTTCCCGCCCTTAACAGCACTTTAGATGATTGACATTGTTTTAGCAACGCGAAGAGGGGTCACCCCCCTATGAGAGCTGGTCAATTGGTAGCCAGTTGGACGTTTTGTTTCGTAATATCTCGATTCAATTGGACTTTGTATTGGTACAAACCAATTTGTAACCCAGTTGCTTGTTCGATCTTGTCGCTCTTTTGCCATGGCGTCACTATCAGGATGGTATGCCCGTGTTTCCATTGATTCGAAATATGCTGTGGAGTGGCGCGTGTGTCTTTGCAGGAGCAGCGGGTTCAGTGGTCGCGGAAGATGGTGGGAGCGCCGCTCTGTTCACTCGACGCGTTGAACCAATATTTCGAGAAAAATGCCTTGCCTGTCACGGCGAAGATGAGGAAGCCAGAGAAGGTGGTCTCGATCTTCGGTCATTGCAGACAGTTGCTCGTGGCGGTGACAGTGAAGATCCGGGCGTTGTTCCAATGCATCCAAAGCGGAGCTCAGTCTATCTGGCAGTCACTCGCAGCGAGAATGCTTTTTCTGCGATGCCGCCGAAAGAGTCAGAGAGTCTCACGAGCGAAGAGATTGGTTGGTTACACGATTGGATTGCCAGCGGTGCTGTATGGCCTTCAGAAAAAGAGCAAGAAGCCATTCGTTCACAGTATGAAAATGAATGGTCGCAAGAAGATGGTGTCCGCGTTCAAACCTCTGGAGGACTTTCCGACAGTTGGACGAATCGCAACTATGATCCGGAGGGTCTTTGGGCGTATCAGCCCCTTCAGGAACTCACCGTTCCTGAAACTGACGACAGCCCTATTGATGGGTTTATTGAAGCGGCGCTTCCAGAGGGTCTCCGTGTCGCACCACCAGCTTCACGACGGAATCTGATTCGACGAGCAACGTTTGACCTCACTGGATTGCCGCCAACACCCGACGATGTAAAGGCTTTTATAAATGATGAACGTGGGGACAAAGAGGCGTTTCGTGTTGTTGTAGAGCGGTTGCTTTCATCGCCACACTACGGCGAGCGCATGGCGCAGCACTGGCTGGATGTTGTTCGCTATGCTGATTCGTCGGGCTTTGCAAATGATTTTGAACGCGGGAATGCCTGGCGCTATCGTGATTACGTTATTCGAGCCTTTCAAGACGACAAGCCCTATGATCAGTTCGTCAGGGAGCAGATTGCTGGTGATGAGATTTCACCAGACAATCCAGAGCTTCTCGTTGCCGTTGGTTTCCTCCGGCAAGGGCCGTGGGAACTGACGAGTATGGAAGTTCCCAAGGTTGCCCGCCAGCGATTTCTTGACGATGTAACCAATAGTGTTGGCGAGACGTTTCTTGCACACTCTCTTCAATGTGCGAAGTGCCATGATCATAAATTTGATCCTGTTCCTACACGTGATTACTACAGCATTCAGGCAATATTCAACACCACACAACTTGCTGAACGACAAGCAGATTTTTTAGCCAAGGAAAATCGAGATGGGTTTGAAGAGGAACGGTTTCTGAAAAAAATGGAGCAAGGGTACCGCCAGACACTGGCAGAACTTGAGGCTGTTCTCCAGCATAATGCGATTGAGTGGTTTGATACTGAACTGGAAAAGGCTGGGCCTGATCGAAAACAGAATATTCGTGATTCCAGATCAAAGTGGATGAAGGCGGTCTCGAAAGCACAGAAGAACAAGAAGAGTGCAGCGTTTCAAAAAATACGCAGTGCGTTGATGCAGCAGGGCATTGCTCAAAAAAACCTTCCACCATCGCGTGTTGGCTTTACGCCTAGACAAAATGGAATGCAGCGTGTTGCCACGAAGGGACTTCAGCGATTGAAGTGGGAGTTTGATCGGTACAAGCCCTTCGCTCTTTCGGTCTACAGTGGTCCTACTCCAACGTACGTAAAGGTCTTGGCACCACTTCGTATCCCACACGATACAACAAAGTCTACATTTGAAGATATGTACATTCGGACCGGTGGTGATCCCTTTGCTGAGGGTGATCTCGTGAAGCCGGGAGTCCTCAGTGTGCTTGAAGGCCAAGTTCCGGCTGCTATTCCAGAAACACCAGAAGGTCGTAGGAAAGCATTTGCTGAGTGGATAACTGATCCAAACAATCCGCTCGTATCGCGAGTTATGGTCAACCGTATCTGGCAATGGCACTTTGGAAAACCCATTGCTGGGAACCCAAATAATTTCGGTTCGACAGGTGGCCTTCCAACGCACCCAGATTTACTCGATTACCTCGCAGCAGAATTCATGAAGAACGGTTGGTCAGTAAAAAATGTCCATCGTACGATCATGCTTTCGGAAGCATATCGCAGATCATCCACGCATCCTTATGCGGATACGCTCGCTGAGTTAGACCCGGAAGGTCATTCGTTCGCTGTGTTTGAACCACGACGGCTCTCAGCAGAAGAAATGCGTGATTCGATACTGGCAATTACAGGGGAATTAAATGAAACAGTCGGTGGTGTGCCCTGTCGACCTGAAATCAACGAAGAGGTCGCACTCCAGCCGCGGCAGGTGATGGGTGCATTTGCATCTGCATGGGTTCCGAACCCAGAGCCTGAGCAGCGCCATCGACGATCTCTCTATATTTTGAAATTACGAGGCGTGAAGCATCCTATGCTTGAGGTCTTTAATGCTCCTGCACCAGACTTCTCGTGTGAGCGACGTGAGTCATCAACTGTCACGCCACAGGCCTTGAATCTATTCAATAGCAAGAATTCGTACGATCGCAGCCTCGCGCTGGCTCAACGAGTATGGGGTGAGAGTTCTGGTGACGCCGATAATCGTGATATGCGGGCGTTGCGACGTATGTATGAATTGGTGTTATGCCGTGAGCCTCAGCCTGAGGAGCTTGATCAGGCATTGCAAAGTTGGCGTTCTGTAGAAGCAAGTCTTCCTGCTGAGGCTCGGCCAGATTCAACGGTTCCGCTTACAGCGTCGCGTGAAGCAGTCGAAGAGTTGTCAGGTGAACGCTTCATGTACGACGAGGTTCTTTACGCGAATCAGGAATTCGAACCTGATTTGCAGCCGGACGACGTTGATCGTCATGTTCGGGCACTTGGTGACATATGTCTTGTGTTTCTGAACACCAATGAATTTGTCTACGTCTATTAAGGTTTGGTACTGATGCCACATATGAATCGTCGAGAAAGTATGTTCCGCATTGGTACCTCACTTGGCAGTGTGGCGTTTGCTTCACTCCTTGCTGGTGATGCGAGGGCAACGGATTCAGTTGGACCACTGGCCCCTAAGCCGGTGCACATTCCGGCAAAAGCGAAAAACTGCATCTTTTTGACGATGACAGGTGGTCCTTCGCATATCGACACGTTCGACCCAAAGCCCGCGCTCAAGAATTTGCATCTGCAGGAATTCACCAGAAGTGGTGAAACCAAATCTGCGATGGAAAGTGGCAAGCGATACTATGTCCAGAGCCCGTTTTCGTTTCATCAGCATGGTGAGAGCGGCGCTCCAATGGCTGACAACTGGCAGCATCTTGCTCGGGTGGCGGATGACCTGTGTTTCTTTCGTGGATGTCAGGTCGATAGCGTGAATCATCCGACGGCCATGTATCAGATGAATTGCGGGAATCGTTTCGGTGGCGATCCTGCAGTGGGTGCATGGGTGACGTATGGGCTTGGTAGTGAGAATTCAAACCTGCCCGGATATGTTGTTCTCCCTGAGGTGTCTGATCCACAAGGCGGCGCGCCAAACTGGGGCAATGGATATCTTCCTGCGTTCTATCAGGGAACGCCTTTGCGGCCGACCGGTTCGCCGATTTTAAATTTGTCACCGCCACCGGGTGTGACCGCGATTCGGCAGCGTAAGAATCTTGATCTGCTCAAAGCTATGAATGAACGCCATGCGGCATTGCATCCTCAACACGATGAACTTTCAGCAAGGCTGGAGAGCTATGAGCTCGCCTTCCGAATGCAGACGGAAATACCAAATGCGATTGACATGTCGGAAGAATCACAAAAGACACTCGATGCGTACGGTGTTGGGCGAGAAGAAACAGATGCGTTTGGCAGAAAGTGTCTGTTGGCTCGTAAGCTCGTGGAAAAAGGCGTTCGGTTTGTGCAGCTGTATAACGGTGGCTGGGACAGTCATGACTATATCGAGCGAGCACATGGCAATCGTGTGCAAAGTGTTGACCAGCCAATAGCAGCTCTTATTGAAGATTTAAAGTCACGAAACCTTCTTCAAAGCACTCTGGTTGTCTGGTGCGGAGAGTTTGGCCGGTCGCCTGACAATGGTGTTCGTGGTGGTGTTGCATATGGGCGTGACCATAATCCTGATGCCATGACGATCTGGTTGGCTGGTGGTGGCAGTAACGCAGGGCATACGATTGGTGCAACAGATGAAACCGGGATGACAGCAGTTGAAGATGTGCATCACATTCGTGATTTTCATGTCACGCTGTTGCGGTTACTTGGGCTTGATGACAACAAGTTGACCTACTATCACGCTGGTCGGTTTAAACAGTTGAGTCAGTTTGGCGGAAAGGTGATCAACAAATTGATTGCCTAGCACTGTGTGTGTTCTGCTATGACTAGTGCTGAAAGCACACTGGTTTTGTGATGCGACGCGTTCAATACATAGGAAGTCGGGGGCGTTATGATTCGATCATTCTCTAGCATGCGTACTCTCGCTATCTGCGCTCTTACCTTGTGTGTAGGAGCCAAAGCATCTGCTGCAACTGATTCACCAAACGTGATTGTCATTTTTGTTGATGACCAGGGCTACTATGACCTTGGCTGTTACGGTGCGACAGAGGTTGAAACACCACGAATTGACGCGATGGCAAATGAGGGTATCCTCTTTGAAGATTATTACGCAGCAGCACCGATCTGTAGTCCGTCACGAGCCGGGTTGCTGACTGGTTGTTATCCTCGCCGTGTAGGCAATCACATCTGGGTGCACCGCGCTGACTCAACAACGGGTATCCACCCAGACGAACTGACGCTTGCAGAACTCTTTCAGGCGAATGGCTATGCGACTGCCTGTATTGGGAAGTGGCACCTCGGTTTTGTAGAACCATTCCTTCCAAAGAATCAGGGCTTCGATGAGTACTTCGGGCTCTTGCACAATCTTGACCCGGTTGAGGTCGTCTACTTTGGCGACAAGGGTGTGCCACTCTTGCGGAATGAAAAAGTCGTTAAGCAGCCGGCGGACCCCTCTGAGCTTAC
>CBFIHW010000150.1:0-6275 GCA_965662325.1 uncultured Pirellulales bacterium | reverse complement strand
TTAAGGAATTTCTACATGAGGAGAAAGGTCTCGGCGATATCGTTTCGGTGCAGGTAAATCGTGTTGGCGTGCGGCCATCAATTGGCAAGCGATCAACACCATTGCCGATTCCGCACGATATGGACTATGACCTTTGGCTTGGTCCAGCGCAGGACGAACCAATCTTTCGAGATAAGCTTCAGTACGATTGGCATTGGGATTGGAATACGGGTTCCGGTGAGATGGGAAATTGGGGCATACACATTCTCGATGATGTCCGAAATGTTGTGTTTCGTGACACAGTAAAAGTTCCTACACGAATTCAGAGCATCGGTGGCCGCGTGGTTTGGAATGATGCTGGTGCAACGCCTAATGTGCAAATGGTTGCAATGGAAACAGGTTCTGTGCCAGTTCAAATACAACTTGCTAATATCGCTGCAGAGCCTGGTGGCAAGAAAAGCCCCAAGCACATGGGGCCCGGTAGTGGGTATATAGTCCAGTGTTCCGGAGGACACTACGAGGGTCGACGAGGAAGTGGTGTTGCGTTTGACCGAGACGGCGGAAAAATTCGGTCCTTCAAGGGCGATAGTGGTAATGGATCGCATCAACAGAACTTTATTGATGCAGTTAGAAAGCGCGACCAAAACCTCCTGAATGCAGACATCTCGCTAGGAAACGATTCAACGGCCTGGTGCAACCTTGCAAATAGCGCATTTCGTGCGAGTAGAGAGTACGACTCCAATATTGTGACACACGGGCTCCCATCGATGACCGAGCAAGCCGAGCGTTTGGGCAAGATTCTCTCCCCACATGGTCTTAGCCTGCAGTCAAAAGGAATCAAAGCTAGTGCCGTGCTCGAAGTGAACCCCGAAACCGGAAAGTTTGTTGGTGCTGATGCTGAACAGGCTAATCAATACTACAAACGGTCATACAGGAGGACATACGCCGTGCCAAAACTCACCTGACCATTCGCCATCACCACCAGGGTGTATTGCTGACAACCTAAACAGGTTTTGTTTTTCCTGGCACGGCATAACCTTTCGACGGCAGTGCCCCATCCCAGGTGAGTGATTTGGGAAACAGGTCAAGCGTGCTTTGTGTTGTCATGAAGTCCCACGTAACTCTCTTACCCGTATACGCTGCGACTCGACCAAGTACGCCAACCATTGAACTATTGGCTGTCTGCGCAAGCTCAACGATAGGTTTTTCATCTCGGATTGATTCAATAAGGGCTCGATGTTCTTCACGGTAGGCATCTTTTATCCGGCCTTCTTTCTCCCAGATCTGCTTGCCTTTGCGGTCGAAAATACGTGAGCCCGAGTTCGCAGCACCGATTTGACACGTACCTTCGGTGCCGTAGATGACATTATCGTTAAGACCCTGTGAGCCGGGAATCTGACGGCACATAAAAGAGACTGTGCGGTTGTTTGGGTATTCGTAGGAAACCGACATGCTGTCCCACATTTCGCTATCAGATGGCCGGGTGAAACGGCCACCGGACCCATACGCAGAGAGTGGGTTCTCCCCCATAACCCAATTAAATGTATCAATGTTATGAACCGCTTGCTCACAGATTTGATCTCCACTGAGCCAGATAAAATGCATCCAATTTGTGAGTTGATATTCGGTATCACTCATGCCCTCTTTTCGTGGCCGGTACCAGATGCCGCCGGTGCAATAACGGGCCGTAATATTAACGATTTCGCCTATTGCTCCACTTCGAATCTGCTCAACGGCTGCGATGTAGTTCACCTGTCGACGATACTGGGTACCTGTGACTATTGCGGTTTTGTTTTGTGCGGCCAAATTGTGTGACGCTTTACATGCTCGGTAGCCAACGGCATCAATGCAGACTGGCTTTTCAGCAAATACATGCTTTCCTGCTTGGACTGCTGCCTGCACCATCACCGGCCGAAACCCTGGTGAGGTTGTGAGGAACACAACATCAATGTCTGGGTCATCGAGTATCTGTTTGTATCCATCGAGGCCAGAATACAGTTTTGTGCTCTGTGTATTGACTTTATCGGGATGTGCTTTCGAGACACCTTTAAACATCTGCTGGCAGTTTTCGAGCCGTAGATCAGCAGCTGCAACAAGCGTGACTCCACTGTTTATTGTCAGGGAGTCGTCGATAGCCCCGCGTCCACGTCCTCCACAGCCAATTACCGCAAGGCGTAATGGATGAGGATCTGACTTGGCGGGAGTCGCAGAGTGAACCATTGTCGACGCGCCGAATGATGCAACTGCTGTTGTTGACAGAAAGCCGCGACGATTGTGTTTGTTGAGATGTAGTTCGTTCATGAAAAGTTCTTTCAGGTAAGAGCCTGTGACACCCTAACCAAGGAGTGCCTGTTTCATTTGTTTGAGCACAATTTGAAGACGAGGAAGGTCACCACCGTCTACTTCTGCAGCTACCCAACCCGTAAATTGAATCTCCCGCAGCGCGTCACGGACGGACTCCCAATCGACATCTCCCTCGGTGATGTCTACGAAACCTTTCCTCGGGCCTTCCTGGTCAGCTCTCTTATTGGAGTACCCTTTGATATCAAGTTTAACAATCCGAGACCCAAGTTGGCGAACCCAGGTTGCGACATCACCGAACCGTGCATGATTTCCCAAATCAAAATAGGCACCCACCCATGGACTCTGGAAACTATCAATGTAGTCCGCAAATGGTTGAGCCGACTGATCGCGGGATCCATCGGGGTCATAGAACATGCCATTCCATACGTTTTCAATGAGGATGCGTTGGCCAAGCTTGGCAGCAAGAGGAAGAAGGCCCTGAATTTCTTCTCGAGCGCGTGCCTCAGCGTTGGGACCATCTGTTTTTCGTCCCAAAACAATGAGGACAGCACTGCCACCAGCTGCATGAGATACTTCCATGCAATGGCGTAAATTTGTCACTGCAGTTTTACGTTCATCTGAGTTTGGGCTCGTGAGCCGCTGTTTCCAGTGACTATGATTAATGACGTTGTGGACAATGACGCCAGTCGATGCAACTGCACGCCGTAACTCATCTGGACTCACGCTTGCGGCGTCATCGAAATCGACGCCATCAAAGCCGGCAGTCCTGGCAATGGCAAGGCGATTTTCGAGGCCCTGTCCCTTAATCATTCCATATTTGCAGGAAAAGAGAAGGTCACTGTTTGGTAAGGCTAATTGAGTATTCGTACTCGGCGTCGGTAACGGGCCATCGCTAGGGGGAACCGCACCCCACGAGGCATGCTTGGCGTAAGAAGCGACTGAAAGAGTTGCGATGCCACTGAGGAAGGCTCGGCGGTCGGTGGGCATTGGAGTGCTCATGAAAGGTACCGGTGTTGTTTAGCGGACGACAAAAATGGGTCACCCGAGGAGTGCTTACATATCTACAATGAAGCGATTGTTTTTTTCAGCCACTTGGTGGCACAAAATTAATTTCATCCCCCTCTTGGGACAACCGACGTTTTCAGCGCACTTTGGACCTTGCACAAATCTAACTAAAAACGAGCTTTTTGACAGGTTTTTGTCAATTTATTCGACAAGAGGGATCGGGCGGATATCCGGAGGCTTCTCCACGCTGCTAGGAACGCAGAAATCAGTGTCGTGGTTGATTGAGTCTTCCGGTTGTGCGGAGAGTTACTAATCACTGTCGATAAATTCTTTGATCAAATCGTGTAGGCGTTTGTGTTCACCTCTGAGTTTATGTAGTGTGGTTATTGATGGTTTGAGATGAAGTCCTCTAATCTGCAGTTAAAGTCCTCCACGGAACTGCACCGCCCGCCTTCATTCTCCGGCGGGTTTTGTCTACCCCTTTCGTTATGACCCCGGAAGCGTCTCTGGGTTATTCACATGCCAAAGGAACGTAGATGATGGAAACTATGCACAAATTATCAGGATTTCCCGCCGCTGAATCCAACGCGGTAGGATTTCAAAACTTCAATTTGTCGCCAGAAATGCTTGCGTCTGTGCAGTATCTCGGATTCGAGTCTCCTTCCCCAATCCAAGAAGCTGCAATACCAGTCATTCAGGATGGCATTGATGTTGTTGGACAGTCGCAGACAGGGTCTGGGAAAACTGCTGCATTCTGCATTCCAATAGTAGAAAAGATCATCACAAAAAAAAGACAACCTCAGGCACTCATTCTGACACCAACGCGAGAACTCGCAAAGCAGGTCGGAAATGAAGTTCAGAAGTTTGGGAAATACAAGAAAAAGCTGAAGACAGCTGTCATTTTTGGCGGCGTCTCCTTTCGAGAACAACTGCGTGATATACGAGGCGGTGCGCAGGTGATTATTGCAACACCCGGACGTCTGCTTGACCACATAGAGCAGTCGACCATTGATCTTTCCACGATTGAAACGTTGGTACTCGATGAAGCAGATAGAATGTTGGATATGGGCTTTCGTGATGATGTCGAAAAAATTCTCCGAAAGTCTTCAGCAGGTCGACAGACCATATTTTTTTCTGCAACAATAAGTCAGTCAATTAAGACACTGGTAGAAGAGTTTTCGACACAACCTCGCTATATAACCATCGAACAGGATTCCAGGCAACAGGCGCCGCTTGTCACGGAAAAAGGTTTTAAGGTCAGGCATCAAATGAAGTTTGATGCCCTGCTTCGTGTTCTTCGATACTACGATGCACAGAGTGGTGTAATTTTCTGCAATACCCAGCAAATGGTTGAGAAACTTGCTGACGACCTAGCGAGCAATGATTGTATTGTTGATCGCCTACACGGTGGGATGGCTCAAGCGCAACGAGAACGCGTGATGGCGAACTTCAGGAAATCGCGTTTTAATTATCTTGTAGCGACGGATGTAGCAGCTCGTGGAATCGATGTGAACGAGCTCGGTGTAGTTGTAAACTATGACCTGCCAAAAGACCCCGAAGATTATGTTCACCGAATCGGCCGAACTGGGCGAGCTGGAAAAAAAGGTCTTGCACTGAGTCTTGTTACGGGAGCTGGCATGCGGTCGGTATCGGCAATCGAGCGTTTCACAGGGTCGAGGCTCACCATTGAGGCTCTTCCTTCGTTAGCTGCCATTCGCAATCTGCAGGGTGAAAAACTCCTCGAATCATTTCGTGTTGACCTGAATAATTCAGACTTAACGACAGAAAAAGTACTCTTACGGCGGCTTTTTGATGAAGGCCACTCCCCTGAAGATGTCGCGGCAGCTGTCCTCCATCAGATACTACCGAAACAAGATGCCGAAGTTGATGGTTTGGATAATGAACTCGAAGACAACAGGCAAAAACCGCGAAAACGACGGGAAAGGCCGAATTCGAGACGAGATTCCCGGAAAAAAAGGCGGCACGAAATCCATAGGGCTGGGGGGAAACGACCACCAAAAAAAAGAAAGTTTCAGGTTAAAGTGCAAAAATAGTCGATGAAACTGATCTAACGGCAGTCTGTTGCTGTTGGTACAACCCATCCGCGGTGTTTACGGACAGCAGAGCCGGTGCCGTGTTTTGTTACTTACCAACCCATAGAACTGTAAAAAAAATGTTGCTTCAAGTGTTGTCATTGGCAGGATGGTTTGTGGCGATGGTTGTCCTGATGTCTCTCATAGAGCATCAGATTCACTGCAAACTTATGCACAAGCAACCCCGGCTATCGTTCCTCAAGAATCTTAAGTTGCGCCGGAAGATTTTCACTAGCCATGCTGTTGAACACCATACACAGTATCGAAAAGTGTTTCACGACGATCCGATGCCCAAGGGAGAGGACCGGGGCATTCGCTTAAATTTCTGGGAGGGTCTCGTTGAGGGTTTGCCAGTTGCGATAATTCTGTTCTTCTTTTCGCCAGTAGGTGCTGGCATGTTCATGCTCGTTGTAGCCATTCACCATACAATCTGGAATCAGATTCACCTTGAAATGCATCAGCCGACGAAGAGGTTCTTCGCAAACTGGGCATTATATAAGTTCTGTGCTCGTCATCATTTTCTACACCACAAATACCCAGACAAAAACTTTAATGTAGCGTTTCCAATTGGGGATTATATCTGCGGAACCATTGCCAAACCTTCTGCAGAAGATTGGGAAGCCATGCGTGCTGAAGGCATCGCCTAGAGAACTTAAGTCGCGTTGCCCGAGGTCAGTGGAGGCCTTATTTTGTCTGCCAGGTGTCCTGTGGCTCAAGTATGGCTTTAACTCCACCGTTTTTAAGCCAAGTTAGGGCCTTCTTATTACCTTGCAGATAGGCGTCCCAGAATGCTGTTGTAATGGCTTCGATAGCGAGATGGTGTTTTGGATTACGAGGTGGGTCCTTTCGTAGAGACCTGTCAGAAAAAGCAGCGTGCGTTGCATTGTGTAACAC
>CBFIHW010000149.1:0-6684 GCA_965662325.1 uncultured Pirellulales bacterium | reverse complement strand
TCTTCTGATTCGGAAAAGCCAATCGAAACCCGTCGTGCCGAGTATCTTGAATGGATCGTCGAGCACTTTGGCAGACTGGAACCGTTGATGGATCCAAGCGACGGACGCCGCTGGGCGCTCAATCATGGGCGACTGGTTCTGAATCACGATGTTGCAAAGGCGAATGAATATTTTGAATCGTTCACGCCGGTTGGTCGGGATAACGACATCTACCTCATCCGGTTCCTGCGGACACTGCTCGATTTTCGAGGTTCGCCGCGGCTCTCAGATAAGGCCGAAGTTCGAATTGTCGACCTCATCAGAAAATGGCCTCGTAATCACCTGAGCACACGCGCACACTGGCCGCCGTCGTTTACCGAGAACCATGATCTGATGTATCTCACTATCGGTCTCTTTTCCAAGGAATATCGCGACGCTGATATCGAGGAACAGATTCATGAGATCAGCAAGTTCATTGCGCATCGCATGGAACGCGGCTTCGTGGAGTGGAACTCGAAGTGTTACCAGTACCATTTCTCGAATCCACTGATCATTCTGGCCGACTACGCTTCCGATGAAACGCTCCGGAAAGCTTCTCAAGACTTGCTCAATATTATGCTGGCAGAGCGGGCCCTACTGAGTGTCAACGGATACCTCGGCGGACCATCGCTCCGATGCCGCACCGCAGACCGCGATCATTCCCTGACCGCGCGCAAAGTCGCCTACCTAACCGATGCCCGGTACGACGGTTTCCTTCCTACCGTTTGGCTTGCACTGGGAATGGGTGAACCACGTTACGATTTCAAAAACCCGCAAGCGCCTGGTCTGAAACCAGCGGGAACCCATATTGCCAGCGGCAATGAACCCCGGTTGAAGCAAGACGAGGGCATGTTTTTCGCCAGTAGCCAGTTCATTCCACATCCTGTGGTGCAATCGCTGGCAAGAGAAGCACGAACGCGAAAGGTCCTCTACTATCAAGGACGACGTTTCACCGGCTGGCCCAGCGATGCGTTGTGGAACACACAGAAGTGGATGCCTGCCGCGGTCTATTACTACAACACGCCGCACATATCGATGGGATCAGTCCATTCCGATGGGTGGATTCATCAGTGCCGCTACAACAGCGTCCTCTTCGGAGCCGATCCGTCTCTAGCGTTGCGGGTGGAAACCATCGTGCCTGGAGACCCACCTCATAAGCGCCGACACGAAGCACGTGGACGTGTCGTCCAGCACGAAAACTGGCTACTGGGTCAGGGAACATTGTTTGAAGACGGTGGCGCAAAGCCGAAACGAGTTGGAAAGTGGAATGTCTATCAGGTCGGTAAAGGCCTCTGCGCGCACTTCGCTCTGGACAAGGATTACCATGTCTTGCAAGTGTCCGACCTCGACACATTTTCCAGTCACAAAGAGTTCATCGCAGCGCTCACCATCCCGGTGCGTTCTGGTGAGAAGCTCAACGGGATCACTATGAGTGGCGATTGCGTCTCGGTTGATCTGACAAACATGAGCATCACGATCAATGGGGAATCACGATCTCACCCACCGAAGATGCTCCATGACTCAGGTCCAATGAAGTCGGTTTACGGCAGTGGCAAAATTACAATTGAAACCAGCGATTTTCATACCGCGATAGGACAAAAACGCCGTGAAGATAAAACACACTAGCCTTTATAATAAGAGAAAATATTGAATGATATATTTGTTGAGTGTTATGTTGAACGGCTGTTAGAACTCAACCTGTGAAGCTTTTGAAAATTTGTGTAGGAATTGTGTAGGTTTCTAACTGGTCAGGTTCGGTCAAACTTCGACTTGTTATATTATTCAAGCGAAAACAAACCTTTTGACCTTTGCTGACCTTTCCTGACCAATGAAAAAACAACGGGGTTTTTGACCTTGGACTCCTGCCGGGGGTATTAGTTTTCACCTGTAGCACGGGTGAAACGCAATTCTCCGCAAATTTTTGCGGGGATTTTGCGGGGAGATCACAGAACTGTTACGTTGCCTCACAATGTTTAGTTAAGCAAAAATTCGTAAGATAGGTTTATTTTTTTCTAACTTAAGCATACGAAAATGCCACTAAAAACAACTTTCAAATTGCTGTTGCTTCTCCCCATATGCTTCTCCGTTTCTGCCTCAGAGGCTTGGATTTTAACTCCAAACCAGAAGTTCCGAATTTGGACACCACGATTTAGAAATGAGACAGCATGGAAACAAGCAGATGCCTTACACCAAACAAATCTTCTTGGAGAGGGCGTAAGAGGTTTTGTGAGAGGGGCACCTTTTGCAGGACAATTGATACGACTGCAAGGCTTACAGAACTCAAGAAGTCATTGCCACGCAGTAATCATGTTAAAAAATGGTACTATTCGAGCATGGCCTATGCTCTCTTTTACCGACTCCGACTTAAGGTACCTCAAAAATGTCTATGATAAATTTTTAAAACCAGACAAGAATAGAGAGTCGTTTAAACGTATCGTTAATTACCAAAATTACAAAAAAGAAAATTACGGCAAGACCTACGAAATCTTTGAAACAGATTACTGGACAGTGTGGCGAGGCCTGAGTAAAGAAGATGAGGGTGCTACTGCTTTTACCCCAGATTTTATGCCTCGTGTGCTGAAATATTTAGACCAGACTTGGTGTTTTTATCGGGATGTACTCGGTTTCCCGATGCCATGGTCAGATAAAGAACATCAGGCTAACGATTGGAAAAATGATCCAGTCCACCATAAAGTAAATGTTTTTCTCACACATACAGGTTTGGCCCACCATAAGAGCGGATGGGCCAATGGCGCTAGAGGAATTCAAATTCATCCGAATGCTTTTGGTGATGGCTCAAGTGTTCTCCCGCATGAAGCCGGGCATGTTATGCAACTTTATTCTGGGGGTATGCGGAATTTGTCAACAGTCGGTTCCTTCTGGGAAACTCACGCTAATTGGCAAGCTCACCAGTTCATTCCATCTTTTGTTGGCAACCAGAAGAAATACTTCGATAATATGCACTTTAGTCTTAACTGGAGTGGGCATCGTTACAGCTCATGGATGTGGCTTCAGCACATCTACGAAGCTCCAAATATCGATTCTCAACTCCCGATTGATGTATGGCTAGAGAACCGAAAGGATGACAAAGGACGTTCTACTGAAGACCCGATTCAGACATTTCTACGGTTATTTGTAGAAAAAAAAATATTTCCTGGTGACCCCATGGAGGGTTTCGGTGATGAACTCGGAATTATGGCCGCTCGAATGATCACCATGGATTACGTATACCAACAGACATATCTCGATGCCCGCGTAAGGGCATACAACAAGCAGCTACCCGCGGTACCTGTTATCACGGTAGAAGAAATTCCAGGACGTATCGGCACGCTACGCCCAACTGAAGAATACATTCCTGACCAATATGGTGTGAATATCATTCAAATCAAGAATCCATCATCAAGAATAAAAGTGTCACTTGAAAAAGATACCTTACGTGAATGTTCCTCAGGTTCATGGCGGCTGACACTGGTAGCAGTTGCCCGAGATCTTAAAACTCGTTACTCAGCCATGACCCGTGGAAAGGCTGTATCAATTGAGGTCAATGACGGAGACCAAGTCTTTGCAGCCGTAACGGCCGTACCTTCTGTTCATAGACCACGAGAATTTAATGACGTCGAAGGATTAAGTCAAAAATTCCCCTATGTTCTGGTTTTAGAACAGGACTTCGACATTAGTAGTACAAAAAAATTAAGGCCAAAAACTTCAACAAATAAATTCAAGAAACCTACACCAAGTAATTCTACTCAGAGTCATGGTTCAAGAATCTGGACTGATATTACAGGAAATTTCACTCGTGAAGCTAGTTTCATTGAACTTGCTGAAGGAAAAGTGACGCTTCAGTTAACTGACGGAAGAAGAACGATCATTTCGTTTGAGATACTTTCAAAGAAAGATCAAGAATATGTGTTAGATATTGGAGACTCACAATAAATAATCGTGATTTTGGTTGAGCGACGATCTGAACGCCTGTTAGAAATCAAACTGTGACGTTGTGAAAAAAGTTGCGGGTATTTTGTGGGACCATAGTGGGCGGAGTCAGGCCAAAATTTCAAACTTGTTATCTATAACGAGTGAAACAACGATTCGCCTTTTGTTGCCTTCTGTTGCCCAATAAACTTTTCTCTGTGTTTTGATACTTTCGACCCCTACCAGGGGCAGCAGGTTGTCTTTGGGAAACAACCAACCCTTGGGGCTTGTTTGGCATGCATGGGAATGTATCGGAATGATGCAGCGAGCCGGGCGTTGTGCGTAGAGGCCCGTGGAACAAAAAGGCTGTAGGATGCACTTCCGGATCTATATATGCGGAAAAACCAGAAACTAAAGACTGGGCAATTGGCTTCCGGCTTGCCATAACTCCACCCGGGGTCACGTCGCAAAAAAGTGAAGAGTGAAAAGACGGACGATGTAACGTGAAACCTAAATCTGCGGGCGAACAATAATGCTTTACCTCTTTGTGGCATTGGAAAGATAAGCCTGTAGGCTGATCCGAACTCTATACCGCCTTGGGATTGGCGGAAGGGGAAACGTTGATACTTCTCTTTAGGATGGTACTCTAAAGCTCACCTTTGGAGGACTTCTTGCCATGCGTTGTCTCATCGTTGCCAGTCTAGTTTTGTGCTGTTCCTCTACGCTCGCAGATGAGCTTCAGGATGCGCATGACCGATACAAAGCTTTAAACGACCAAGGCAAGTACCAGGAAGCCCTTCCTTTTGCTGAGGAGGCGGTCCGTCTAACAGAGGTTGAGTTTGGAAATGAAAATGAACTTACGGGACAAAGGCTTAATGAAATTGGCTACCTACTCTATTGTCTTGGAGACTATAAAAAATCAGAAGAATCGCTAAAGCGATCACTAGAGGTTTGTGAAAAAGCACTTGGACCAGACCACCCGGATGTTGCAACAACCCTCAATAATCTCGCTGAACTGTACATCGTCATCAATAGCGATGGTGACTACACAGAAGAAGAGGCTCTCTTAAAGCGTTCGTTAGACATTCGCGAAAAATCACTTGGAACAGACCATCCGGATGTTGCAAAAAGCCTGACCTCTCTCGGTAATCTGCACATCGAAATCAACTATCTCGATGAAGATAGTGAATATCAAAAAGCAGAAGAACTCTTTAAGCGTGCGTTAAATATTCGTGAGACAGCACTTGGACCAGACCATCCAGATGTTGCAAAAAGCCTGACCTCTCTCGGTAACCTGCACATCGAAATCAACTATCTCGATGAAGATAGTGAATATCAAAAAGCAGAAGAACTCTTAAAGCGTGCGTTAAATATTCGTGAGACAGCACTTGGACCAGACCATCCGGATGTTGCAAAAAGCCTGACCTCTCTCGGCAACCTGTACTTCTACATTAATTATTCAAAAAAAGATAATGATTACGAAAAAGCAGAGGATTTCTTTAAACGTGCATTAGATATTTATGAGAAAGCACTTGGACCAGACCATCCGAATGTTGCAGGTAGCCTGTTAATCCTCGGTGAACTGTACTACTACATTAATACCCAAAAAAAAGGCGGTGATTACGAAAAAGCAGAGACACTCTTAAAGCGTGCGTTGGAAATATACGTAAAGTCATTTGGTGCAGAACATCCAAATATTGCACGCACTCTCTGCGAAGTTGCCGCAATGTACAGCAAACTTAGTGAAGAATACGACAAAGCAGTACCGCTGTTAAAACGTGCGTTAGAAATTCAGGAAAAAAAATTAGGGCCAGAGAATCCTGAAATTCTAGAGACAGTTAGAGACCTAGGCTACTTGTATTGGGGCCTTGAGGATTACACCAAAGCAGAAGAACTGGGTAGGCGTGAGCTGGAGATACTCGAAAAACAATTGGGGCCAGATTGTATAGAAGCAGCAGGCACACTCGAACAAATTGGCTGGTTTTGCTGGATGAATGGTGAATACGGCAAAGCAGAAACGCTGTATAAGCGTGCGTTGGAGATTAAGGAAAAGAAATTGGGGCCAGAGAATGCAGAATTAGTAATGACACTCGCCAACCTTGCCATACAGCACCAAGGTCTTCGCAACTACGACAAGACAGAACCCCTTTTTAAACGCGCGTTAGAAATCTCAAAAAAAAATCAACTAGACCCGAAAAAGAACCCGGCCGCATTTGCACGAATGCAGCTTGATGATTTCACTCTCCGTCATGGCCTTAGAACATGGACAGACATTACGGGTAAGTTCACCCGGGAGGCTCGCTTTGTTTCATTATCGAATGACATTGTAGAAATTCAGCTAGCTGCCGGAGAACCTAAATTTATACCTCTTGCGAAACTTTCAGAAACAGATCAAGAGTACGCAACGAAGACGCAAAAACTACTTAATGAAGATCGCGTAGCAAAGCTCTTTTGGGTAGATAGGGGAAAGTCTCTGACTGCTGAACAAGCTGCTGAATTTGTTACGTTGATAGGACACGCAGAGCAAAACCAAGGTCAAATCCTTAATAGACTCACAACGATAAACCAAAACGTTGCTTTGGAGTTAGCGAAGTTTCAAGGGGAGAGGTTGAACCTCATGGGTTTGAGGTCAATTGATAAAGATGTTGCACAGGAGTTGGGGAAGTGGCAAGGGAAATATTTGGACCTCAATGGCCTAAGGTCAATTGATAAAGAGGTTGCACAGGAGTTGGGGAAGTGGCAAGGGCAAACGCTTTA
>CBFIHW010000148.1:0-6727 GCA_965662325.1 uncultured Pirellulales bacterium | reverse complement strand
AGCAAGCCACACCGCTGTCGCTTGTCCTCAGCGGACCGGAAGCCCCTCGTTTGGCAACTCGTCTCGGGATGGTTCTTCTTGCTGCACAAAACAATGAGCCGCCCGGATGGCCGAGTGAAGTCTTCGCTGAAATCGAACCTCCAAAAAGAGCAAAGGAACTTCTTAATTCTGGAAAAGTTGATCTGTGGATAAACGTTCCGGAAGGATTCACGAACGAACTTACAGAATTCAATACGGTCAATCTAACTGCTCAGGTCTCAGAAAAATATCCTGCAAGCGAAAAGACTCGAATGCAGTTTGAGTCTCTCATTGACAGTTTCGCAACGCAGGTCCGTGAAGAACGAATGGGAGTCGCCGGAGTTCCCTTAAGCCTGTTTGATCCCATTAAATTGACATTTGAGGGAAAGGATCCAGAAACCGTAGTGGCCGACCGAAGAATCATCGCTCCGGTTGCAGGAGCCATCCTTGTACTTCTTTCTGTACTAACAATGACTGGGTCTTTCTATCCCGCCATCGATGCCATTGCAGGTGAAAAAGAACGTGGCACTATCGAAACACTTCTTATCGTGCCTTGTCGAACACAAGATATTGTCTTCGGCAAATACCTTGCCATTTTTGGGGTCACTCTTGCTACCCTTGCAGCAAATGTAATTTCGATTTTTCTAACAATCCTTGTTTCTCTGAAATATTTCCCAGATGGTACTGCCGATTATTATCTCCAAAATGTTGGGCTTGGGTCTCTGATAACTCTTCTTTCTTTCACAGGTCTTGCATCAGTAGCATCAGCGATGAGTCTTGCTGTAACAACTGCTTCCAAAAGCATGAAAGAAGCACAAAATACACTGACTCCTGTTATCCTACTTATCAGTGCACTTGCGGGCGTATCACTCATCCCCGGAATCAGTGCTAATCAACTTGTACCCATGGTGCCTTACACAGGCCAGATTGTTGTTTCACAGAACGCCCTTACACCACCACCGACGAAACAGGAAGTTATTTCTGAATCAAACCAAACTGACAGTGCGTCTGCAGCGTTAGTTCAATCGACTTCCAGTATTGCGCCACTCCTGCTGACATTGTTTTCAAGCGTTGCAGTGACCTGGGTACTTCTTCGTGGAACAACAGCAATGCTGGCTGACGAGGACCTCCTGTTTCGCGGACCAGATGCCGCAAGTGGGTTTAGCCGTCCTGCACCTCGACTCATACCTGGCATTATCCATGGTGGCATAGCGCTTGCACTTGGCCTTGCTGGTCTCTGGTATGTCCAAGGTCTCAGCCCGGACAGCATTGTTCTTGCGATACCCGTTCAACAACTCGCTGTTGTTGCCCCCCTAGCCATTCTTCTGTTTTGGCAAAGGGTGAACATCAAAAGAACTTTTTCTCTTAACTGGCCAGGGTCCGGATCGGGCTGGAAATCTTTTTTCGGTGGGCTCAGTGCACTACTCGGTGGCCTCCTAACTGGTGGCGGACTCTTTATTCTTGGTGCCGCTGTTCTCCTTGAACTAACGACTCTTGAAATGTCACCGGCATTGAAAGAGCTCTCCGAAAAGATTCTTTCCCTCATGCTTGACCAACCGTGGTGGCTCGCTTGGGCCCTTATGGCGATACTTCCTGCATGCCTGGAAGAGCTTCTCTTTCGTGGATGGGTACTCTCTGCATTTTGTGGTGAAAAACCCGGTACACAACGAATGGCTATTGCTGTTTTTGCACAAGCTATCTGCTTCGCAATCTTCCACCTTCTTCCTGAGCGGATGCCACAGACGTTTCTTCTTGGCCTCGCACTTGGAACAATCGTCCTGCTAACCAAAAGCATCTACCCGGCAATACTGTGTCATATTGCAAATAACTCGATGCCACTTCTTCTGCTCTATCTCACTGGTATTCAAAACAAGGATGCTCTTCCAGAATCCGCAGCAACCGACGTAACTGCTCTCTCACTACCACCGCTTGCCATCGCCATAGCAGGGGGCGTTGTTGTACTTGGCGGAATTCTTCTTGTTGTTTCGAGAAATCTTCGGGTCCGTGGTTCCGTCGCAAAGATCACTGCATTGATCTTGTTTACTATCTCTTGTTTCTCAGACTCTTGTTTCTCAGGAATTCAGTCAAACCACGTGCTGGCCCAGCAACCTGCTCCAGCAGAAGCTATTCAGCCATTGCAGGTTGGTGTTTTCCCAATGAAGGGACTGGCCGAATATATCGGAGAGAAGCCACATGGCTATTCCATCGATCTGTGGAACGAATTATCTAAACGCATTGATAAATCATCAGAGTTGGTTGCAATCTCATCGATTGAAAATCTTTTTGATGCAACTCAACGCGGTGACATTGATGTGCTTCTTGGTCCACTGGCGATGACAGAACAACGGGAGAAGCTGGTTGATTTCACTCATCCTGTTGTGCATTCAGGGCTCCAAATTGCTGTTCTCCGTGACCGTGATGGTCGACTGCTTACAGCTCTGAATAACTTGATTTCATGGGAATTAATTTCCATCCTTGCAGGAGTGATCGGGACGATTGTCTTAACCGGACACCTCCTCTGGATTTTTGAACGACGTCATAACGCTGAATCATTCCCGGCTCCTTACCCACGCGGTGCGTGGGAAGCTGTCTGGTGGAGTGTAAGTACGATTATTACTGGTGGCTGTGAAAACAAAGTCATATCGACTGTTACAGGACGATTTATTGCAACCGCATCGATGATTGGTGGCATTGTCCTTGTTGCACTTCTTACAAGCACCCTCACTACCACCATGACAGTTGATCAGGTAACCGGCACCATACGGAGTCCTCGTGACCTTTTTGGAAAGACTGTTGCCTGCCAAGAAGGTGGTGTTGTTCCTGATGCAGTGGAAGAATTTGGAGGCAGCCCCGTACTCTATCCGGACCTTGAAGCCATGGTGGCCGCTGTTTCGAGCGAGGAATGCGATGCACTTGTCTCTGAATCACACACGCTCATGCTTGCTCTACATACTTCTGGAGCGAATGAACTTCGTCTGATTCCAGGCGTCTTTGATTCTTTTGACTTCGCACTGGCACTTCCACAAGGGAGCACGCTTCGTGAGCCACTGAATAATGCAATCTTACAGATGCGCGAAGCAGGACAACTTGATGAGATCAAAGAACGTTGGTTTGGTGAACACAATTAGATTTTTCTCTCTTAATCCAATTACACTATGTGCCGGGTAAGCGGATATCAAAAAAACAAGATTCTCGTCAGGGGTTTCATACGCTTTTACGGAACCTTGATGATTTTAGGAAACCTTATTTTTGAGGGAAAGCCCACGATGAAGAACTGCCTGTCTCTTCTAATCGCTTTGGTGTGCAATGCAGGGGCAATTCAATTCATCGCAGATGCTGCACCGCCAAATGTCATTCTGATCATGACTGATGATCAAGGCTATGGTGACCTTGCGTGTCATGGTAATCCAGTAATACAGACACCCTCAATAGATCGTCTACATGCAGAGTCTCTCCGACTCACAAACTTCCATGTGAGTCCTTACTGCACACCGACTCGTGCTGCATTGATGACTGGTCGTTATCCTGCTCGCACGGGTGCGTACCGCACGAGTAGTGGCCGAACGATGCTCCATCGTGATGAGAAGACGATTGCAAATATTTTTTCAGATGCCGGATATGCCACAGGAATGATTGGCAAATGGCATCTTGGGGATAACGCACCGCATCGACCACAAGACCGTGGGTTTCAAGAAGTTCTGTGGCACCGCTGTGGAGGAGTGGGCCAGGCTTCGGACTACTACGGGAATGATTACTTTGACGACACATATGAACGAAATGGTGTGTTTGAAAAATTTTCAGGATATTGCACAGACGTCTGGTTCAACGAAGCCAAAAGCTTTGTTGAACGTCATCAAAAAGAACCTTTCTTTTTATATCTCGCAACCAATGCTCCACATGGACCATACCGTGTTGATCCAGAATGGAGTGAACCGTACCAAGATTCTGTCCTCTGGGGAAACGGTGCGAACTTTTATGGAATGATTGCAAATATTGATCACAACTTAGGCCTGTTGCGCGAACATCTCGAAGAACTGCAACTTGCTGAAAATACCATTCTCGTTTTCATGACAGACAATGGCACTTCCAACGGCATTCCGAAAGGTGAACTGAAAGCGGGAAGTTACCGGGGCTTTAATGCACATATGAGAGGGAAAAAGTCGACTGTGTATGAGGGTGGACATCGGGTTCCATGCTTTATCCACTGGCCGGCCGGTGGACTGCAAGAGGGAAAGGATTTTCATGGACTGGCGGCTCATCTTGATCTTCTTCCAACGCTCCTCGATCTGTGCAATATCAAACTCCCGCGAGACCATAGCGCTGATGGGGCTTCCTTCGCAGCAAATATTCATGATGAAAAATTGTCTGCACATCGGCAGCACTACATTGCGCAACTCCATGGTGGTGCAGGCTTTTCACATCCTGAAGAACCATGGGACACATCATGTGTCTGCAAAGGCCCATGGCGGCTTATCAACGGCACTGAGCTTTATGATCTCCGCACGGACCACTCCCAGCAGAAAGATATTGCTGAAGATCATCCAGAAGTTCTTGCTGAACTTCGAAATCTATATAAAACGTTCTGGCAATCTGTATCACCACGCATGACACCCGTTGCTATCGATATCGGTAACCCCGTAGAGAATCCAACGACGCTTTGCTCTCAAGACTGGTATTTACCAGTTGGCAATCCACCCTGGAATTTTAATTCAATCAATCGCAGAGTCCCCATCACAGGACCGTGGCACATTATGGTCCACCAGACTGGCATCTATCGAATCACCTTGCGGCAACTTCCCAAAGAAGCCGATAAACCACTTATTGCAGAGCATGCTTCTCTGACACTTGCCGGCACAACACACGAGGCCGACGTACCGACTGGATCATCACACATCGATTTCTTTGTTGACCTACCTGCCGGAAAAACAGAAATCGAAACGAAACTCTGGAGTGGAACCAGTCCGGCAGGGGGTGCCTATTTTACAGAGGTTGAGTTCCTTCATCCATCCAATACAAATCAAGAATAGTGCTCAAGAATAAATACACATTCCCTGACACTCGTCTCTCTTCACGTACTATTCCTTTTGAAATGCTGCTTTTACTCACTTTCAATTACATTTCTTACTATGGTGGTTCGAGTGAGTAACACGATTGAAAAACATTTGTCTCAATCTTCTCCTCAACCTGAAAACGACCACAGCTTCTGTCTTTTAAGCCTTGGGTTGGCCACGGCTAGCCTTGTTCACATGCTTTCGTTCCCCTGGTGGAGAGGCATGTTCTCTGGGCAAATATTACTTGCTTCAACGCTGATTCTCTTTTTTTTACCCCGATCAATTTTCACCCTGTCTTTCTTTCTTCTCACAAGTCTTTTTTTCTGGTTTCAAAAACTTCCTTTCGTACCCAATCATATTTTCTTTGAGATTCTTGTGCATACATCCATGCTGGGCACTGTCCTGGCTGTTTCGATATGCCAATGGAAAAAAGATCTTTCATCCCAAGAACTTCGTGGTTTGATCTATGAACACATGCGACCAGTTGTGATGAGTGCGCTCATCATCATGTATTTGTTTACAGTACTTCATAAACTCAACTGGGACTTCTTCAATCCTGCTGTCAGTTGCGCCGTATCGATGCACAAAGAATTGTCAGCATTCGTGCCGATCGTTCCGTCGGGCACATGGACACACTGGCCAACCATTATTGGAACGCTCTTTTTTGAGCTGTTTATTCCGCTTGGTCTCTGGTGGCGAAAGACTCGCGTTGCTGCTGTTCTATTAGGCCTTTTGTTCCATTGGTTTCTCGCTCTCCATCCACACGGCGGAATTTACAGTTTTTCACATTTGCTCTATGTGCTTTATGCCGTCTTTCTTTTCTCAGCTCAAAACAATCCTTTCGCTAGAGCGATCAGCATTCCACGCCTCGGCGTCCTGACCATCAAGCTGGCTGCTGTCTTTCTTTTTGGCGTCGCACTCTTCTTACAGATGCGTGCATATAAAAATGGGGATGGTTTTTTAATGGCTAATGCAATCGGCTTTTATACGTGGCTTATCTTTGCAATGTGGCTCGTGGTGATTTATGCACCTGCAATTCGCCAATTTTTTTGGAATAGGCTTCCCGATCCAGTAGTTCGACCCATGTGTATTCTTTTAATCTTTCCAGTCCTCGTATTCCTCAACGGGCTGGCTCCTTATCTCAGCCTGAAGACAACCACTGCCTTTTCAATGTTTTCAAATATTCGCACAGAGGGGACTGGCAACAATCATCTCTTCATGCCGCGAATCAAACTCTTTAGCTATCAGGATGATCTTGTCGAGATACTTGAATCAAACGATCGTCAACTTCAGCAATACGGTCGGACGAAAGATCTTCTCACTTGGTTTGAACTACGAAGAATTACCTCTTCACGAAAAAGAGAGAACCTCTTTGTGAAATACAAACGGTCAAAACAACCTGAGACTCTTTTTAAAAAGAAAGATGCACCACAAGATGCTGAACTTTTAAAGCCACATCCTTGGTACCTCTCACGATTTCTTGTTTTTCGTCCAATCGGTAGACTCGACAAACCAATGCCCTGCAGACACTAGCATGTCACTGATCAAAAAGCCCCATGCCTGAACCGCATTCATCAAAAATAATTGCCCGACGACATGATCTGGATGCCCTTCGGGCGGTTGCCATGCTTCTTGGCATCGTCCTCCATGGACTAATG
>CBFIHW010000147.1:0-6734 GCA_965662325.1 uncultured Pirellulales bacterium | reverse complement strand
CCTCTGCTTCAAACGCTCCGCGAGCGACACTAAGCTCGTGGAGACTGAATGGTCGTAAACGGTGTCTTCGATCCGAACGACGAGGCCGCCGAGCAGATCTGGGTTAACGGAAAAATGAGCGGTAAGCGACTCCCCGAGTGATTCTTCAACTGACTTGAGAATTGCAGCCTGTTCATCCGGGGTGATCGAGTTTGCGGTTGTAAGGACGGCTTCTCGTCGCCCCGCCCGCTGGTCTAATTCGCGGCGAAGCGAGATTACCAATTCTGGCAGAAGCCCCAGCCGTTCATGGTCGGCAAGTACGAGTAGCGTGTTGAGGGTTGTCGTCGATACTCGTCCGGAAAAAGTTTTTCTTACAAGAGTGGTCTTGTCAGCTGTAGTGATCCGGGGTGATTCGAGAACGCTTATGAGGCTATCGACGCGAGGAAGCACCTCTTCCACGATATGCGTCAGTTCTTCGACGACTTCAGACTGACATTGGTGTCGATCAGCAGCTTCAACAATTGCCTGAGCATAGACCTTTGCAAGTCTCGCTGCACCAATGTCGTGGGGTGCAGCAAGCGGCGATAACCGGTTTTGTTCCTCAGTAGTCATGCTATTATTGTTGTTTCTTGTCAGCCTTAGTTGGCACTTGGCGATGTTGAAAGGCTTGCGACAGATTCGCGAACAAGACGAGTCTTGTCCTCTGAGCTGATTTTCTCACGAATGAATTTCTCAGCGACACCGATGGCGAGGTCACCCGCTTTTTCAGCGAGTTGAGCAATAGCATCATCACGAGCCATTTCGATTTCTTTTTTTGCTCGTTGCTTTTCCTCGTCAGCCGCTTTCCGTGCCTCGGTCACTATTGTTTGTTTAGTTGTTTCAGCATCACGCCGAGCTTCGTCAAGCATTCCTTTTACTTCTTCTGATGCCTCGGCGAGGCGGCGTTCGTATGAGGCGAGCTGATTCTTTGCGTCATTGTGTGCGTTTTGTGTCGCAGCAATCATGTCGGCAATGCCTTGCTCGCGAGCATCGAGCCCCTTCATAATAGGCTTCCATGCGACTGCTGAGAGTAAGAGCATGAGCATGAAGAAAACAGCGAATGACCAGATCGCGAGATCTCGTCTCAATTCTGCGGGGCTTTCGAAGTCTTCAAGGGAGGTGCCGGGAGGCGGATTGGCGCCGATTTCAGAATGGTGTTCCCCATGACTATCGCCGTTTTCGTGGTGACCATCAGTGGCGTGGTTTGTTTCTTCCCCCAAGGCGTTGCTTGTTGATAACGATACAGTCAGTATCACAACGAGAGTAAGAAGGCCTAGGATTCCAGACCTATAGATTGAGTGTATCCAAGACATTTGTTTCTCCTGCGGCAGACCGCTTAACGTGCACTTTTTTGAGATCTGTGCTTGCAAGTTCGTCGCGATGATCGCTGGATTGGTTGCATGTCTTACGGTCATAATGAGGGTCCTATCGAGGGTATCACTTCAACAGGTGTGAAATCATTTCAAATGAATTCTCATACTCGTTGTCAGGTAACAGAAACGGGAACTCCGTATCTGTTACCTGACGAATTACCGAGCCGCATTCTTAGAACAAAAAAGTACTATCTTCGGTCCCTGCAGGGGACGTAAAGCAATACTTGTAATCAGGTTTCTTGAAACACGGCAGTGAACGAAGAAAGACTACTTTCCTGAGCAGATGAATAGTGCGTAGAACGTAAACCCTTCAATAAGTGCAGCAGCAATAATCAGAGCAGTCTGAATGCTACCTGATACTTCGGGCTGACGAGCCATACTTTCGTAGGCTGCTGCGGCAAGCTTGCTGATGCCCATGGCGGCACCGATGACAACAAGTCCAACGCCAAAAGAGGCTGAGAGATCAATAAGTGCTCTACCGCCACCTACTTCTTGAGCACTGGCAACATCAGCACAGAGTAGCGTGAGCAAAACGACGGCGAGCGTGCTGGCCGAGCGGGCTGAGAAAAACGAGCGAAGCATCACGGGCTGGAACTCCTTGAAAGCGTGAGTTTGGAAACCATGGTCTCCAAACGGGATAAAACGAGATCGGTTTGTTGGATTTGGGTCAAACGACTTACGACGTAAACCCGCATCCCATAGAGGCATGTTCTACGCAATTTTGAAAGGTTTTGAAGGGTCTGAACAGGTTTTTTTTTATTGGTGGATTTCATTAATGGTGGTGAACCGCCGCACCCACGAAGAGCGCTGACAAAAACGTGAAAATATAGGCCTGCAGGAAGGCGACAAAAAGCTCCAGGACGCTAAAAAGAGTCGCACTGAGGACACTGATTACAGTTACAGTTGCCCAGGTGCCTGTCGAAGCCGAGGCAGCCGCCGTAATTAGTCCCATAATTCCGAGAAGTACGAGGTGACCGGCAACCATATTAGCTAACAAACGAACTGCCAGAATCAGATGTTTGATGCACAATCCGAGTATTTCAATAAGGAAGAGACCGAATGAAATTATAATTTTCAGTGGCAGCATGTATGTGGGCATGTCAATTGGTGGAACCTGATTCAGGAAAAACCCAATCACACCAAACTGCTTCATGCCTGAGAGCAAGCCTGTTAGAAAAGTTACTGCAGCTAAAGCAAGAGTAACAGAAAATGATGCTGTCGGTGAGCCAGCCCAAGGAACCATTCCCAGAAGATTACACCCTAAAACAAAAAAGAAGAGCGTCCACA
Source organism: uncultured Pirellulales bacterium (assembly GCA_965662325.1). Taxonomy (GTDB): domain Bacteria; phylum Planctomycetota; class Planctomycetia; order Pirellulales; family UBA1268; genus UBA1268. The sequence continues at coordinate 4,056 of CBFIHW010000147.1, read as the reverse complement.
GCATGGGAACAAAGGTGTCTCCTCGATGTGCCGGAGCTGAGTGGTCGTCATCATGGCCATGGCCTGGTGGGTCATCAATCGCTGGGCGAGCGACGTTATCACGAATAAATACGAGAAAAGCTTCGAAGAGATTAGCGAATCGTCCTTTTGGCGGTGCACCAGAAGACAACTGCTTCGCGACCTGCGTGAAAATCAGCACCATGACCGCAGCTACAACAAGTTCAAGAATCATGTACTTCGAGATTGCAAATCCAGATTTTGGTGCATAGAGGCTGTGGAGTTCCGCGAATGGTTGCGGAATGAGAACTTTGCCATCGAGAGCTCGATTAAATTCATTGACGTCAGTAATGTCAGGATGCCCTTCGGTCAGAAACGATGGTACTTCACTTAGTGATTTCCAGTCATAACGCCACAAACTCTTTGGTACTTCGAAAAAATAGGCATCCTTGAGATGATAAATGGGATTGGCTGACATCAGATGGGATTAAGACTTTTTAAATTGAAGAGTTGTTTTGCGTTTAAGCTTTTTTGGGATTGTGGTGTTCGATTAACTGAACACCTTTACCATAGCCGCCTATGTGGAGAAGGATATCAAGTAGAAGCAAAACTAGGTAGGAGGCAACCAGAGTTTCTCTGACAAATTTTTGAAGGGGCCCGCCCAAGTACGCCTCTGCGGCACTGGTCTGGAGGTATGCTAAGGCTAAAAGTGGCACTATTAGCCGAATCAAATTCGCCACAAGAGCACCAGCAACGCCCATCGCAGGTTGACAAGAGGCGAGCTTTTGTGTGCGGCATGTGATGGACCAGCCCAAAAATGCCCCACTGAGCGCGATAGCGCTCACAATTGCGACGGCTTTCAATCGAAATTCAGAGTCGAGTTTCGGTATATTTCGCGAAATCATGACAGCGGCGATAAGGGTCTGCCCTGCGGCGAGAAGAACAAAACCAAATACGACAGAGTTTAATTTTGATTGGTTGGTGCTCTGCATAGGTCGGCCTTTTCCTAGCTATTTTTGACGGTTTGCAGCAGCTAATCGTACGACGGATGTGAGTCCGAGGATGAAACCAAGGAGAAATCCAGCCGGTTCCAGAACAGTTGTTTCGAGTTGCCGGTCAAGCCAGGCTCCGCCGACCCCGGGAAGCACCATGACCAACCCTATGGTAGTGATTTGGCCAACCCATGTGAATGCTGTGCCGACAGGAGAGATTTCCGGTTCTGTCATATATGAGTCTCAGCCTTCTGAAACCAAGTCGTGGAGCAAACAGTTTCTGTTTTCGCAACGATGTTGATTTAGAGAGTACCGAATCCAGCGTGATTCCCTAAGATGAATTTTCGCTACGACCGAGAAGAAAATACGTCTGCTGCATGCCTTTTCCTTTGACCATCATTTCGCCCCGATCTGTAAATCGGTAACGATCTTTGAGCAAGGCGTATGTTGCTTGAGACACATGGACTCGAGAGGGTTCTCCGTGAGACTCCATGCGACTGGCTGTATTGACGGTGTCACCCCATAAGTCATACGAAAATTTGTGTTTTCCGATGACCCCTGCAACAACCGGACCAGAATGTATACCGATGCGGACTTCCATCGAAAGTCCTCGGTTTCGCATCACACCCCTGAATGCCTCAAGCATGCCAAGTCCCATGCTGGCTACAGCTTCGGCATGGTCGTCACGAGCTTCGGGAAGTCCTGAGACAGCCATGTAGGCATCGCCTATGGTTTTTATTTTTTCGACCCCGTATGCATTGGCTAGATGGTCAAACGCAGAGAAGATGTCATCAAGCAGATCGACAAGTTGACTTGCATCCACCCGCTCCGAAAAAGTCGTGAAGCCGCAGAGATCAGCAAATAAGACGCTGACTGACGAGAAGGACTCAGCGATCGTAGAAACATTGTTTTTCAGCCGTTCCGCGATTGTGTCTGGAAGAATATTACGAAGTAGGCGTTCTGATTTCTCTCGTTCTCGTGTCAGGTCTGCGAGCGATCGTTCAAGTGCACCGAAAGCAGCATCACGCTCAAGGAGTCGTTTATAGGCTTCTGAATGGACGCGGATTCGAGCAATAAGCTCAATCTGATGGGGAAGTTTGATCAGGTAATCATTTGCACCCGCTTCCAACAGCTGGGCCTTCGTTGCAGCTTCTTCAGTAGCGGAAAGCATGATCACAGGAATTTTCTCTGTGCCAGCATGTGAACGAAATTTGCTCACAAGATCCAGTCCGTCGATATCTGGCATGACAAGGTCTTGCAAGATAACAGTCGGCTGGAATTCTTCTGCTGTCATTAATGCCTTGGATGCATCTTTGCAGAAGGCAAAAGTCATGTCGGCCTGGTCAGCGAGAAGCCGCCTGACTGCTTCGCCAATCATTGGCTGGTCATCGACCAAGAGGACTCGGTGGCCATCAACAGATCGCCCAACCGCCTCCTTTACAGCTGGCGCTGCCACGGACGTGTGAGTGCCATTGGGTTTTTGAGAATTACTGCCTGAGGAGTCTGCGTCAGTCATTCGTTAGCTACCGCCGAGCGAGTTATGTTGCTGCACGATTCATTCTCATTTGAAATTGGCATCGAAAGAGGAGTATTATCTGGCTGAGGCGTCTCGCCCTGTGTAGACAAGCTGGGGAACCAGGATTTGAACCTGGACTAACTGGTTCAGAGCCAGTCGTGCTACCGTTACACCATTCCCCAGAAGTTGTTTGTCGTTCGAAAAAATCTACATTTCAAGTAGTTTCGTTGTTCTTTCTCGTTGATGCAAATATGGCTGATAGACGCCTTGCGGTTTCATTGTTTGAATACGACTATGCCTACTGAAGCACAACCGATAAAAAAGCGACTAGTGCCAGCAGGGAAGCTGTGCCGAAATAGTATCGAAAAGCTGACTTGTCTGCTAGATAGCCGGCGCCTGGAAGTAAAGGACAGCGAAATTCTTGATATGGCTTTACTTGTCACAAGAGCTGAGACCAAAATCCGGTACATCACCCGCAGGATCAATGGCAGGCTGATATGTAAGAACCTTGGCAGATGGTCGATTGTGTTTTCAAGAACCAGCGCGAGAAAAAGTGCAGGTGTGGCTTCAACGGAATAACACCGATGACTCTGTAAAGAAACGTTAGAAGGTATCACAGGACGATTCATAAGACCAGTCATGGGGACAGTCCGGCAAGCTATTGCAAAGTTGATCGATTGAATGAAGGAAAAAAATGACAGATGAACGAGAAGCAATGCAACGCGAACAACACGCCAAGCATATTGCTATGAATGGTGCAGATATAAGTGGACCTATTGAACGACACAGGGCAGGTAAGAACAGCTTTGTTATTGATGACTTTGGTGAGCATCTCGTTCTGAACAACAGTGAGGCAATCGTTGCCCTTGCTGACGGCAAAGAAAGAGTGATAGCTGCTTGGGACGTATTTCGTAAGGCACTCAAAGGCCTCGAACCAGAGCAGTCAAAGCGTATTGACGAAGCTGCGGCAGTGTTTGCTAGTCGGTGTTCACATATTGGCGGTGAGGTCAGCCGCAATATTGAAAAAGCAAATCTTGCGTGGAAGCGCCGGGATGTTTCGGAGAGGAAGAAGTGACTGCCATTTTTGAAGACCTTTGGCGTGAGTTTGATGGAACGCAACAACAAACGGAGCAAGCGATAGTACTCTTGTGAGACCCCGAAACCGCCGCCCTCTTAGGCATAAAGAATACGTCCGGGACTGGAGAAGCAAAAATATTGGCCATCGTTTCTGCGCGTAAGCAGAAGTGGGCTTCTATGTTGGATAGAAGATTGCGACGAGAGCCTGGCGAACAGAGTAATTGGGCCAGACCATCCAGGCCCGTATTTAGTAACACGACCAAATTGTCAAATAAAAAAGCCTGCCAGAGAAGCGCCTTTCGCTGGCAGGCATTTGGTCAAAGATGCTTGTTGAGTATATCAACGAACGGGACTTCTCAATGGCTAAAAAGAGGAAAGCCGTAAGTAGTTTTGGGCAGCTGGCCAGAAAAATTAGTAGAGACGGCCATCTTCAGAGAAACAGTAAAGCTTCACAACTCGTCGTTCTTGTGGTGT
>CBFIHW010000146.1:0-6775 GCA_965662325.1 uncultured Pirellulales bacterium | reverse complement strand
GCCTGATTCAGAACCCTCGCCTAGTTCAGAACCCTCGCCTAGTTCAGAACCCTCGTCTGGTTCAGAGCCTTCGCCCGCTTGATCTTTTTCCTCTGAACGAGGCGAATCACCTCCCTTGGCATTGCCGTCTGCTGACTCCCGGCGTTTATGTTCAAGTATCCGCTCAATTGCCTCCCCATCGTCTACTCCGTCAGCAGACAGAGGATCTGCTTCCATTCCATCTCGATTACCCTTGGCATCGTTTTGCGGCTGGCCCCGAGCCCCCTCGTCTTGATTGTTTTCACTTCGTGAATTCTCACTGCCGCTATCTCGTTGCCGAGCCCCCGACTCATTCTGGCCAGACCCACTTTCTGTCGATTGCGTTTCTTGATTTTTGTCCGGACGATTCGAACTCGACTCCCTTCCATTACTTGTGGTTTGTGGCTCACCATTAGCGCCGCCATTATTTTCCTCAGCAGACATACCAGATTGTCGACCCTGTCCCTCTTGGGCACCAGCACTCCCACTCGCGCTCTGATCCTTCTCTCCTGCGTTGTCCTCAGTCATTGTTTCGTTTGTCTGCTGCTGAGGATGACTTTCGCTATCTGAGTTTTGCTTTCCAGGGGCATCTTTGGATTGGGCTGGTTTCTCTTCTGGAGAAGTCTTTCCATTTGAGATATACGTCACATCACGAGACAAATCTTTCTGTGACGTTGGCTCAGGCTTTCTATCTGGCCATGATTCGTCAGTATCTTGCGGCGGTGAGCTTTGTTCATCAATTATGAGTCGCCGCCACATCGTCGCTGTACTGTTTGGCTCTGGCTTTCGGTTGTCATAGACCACCGCCCTATACTCAATCACCTTCGCACCAGGAGCATCCTGAGCGGGCACAACGCGAGTACTCACCCGAACTTCACCATCTCCATTCGTCTGATTCCCTCCGGCATCGGGCTGCCACAGAACTCTATCCCGAATGAGACCAGATCCTTCAGGGCGAGTCTCAACAACAACTTTGGAAAGTGCATAGTCCGGATCAATTGCCCGCACTCGAATTCTCATTGCAGCACGTGAAGGCATTCGCTCTGAATCCGCCTCCGGAAGTTCAATGGCAACTTCGGGGGCGAGGTCTGGAAGAACTTCTATGCGATGGGTGAGCAATTCATCGATTATTGGAGCACGCTGTGTGCTGTTCTCAGGACGAGAGCGGAAACGCAGTTGGTATGCAGGATGTTCTGCCGATGTGCGGTCTGCCGCCAACCGTAGCCGAAGAACCCCTGTAGCAACATGTTTATTTACACTATTTATTGCCAAACGAAAATCATCGGAACGATTGGTATTAAGAAAGTTGATCCAGGCTGCATCGAGTGGCTGATTCGACTCAACTTCGAGCTGCGCTTCAGTACCCTCAATTGCTCGAAGATCACCCTGCCACTCAACAATCTGATCGGGCTGACCAGTGTATTCCGGAAAAACATAGTGTACTTTTTTAACTAAGAGCGAAGGAGCATCAACTACTCTTACATCAAAAGGTTCTGCCCTCGCATCACCAGCTTCAAGTGTCACGCGTATTGACTGGGCAAGCCCAACACTACTTGAAGGGAGCCTCACCCAATGCAACTCACTATCTGGCTGCCTCCGCAGACTTGCCTTCCATGGCTTTACCTCTGGATCACGTTTACCATTATCGAGTAAGGATGACACGGTCACAAAAGGGACTTCATCATCTCTGAGATGGCTTATCTCTGCTGAAACGATTACTTGTCGACCACGAATAAGTTCGACGCTGCTCTTTTGCCACTCAAGATGCTGCCTATCATCGAACATGTAATTGCCTGCCGGCACGCCATTCGGAGCATTCTCTTCACCAGAAACAGTGCTCCAATAACACTCAATATCCTGAACAAAAACACGAGAAGGAGCCGCCCAGCCAGACCAGGGAGCAAATAGTCTCGCAGCTGTGACAAATGGATTCTTCGGAGACAATAATGCGTAGAGCGTACCTGCAAAAACAAGACACGCGAGGATGGCTGCTAACGAAACGAGATGCTGTTGATCAATGACTGCGTCCGCTGGGATGGTTGTCATCTGACGTGCTGCTCTTTTATCAAGCGAGCGTGTTATGAGCTCTTTATGTGGGTCAGTAGCATCCGGATTCACGAGAACCGCATTAACCAGATCATTATGGAGCTCTGGAAACTCAAGCTCTATCGATCTCGCAGCATAGAGAACGTTCACCCGATACCGAAGAATTGGCACTAGCCATTTCAATGCGAGTAATCCAACTCCAAAAAAGCCAACGAGGAGCCAGGTCCAGCGGAGCCAGGCAGGCATTCCACCTGTTATCCACCAGTGTTCAAAGATAATACCAAACAGCAACCATCCAGCTCCTGCGATCGCGGTCGTCAAGAGAAACGTCGCAACTGCCACACTTTTGTAATTTGAACTCGTTTCAGCAAGTCGCTTATCCAGATATTTCGCGGCCTGCGAACGGTTCGCCCCCTGCCAATCATGCAGCACTAACTCCGAGTCAGCTTGGTTGCCTGCCGTTGCCATGGGATATCTCGCTTTGCCTCAAACACCGTTCACTCTGTTAAAAGTGGGTATACCCGGCGCCCCAAAACCACCTGCCTTTTGACTCGTCTAATTACTGCCGCAGGCATGGAACACGTTGACGTCACTAGAATAACTCTCCTATTGTACGACTCACAGCTGAAAAAAACCCCTTATTCTGGAATTGGGCCTAATTTCAAGATGCTTCCTGACGCAGAGAGTTTCCGACGACTGGTTGACGGAAGAGCCACTGGCCTTGTTGCCACCCTTGGCCGGACTGGTCTCTCTGCAATTGAAATTCCATACGAGGCTCTCGTTCGATTGCGTAACTATGGCTATGACAACAGCATACTTACCGCAAAAAAAGTATCCGCACCCGTTATTTCTGTTGGCAATCTCACCCTTGGCGGAACAGGCAAAACACCACTTGTTGCATGGCTGGCTCACTGGTTCGCCCGACACAACAAAAAACCTGCCATTATCAGCCGTGGCTACAAGGCCAAATCGGGGCAACTCAGTGATGAAGCAGCAGAATTAAAGATTCTCCTACCAACTGTTTTGCACGTCGCCAACAAGCGAAGAATTATTGCTGCGAAGGATGCGGTTGCAAAAGGTTCGGATGTCTTGCTACTCGATGACGGATTCCAGCATCGGCAACTCCGCCGTGATCTTAATCTAGTTGCAATTGATGCAACTGATCCGTTTGGTTGCAATCGTCTTTTTCCTCGCGGACTTCTACGCGAACCACTTAAGGGGTTGCAGCGAGCAGACGCGTTGTTTCTGACACGAACGGACCAGGTCTCAATAAAAACCAAAAATGAAATTAAAGAACAATGCGTCCGGCTCACGGAATCACACGACAAACCATGGATTGAAACAGAGCACAGACCATCAAACCTTCGGCTCATTGATGGAACAACACAGCCTCTTGAAACACTTCAAAACAAACGCATCCTGTCACTTTCAGCAATTGGGAATCCAGCCGCATTTAATAAAACATTGGCGACGATCGGACATGAACCAGTCGCCAGCCTTACCTTCCCTGATCATCACACGTACGCCACCGATGACATTCATCGCATTTCAGAAAAAGCTGAATCTGTGGAAGCTGAAATCATCGTGACAACATTGAAGGACCTCGTCAAACTTCCTCCAGCAAGTGTCCACAATCGACCAATCTGTGCCCTCGAGATCGGCATACAAATTCAGTCGGGACTTCAAGACCTTGAGTATCTTCTTGAGAAATTACTGTGATCTTTCAGAAAGAAAGTGTTTCAGTGCGCTTTCGGCACAGACCTACCTTTTCTTTTTTTCATTGTGGACAGTATGACGGCGAAGTCGTGAAGAATACTTCTTCAGATGAAGTTTTTCTCCACCGGACTTACGACGTAACGTATAGTTCACGTCACCGGTCTCTTCACACACAAGGTGAATCACTTCCAGCTTTTTTTTACTCTTAGCCATCAATCACATCTCAAAAAGGATAAACGACGGTGACACTTCATGAGAGAGTGTCAGCCAAGCCTATTAAAATAGAGGCTTCGTAACGCCTTCGCAAGCGGTGGCAGTAAGACACGGGCTGAAAAAGGTGCCATCTGGCTAATCCTATGGAGCCCCTGCCTTGTCGCGGTCGATGCTAAAAAAGGCTATTTCATACTAAAAACGTGGTGCTCATCCTCGGGGAAGCGTACCATCAACTGATTAGCACTATCCAAGCCATAGGTCTGGCACCATCAAACGTAATGGCGAGCACAAAACCACCCTACGAAGAAGATTCCTCGGAAAAGCAGCACACAGCTTCTGCAACTTCCGGGAATCGTCGTGGAGAGACTGGGTGGGCGGAAAAAGTTACTACAAGCAAGAGTGTTCAGTCGGTCTATCTCAGCCTTACGACCCATCTCATCATTGCAATTATCCTGACACTCTGGGCCATAACCCCTGACAACCAGTCTACTCGCTTGTCTCCGGTCATCATTGATTTTGGCACAGAGTTGGAAAATGAATGGGGAGAGACCAAGGGCGACGATAACACTGCGACTCTCCTCGCTGAGGCTGATAAAAAAGACGATACTCTTGAGGCATCAGACGAACGCTCTGACTCGAGTGAAGTCGAAGTGACAGCACCTGATGAAAACCAGACAGAACAACGCGTGCAAGAAGCACTGCCACAAGAGGAGATGGTCCCCGACAATACTGTTTCTGAAAAAAATACTTCAGAATCACAGTCGAGTCTCAGGCTGGTGAAGACCAAAGAAAAACAGGATGACAGCAACAGCGGAATGCAAGGGGGAAGCAGAACTATGGCAACTGCTTCACCTGCTGATGCCAAAGTTGCTTTATCACATCGTTCAGGATCCGCGCGAGGAGAAACAGCACGTGCTCGTGGTGGTTCACCAGCGAGTGAGGCCGCGATTGAACGTGGACTTTTGTGGCTTGCACGGCATCAAGCAGCAAATGGTTCCTGGTCCTTTGAACACCCCCACTGCATCGACCCCTTTGGACGCCCTTCGCAACAATGCCTGTGTCGAACCAAGGGATACATAGAAGGTCATACCAAAGCAAGCACATCGATTGCCCTCCTGCCGTTTCTCGGAGCTGGAAATACACATTTAGATGGGCCTTACAAAGAAGTCGTGTATCGAGGTCTTGAGCAACTAAAGACAACACTCGACATCGAACTCAAAGAACTTCACCCCGACAATCCTGACTTTGTCTCTACTTTTTCTGGAGATCTCTACGGGTATGGGATCACAACCCTGGTCATGGCCGAGGCTTTTGGAATGACTGGTGACCCAGACCTTGAACGGTACGTGAACGCATTAACCGTGTTTCTAGCACGACATCAGCACCCACTTGGAGGATGGCGTTACGAACTCGGCCAGCCAGGAGATATAACTGTCACCGGCTGGCAGGTAGTAGCACTTAAGAGCAGCCAACTCGCCGGGGCGGCAGTTCACTCTGACATCTTTCGCCAAGCAGATAAATTTCTTGATAGCCTCACACCACTCGCTCCCCTCAGTCGTCGAGGACGAACTCAAGTTATTGCAAACAAGATCGGCGGCATGAACCGTGATCCAACCCGATATCATTACCTCGCTTCGTTTGCAAATTCTACAACCCGGGAACCTGGAGAATGTACGTCTGCTGTTGGCCTGCTCTGTCGGCTCTATACAGGGTGGAATAGTAATGACCCAAGACTCCTCCAAGGCGTTAACCAACTTCTCCAATCAAACACACATCCTGCTTTGCTGCTCTACAGAAACTTTTACCTCGCGCAAATTTTACTTCACATTGATCATCCAGCATGGGAGCAATGGAACCGACGAAACCGAGACTATCTTGTACGAATGCAGGTTACTGAAACGACAAGAATGGATCAGCGGAATCCTGCTTTTGGCAGTCCTCCCTGCGAAATCGGCAGTTGGTATCTAACCAATCCCAACGGCACTGCTAAAAGTGCAATTCGTGACCGCCACCTTGCTCCTGCCGGTAGACTCGCACATACGGCACTTGCCATTCTTACGCTTGAGGTCTATTACCGATTACTGCCTATTTACAAGCCGGTAGCAATTGAATAATCACCAACCGAAGCCAAAAATTCATGCGACTACATACATTTTTTTGGCTCGCAACGGCTCTGGCTGTCGCCTTCTCTGCTATTAATTGGCTAGGCCTTGCTGGCTGGCTAGCTACGCTTGTCGTCTTCGGCAGCGTTGCAATGCACATTGCCGGAAATGCAATCGGTACCCGCATGCGAGAGGCCACGGATCGTGATCTTTCTCGTACTCATAAAAGAACATCAGTCATTGACGTTCCGGCCCCGTCCCCTTCCCATCTCGAACGGCACTCACGAGCAGGTTGGCTCTTGCCAATATCAGTGAGTATAGGCGGATTGATTGGAGGGATTTCTGGCGCAATCGCCCTGTCTCTCCTGACATCCTCGTCTTTTGCCGGAACACTTTTAGGAGGTCTTTCTTCGGCTGTGCTGGGCGGCATCTTCGGATTTCTGATTGCAAGCTTTGTTGACATCTTGAGGACGTCGATACGTGAATCTCTTGATGCGGAACGACGAAGTGCTGAAGAAAATCAAAAATAGCACTCTGCCAGGACCTTTCCTGCTCAATTAAGCAGGCTTCGGGGCATTCCGAACGTCTTTTGGGAAAGTCTGTGGACGCCGTGGAAACTGCACGAATACCGTGGTAAATTAAGAGCTTACAATTTCTTGACAAGACTAAAGAAAGTAACA
>CBFIHW010000145.1:6484-6795 GCA_965662325.1 uncultured Pirellulales bacterium | reverse complement strand
TGTGCGGGCGGCTTTGCAAAACCACCGTGTACCTGTGCATATCCTTGGTCTCGGCATGAATGGTACGGACAGTCCAGAAACAGTTAAAGAGTTTACTAATCTTTGTTTGGGTGCAGGTGGTACCTTTCAAACGCTTGATCCCGATGACTTGGGTTCGGTGTTGAGTGACATTATTAATTCGGGTGAATATAAGGTGCAGATATCAGAGGGCCGTGGCATTTTGGGGCCCTCACCGTTGGGTGAAACGATTCAAGTTTCACCCCACAACGGAAATCAAGAGGTAATGCAATTGGCTTACAGAGGACCTGGAA
>CBFIHW010000145.1:0-6474 GCA_965662325.1 uncultured Pirellulales bacterium | reverse complement strand
CTGGAAAAATCGACACAGTTGAAGCTGATTGGTCGTCAACTATTGCGGAAGAACTACTGGTTTCGGGGGGCGAGAACTTTCAACTCTATGTTGATGAATTGGGGAAGTCAATCAACGCGTTTCCCTACGACGAGAATGTTGTGGGGATTGCGCCGTTGCTGCAGCCTGACGGCCAAGAAGCGTGCCAGCTAATTAGGATGCATCAGCCGAGATACGCCCGCGAGGGAGATCTCGTATTTCCTGTATCTTGGCAGAGCTACTCTCAGAAAGAACAACCATCAGGAAATTTTGTACCAACTTATTATCCCCAAGAAATCTGGGTCGAAATCCAGCCGCTGGCTTTAGATGGAACTGAGGTCGGTAAGAAGTTCTTTTTTTATGACCCCCAGTTTCAACCGGGCATGCCTGTCCCGGTCATCAATGTTGTTGTCAAGGATTGGCCAACCGCGGCACGTAAGGCGCGTTTGCGTGTTCATTCGAGATCCCACAAATCAGGGGGGGAGGGGAGACACGAACTTGGAGACGGATCCATGCCTGAATTGTTGCCCTCTCCAAAGGAATTTGAGCTGCTGCCTCCCGGTAGCTTCGAACCGTCCTCAATGCCAAACGGTAGTAGGGCCGGTATCGCCCTCGAAGGCTCTTCAGTGGTGGGGCAGCGTTTTCGCATCGACGATGCATTGAAGTTGGGAGTCGAAATAGCGAATCAGGTAACATTGAGAGTGATCCCGGAAACGCAGGTGGATCGTTCAAATTCCAAACGTCAACGGATTCGTTTTCTGATTTCGGCGAACGAAGACGCACAGGCTATCGAGACGTTGAAATTGTTTTTGCCGAAAAGCGATCTCGTGCCTAATACTCGCATTGTAAGGCGGTACGATCAGGAAAAAAAAGTTGCGTTACATACCTATGAATTTCCAGCTGACGCTGAGTTACCCACGGAAGTGGTTGTAGATCGCATTCAGACACGGCTGCAGCGCTTTTCTGCAATTACAGCATCCGGTCTCGTGGTCGATCTTCCGGATGTGGGGCAATTTTTACCCGTGACTACTCAAACAGATGGCGCAGGATTGTCACAGTAGTAGCACCGAGCCTGTTATTTGGCTCGTCTACCAAGTTTTTAGGACGAGGGGGGGCTTCGGGAATCTCCCGGATGGGTATGTTACTGTTCGGTCGGCGTCGTGCCGTGCCCAGCGTGACTAGTAAGGCGGGAACGCTGCTAAAGTTTGTTCACCCAGTGAGTAGAATCATGTTTGGTTGGGTAAAAAGAGTGCTGTCAGGTTCCGCCTCAGGCAAGAACAGTCAAAATGAGGTTGGGCTAAAAAGATCGGCAGGGGCTGATAATAACGGGTCGGATTCACTGTTTGATGATGACCTCGCGTCCAAGACAACTTTGCAATTTGCATCACCTTGGGATGTTGCGGACAAATATCTGCTGAATAATCCGTCCCCAACTCCCTACACAGTCCATGCTTTGGTTGAGGCCGGTGCTGCTGACCTGTTGGACCCAGTGGATTTGACAACTGCATGTCAGAAGATCGCGGAACACGGTTATCAATATCCAATCAATCCTGTTCTGGCAAATGCCTTAACTGAAGCCGAATTGCTGAAGTTTGTGCGATGGCAAGCGCAAGTTGGAGTGGCGAAGGAGTCTTACGCGAACGAAATGAAGCTCCGAGAACTGATGGAAATGTTCCGAGCGAGTCAATGATACATCCGTTTGCCCTCGTTTCGAGCGACATCGACGTTCTTTCATCGTGAACTCGCAAAAATTCGATATTGAAATGTCATTCGTCTCTATTGAGATGGTTTGAGCAAACCCTCTTCGAGCAATGAACGCACGAATGCTAAACCTTGAGTTGTCGCCATTTCCACAGGTATTTCCATGGTCAGCGCAAAACTCTCCAAGACCCGCTGCACGGGCGCCGCGCCGTTAAAACTACTGATGAGCGTTTGCATGGTCTCGTCGATTGAGACTTTAGAGTACAAACCACAAGCATTTTCAATGGTCATGGTATCAAGTGCCCATTGGTTTGTGTCCCAGGACGAAGATGCATAAAGTTGAAGGCCCTCTGGGACACAAAGTTTCGCGCCGAGTAGGGTTTGGTCATTGACATCCGAGTAGAGAAGATCATGGGTTTGAAAGCCCTGTTTGATTTCACTGCTGAGAGATCGAGTTGGCTTTTTCTGTAATGTCGAAATTACTTGCCAGTTTGCTCCGGCACGTCGGCGAAGAAAAATCAGACCTCCACGGATCGCCTCAACGCTCTTGTTGTTGAAATATTTGATGTATTGATCAAGTGCTTCGCTGTCAGCGGATTGATCTGGCGAAGTTTCTTTTAACCGATTGCTCGCGTACGACTCAGGTGCTTGGCAGTTAGCTTCAATGATCCAGGCATCGCAACCATTGTCTTTGAGCCAGTTCTTCAGACGCTCTGTCCATTCTTCACCACGAATTTGAACCCACTCGCATGTCGTTTGAAAGAATCCACCCTCTTCGAGGTGACGAGGTGCTTCACAAAGAATTTTATACAGGAGGTGATCGAGTTCGAACTTGTTATCTCGAAATCCATCAGTGGTCGATGGTGAAATCACAAACGGAGGGTTGCACAAAATGAGGTTGTACTTGTCGGCTGGGATCGCTGCGAACAAATCACCAGTAACTGCCTGGATATTCTCAATCCCATTTAAAGCAGAATTGAAATCAACAAACTGTTTTGCACGAGGATTGGAGTCGGTTGACGTGACGGATTCGCTGAATTGGCCGGCGAAAATTGCATGCGGGCCACAGCCACCGCAAAGGTCAAGCACTTTTTGTCCTGGGTCTGTGATTGCAAACGACAGTAGATGCATTGCGGGTTGGCTTAATGTCGGGACGTACTGATCAGCGTATTTGGTGTTATTGGGATGGAGATCAGAGACCACGTATTGCTGAAGCATTGGTGTCACGAGAACCATCGGGCGCACCAGTACGCCATCGGCGAAGGCGAGTCCACATTCAAATATATTCTGCGCGAATTGAAGGGGTAGTGTGTCGGACTTTACTGGGAGGCCGAGGAAGAAAAGACGCATTAGGTTGTCTGTCAGCGATTCCTCACCTACTTGAGAGGTGAATCGAGATGCTTGCGGGTGGTGGTAGGGAGGTGGGATCGAAAAGCCAAATTTTTCTGTTAGCCGGTCACTTGTAAAATCTGCATGTTTAAATGTCTCAATGATTTGCGAAGCAGTTTTTTTTGCGGGAATGTTGAACATGAAGGTTCCTTGACTATCGAACGCTGGTTTAATGCTGCGGGCTCACCCAGTGGTTAGCCGATTCGAAGCAGAATAGGAGCCCAGAGATGGACCCAAGCGATCCGTGTTTACCGCGTTACTCATCACTGAACAATTTTCTTCGCCATGAGTAAGAGCCCGGTAACGGCATCAGATGCTTCTTGGCGGAGGTCGGTGTGGGTTACCTTTTGACATTGGAATCCCGCTTCAGAGAGCCACCTTGTAATCGCGCTTTCCGAATGTGCGTATCTGCCGGATTCTCTTAAGCAAAAGTCGAGTAATGGTTTTTCTTCTGGGTATTTTTCGACGCTAAATAGAAACTCTCCACCGACAACCAACTTGTCGTAGGCAACCGAAAACAGGGGGCGTAGATTTCCCAGATAGATCAGTGTGTCGGCAGCAATGAGTAGATCAAAGTTCCCATCACTTTGTTGCAGATATTCTGTTAACTCAGATTCCACCAAGTCGTCGTACAGGTCCTTTTCACGTGCTTGGAACAACATCTCGGGTGAAAGATCGACCCCAACTAAATGATTTGCTTGATCCTTCAGCCATGATCCACATAAACCTGTCCCGCAGCCCAAGTCCACCACGTTTCTTCCACCTGAGGACGATTGATAAGTGCTGGTCTCCCGTAACATGGCATGCAGTTTTTCGGGTACTTGGTACCGTAAGCTTGCCAGGCAGTCATCAAATTCAGCTGCAAGACCATCAAACGTTGCTTTGACGTAGCCGCTGGAAGCTTGCTCGGGGACTGCCGCTGCGCCGCAAGCCGCTTGCAGGTGCTGAATGACCGGATCGTTTGGAGACAATGTCGCCAACTCATTATAGATGTTTGCTGCTCTAATCAGGTCTCCCGTTTTTCGAAATACAGCACCGAGTCGGTGGCGCGGTACGAGCGAATCAGGATCAGATTGAGCTGCAGTTTGATATTGAACGATGGCTTTTTGAAACTCCCCAATTCTTTCTAAAACAGCGCCTAACGCCATGCGAGAGTCATTGTCCGCAGAGCTCAATTCGATCGCTCTGTTGTAGCTGGCGATCGCCTCCACAAAACAATCGCGATCTCCATATACATTACCGAGGTTATGAAAAGCTTGTGCGTAGTCCGGAGAGAGTTCAATCGCTCTGGTGTAGCATTTGATCGCGTCCTCATGCTGTCCACCTTCGGCATGAATGTTTCCGAGGTTATTCAAGGCTCGCGGTTGGTCAGGTGCAAGTTCTAGTGACTGCTGGAGGCGGTCTGTGGCTAATTTCGTGTCGCCAAGTTGGTTGGCAATTACGCCTAATAGGTGGAGTGACTCCGCATGGTGGGGATCGATCTCCAGTATTTCGGCGTACTTCCATTCAGCTTTTGTTAATTGACCCTCGCGGTGGAAGGCGATTCCCTCGGCCAATAATTCCGTTGTTTGGTTTGCGGAAGTGTCGTTTTCTTCGGTATTATCGTCCGTCATCAGGTTTCTCCGGTTTTCTTTACGCTTTACGCAACAGTGTGCGACGCATTTTTGTGGGTAACGTATCCGATAGGACACGGTGTTTCATTTGCTGTTGCCAACTCGCGTTCTCTCGACTCAGTGTTTTTGGATGCTTGCCGCAATCACCTAACAGGACTTGACCTAAATGGTAGGGCGTAATCGGACTATACTTTTGTGACGACTTGGTGTGATGACATGGCATAGACGCTCTAACGAAGCTAAGGCAGATGGGTATGGGGGCAGCTTTGTCGTTGAGACCGCCAGAGGAATCTGGAGGGCTTCGTGATGGCGGATGGTCGCTGGCTTAACGCTCACGTATGATACGACATAAGACGATTCTTTGTGTCGTGGGTGCTGGTTCGTTTTCGAATCCAAAGTACGGGCTCATAGGATTTTCAGTGCAAGCCTCATCTGTGAAAAATCATCATAATGACTTCGCTAAGACGCATGACTCAGCCGAATTCTGCGAAATGCCAGATTTGTGATCGAGTACTATCGGTACATGAGCGGGCTGTAGGTGCAACGTGCCGTCTCCCTCAATGTAAGCACATTGCACTCCGCCGTGAACTAGCAACACAGGCCAAGGTAAAAGCAGATTTGGTGGCGAAAGTCCACAGGTACAGAGATTTTGTCTTTAGGGAACGCAAATGCAGGCAGGAATGCCCTGATGCTGTGATTTTGCCCGCAAATACTCGTGCCATCCAAAGCTTGCAAGGAAAACGAATTCGTCTCTTTCGTGACCGTTTAATGAGGCAGATAAGTGTCGCCATGGTGATGCGGTATAAGGTAAGGGCGTTAAGTAGAAAACAGCAGGTGAACGAGGAGCATGAATCGAACTCTTCGACAATTGTGGCGAGCGCATGCGCGACCTGCCAGGGTGATTGTTGTGCTCAGGGAGAAGAACACGCATTCATACAACCAGAGACAATCTTGCGGTACATGAAAATTTTTCCAGACCTCAGGCCGATTGAAATCCTTGCGAAATATATGGCTTGCCTACCGGCGAAAACTTATACTGGATCTTGTGTCTATCATGGTCAAAAGGGGTGTGGTTTGCCTCGTGAGATGCGTGCGTCCCTGTGTAATGATTATCAATGTGGTGAGCTAAACGGGTTGTGCCACCATGTTGGTAATTCAAGTTGTTCCACTGTTTTTTTAGTTTCGGTCAAGCACGGTAAGATTGTTCGGGGCAGCCTAATTGATTCAGATACTGGAGAGAGTCGTTGGAAATCTAGCTCCATTGAGAAGTCAAGTCTGATGAGTGTAGAATCTCCGGGGTCAACTGAAACGAAGTCGCGGAAGCAAGGTTAATTCAATGCCGAAAAATAAGATTTCAGTGGAGATAGAAGAAATCTTTTCGGCTGGATCGCGTGCTTTAATTCATCTTCTGGAGTTCGCTGTCCTGTCGGTGAATGTCGATCTGCTTTTCGTTTATCTGGTGCGTGATTATCGGTTGAAACCAACCGCCTTGTCAGCAGTCACGATACATGATTTGTTTTGCTCAGAGCGGGCACCCTTGAAGCTTGATCGTGTGGCAAATTTGTTGCAGAGGGATATGCATTTGGCTGGAATTCTGAGTCCGTATCGGGATTCACTTTTATTTCGGGATGGCAACTCGCCACAGCTTTTATCGACAGGTGATGGTAGGGAAATCTCGCCGTGTCATGACTCGGATCCATCAGGCGGATCAGGAAAGCCTTTGTTACCCCCAAGGTACCTTTTTGATCAACTG
>CBFIHW010000144.1:0-6843 GCA_965662325.1 uncultured Pirellulales bacterium | reverse complement strand
TCATCCCTGCCCTTTCGCTCAAAAAAAGGGAGTGTCTACGACGGTGGTATTCGTGAGCCAACCGTTATGCGATGGCCCGGTCATATTCCTGCCGGGGAAAGATGCACTGAGGTCGCAGCCACTATCGACCTTCTTCCCACCTTCGCGAAACTCTGCGGTGGTGAACTTCCACAAAACAAAATCGACGGCCGTGACATCTGGCCCCTCATGAGTGGAGAAAAAGATGCAAGAAGCCCCCACAAAGAATACGTCCTCATGCATGGCCCGGGTACTGTCCGCTCTGGCAAATGGAAATTCTATCCATGGCAGGAAGGCACGAGCGGCAGCCGCCGTGACACGATTCCTGCTGGACGCAAACCCTCTCTACTTCCAGTACAACTCTATGACACCGACGCAGACATTGGTGAAACCAGGAATCTCGCTGAGGAACATCCTGAAATTGTTGCCCAACTTGCAACGGCCTACGAGCAACATGTTGCTAACATTCAGGCAAACAAGCGCCCAACTGCAACTATGATCCGACCTGAGGGAGCAATTTCGGCAGACCTACCGAGAAGAGCAAAGAAGACCAAAGCCAAGAAGAACTAAACCGTTCATCTCTGACCACCAATCATTGAAGCACATTGACTCACGGGTTTTGAAGACACGCCAGGTCATTGAATCCATTCAAGCACGTGCCTTACCACAAGTTGTTGCGTTTCCTCCCACGTCATAGAGGGTGGATTGCTCGTACCCTGAACCGGCTTGAAACCATGGCCTGCATTTTCCACTTCGACGAATTCTATATCGAGTCCCTTTTCCTTTGCCATCGTGTACAAGTGCTCAGACAAGTCGATAGGCACGACAGGGTCGGTATCACCATGCACTAACAGGATATGTGGGCTATCCGCTTTCAAATACTGATCAGCGCTGACCAGTTTCTTTATCTCTTCGATACTCATGCCATGCGATGGTTGAAACAGCATCTTCCCTTTTGATTCGCTCCGTCCCGGAAATCTCTCAAGCCGCTTTTCCCAAAGTTCCGGAACGAGATACGTGGTCGCACCATAAAACGAGATTGCACCGATCACCGTGTGTTCGGTTTCCGGCCCAGCGTTCTCACCGGGCAGAAAGTCGCTTTCCGTCAATGCCGTCACCAGTGCTTTGGAACCCCCGGCAGATGTCCCCCATGTGATGAACTTATGCGGGTCGATCCCATATCGGTCAGAATTTTTTGCCAGGAATCGCAATGCGTCTTTGCAGTCCTCGAACAGTTGATGAAACCCCAACTCTTCCCCAGCACCAAAGACTCTGTAGTCAATAGTGGCCACCGCAATCCCCGACTCTGTCAGTTCTTTTAATATCAACGAACTCTTATTGTAGAGGGCGTTTTTTGTACCACCTGTATTGCCGCCGCCGTGAATATAGATGAAAAGCGGGGCTCGTTCGTACACCTTTGTCTTGGGGTAAATGAAGTCCAGCCGATTTCGCTGTTGATTTGTATTTTTTCGGTATTCAATGTTTAGTTCACCTTTAAGGCCAAGCTGTTTGAGAACTGCTTCTGCGGTTTGGCTAGTCGTCCCTGAGCGGCTTGCTGAACCCGGCCGTTGTCTCTTGCCCCTTCCTGAAGCCTTTTGAATCAGATCCTGTTTCTCAGTTTCTGAAAGCACGCCGTTACCATCCTGATCCGCCTGCGGATACCGTTGCATCACACGCCGGCTCACAGCAGCCTCTTCCTCCTCAGAAAGCAAACCGTCGTTATTCCTATCAGCCTGAGGAAATGACCGGAGAATCTTTTCCGCGAATGTGTCTGCCTTAACAAAATGCATGGCACAAAAAACACAAGACACTGCAAGAATCGCAACAAAACAAAACTGTCTCTTCATCAGACACCCTACTGCTTCCTGACTACTTGAAACATGACACCAATGTATTGAACTACTCGTAGACTATTTTGTTTCGAATAATTCAAATTGAGTAAAACTGCGGATGGGGTTGTACTCTTTCACTGCTCCAATCCAAACTAGAGGCACTGGATTGCTACCGTGCCAACACATTGCTGTTCCAACCCACAGGAAACACGACATGCTATCTCGTTTCGTTTTGCTACTTTCGATTTCAACACTCTCGATCTCCTCTTTTGGTCCAACTTCTTATGGTGAAGACTGGGCCCAATGGCGAGGTCCAAACCGAGATGCAAAATCAAACGAGACTGGCCTTCTTGAAAATTGGCCAGAGGATGGTCCCCCACTCGCCTGGAAAGCAACAAGGGTTGGCGGAGGGTATTCGAGTGTTGCTCTAGCCAACGGCCGCATCTTTACGATGGGCGATCTTGATGATGGAAGTTATGTGATTGTTCTTAATGAAACAGACGGTTCGCCTGTCTGGAAAACTCGAATTGGTGAAGCCGGTGGCCATAAGCGGTACCCGGGCCCCCGTGGCACACCAACCATTGATGGCGGTGACGTCTTCGTTTTAAACCAGTACGCAGATCTTGTTTGCCTCGATGCAGAACGTGGCACCACGAAATGGTCAGTGAATCTCGTCGACCAATATGGCGGGAAAATGATGTCTGGCTGGAAGTACAGTGAGTCTCCACTCGTTGATGACGATCGTGTGATTTGTACTCCCGGTGGTCCTGACGGCACCCTGCTCGCCTTAAACAGACAGACTGGAGAGAAACTCTGGCAGACAAAGGGCTGGACTGATCCTGCTGGCTATTCATCTGTGATCATCGCAACGATTGACGGCACTCGACAATACGTGCAACTAACCGGAAAGAGTGTCGCCGGCATCGACCCCGACTCTGGAACCGTTCTTTGGCGAGCAGACAGAGAAGGCAAGACAGCTGTTATCTCAACACCGATTGTTCAAGAGAACACCGTGTTCGTAACATCAGGCTATGGTATCGGGTGCAATGCTTTCCGAGTCACAAAAGATGGCACGAACTGGCAGGCAGAGCAGCTTTACGCGAACAAAGAAATCATGAATCATCATGGCGGAGTCGTGTTTCTTGATGGCCATATCTACGGATCAAGCGGCGGAACATTACGCTGTCTTAGTCTCGATAGCGGCGAACTTGCCTACGCTGGACGAAGTGCTGGAAAAGGTGCCACCGTGTACGCCGATGGTCATCTGTATCTGAGAAGTGAAGCTGGCCCAGTTGCTCTTATTAAGGCAACTCCAACAGACCTTATCGAAACAGGTCGGTTTGACCAGCCAGACAGAAGTGAAGAAAAAGCATGGCCCCATCCGGTTATCGCCAACGGAAAGCTCTACCTCCGCGACCAGGACATCCTGCTCTGTTACAACGTGAAGAAGAATTAAGCCTCACTGCAAAGACTAGTTGGCTTTCCACAGGCTTACAGAATCAAACATGATTCTGTTTGGTGCATCCTCGAAGGTCTTAAACGTGAGTTCACTCCGCCCTTCGAGAGAAACCTGCTCGTGCTTAATGAGCTGGCCTTTTCCGTTGACTTCAATCCAGAGCTCACCTTCCTGAAATTCAAGCGCAACGTCGAGCCATTCATTAAGTTTGACGTCGGGGGCTTTTCCCAGGAACTGTTTCCCGCCATGAAGTTTTACGGCGTAGCCATTATCTCGAAACGTCACCGTATTAATATGGTGTCCGATATCAAACTTTGGTCGGCCCGTTTTAAATTCTTTTCCTTCAAACTTCACCCGCATACGAACAACAAATTTTGGCGGCAGGTTATCGAGCCGAATAACAGGGGACAACCCAAGATGGTGATCACGCTTCAGCGCCTTCTGGGCCTCCGCCGCATCCTTGTAGTCCGGAGCTCCAATCAGTAAGCCATCGACAACTTCCCAGTTCTTGGTTCGTGTCTGCCACCATTTTTTGTTCAGTGGACCGTCAAACCCGTCTGTGTAGATGAGTTCACCAGACTGGAACAGATGCGAATCAATCGGGGGTGGATCAACAGCATGAACATTCGAGGCAAGCACGACGATAGCGAACACTGCAAACAAAAACTTTTGGATCCCCAACACGACATACCCCTTTTCATCATTTGGACTGAAATGCCTTGCTCTGAACAACAGCATGAACGAACTCACTCACGGCATAATCTTTTATTTTTGCAGACTGAACCACTTCCTCTGCAAAGTCTTCATCAGTAAAGCCGAATGGTCGACCAAGAGCATACTCAATCAAGTGCTCTGTAAAGCCGCGAGCAAAATCATCCTGACGACTGACAACAATATCTCGTAATTCAAAATAGTCGGCGAATGACGGGCCATTATAGATCGCACCTGACGGATCAATATCCCATGTCTTTTTCTTGCCAACGCCACGACCTCGCTTGTCACGTGCCTGAAAGCTATCTGTTGTTCGCCACTTGCCCGCAGCATTAAAGTTTTCTAGACCAAGGCCGATTGGATCGATCTTTCGGTGGCAACTCGCGCACTGGGCTTCTTCCTGATGCATACGCAGTCGTTCACGGGTTGTGAGAATCTCTCCTTGTAGACGAGAAATCTGCGGCACGTTTGGTGGTGCTGGCGGTGGTGGATCATGGAGGAGATGACGCAGTACCCAGGCGCCTCGCTCAACCGGGCTACTTACCACTCCATCACTGCCCATGGCATGAATAGCAGCCATACCAAGCAAGCCACCACGAGGAGAGCCTTCAGGAAGACTGACTTCTTGAAATTCGTCCCCTGTGACACCTTCTATGCCGTAGTAGTTTGCAAGCAGACCGTTAATAAAGACAGTATCACTCTTCAGCAATTTACTGATACGGCCATCCTCACCACCACGAAAAAGGTGAGCAAATGATTGATAGACTTCTTCGCGAGCAGCAGAGCGAGTACTTTCGTCGAAGTCACGATAGAGTCTGGTATCAAACTGAAAAAAATCGAGGCGTTCCATATCCAGCCATTGGTGCACAAAGCCTGCCACAAACTCGTTGGAACGTTCATCGGCGATCATACGATCGACTTGCTGGCGGAGTGTTTCAGGCTGACTGAGCTTCCGTTGCTTTGCCAATTCAAGAAGTTCTTGATCGGGGGGAGCACTCCAAAGGAAATACGCCAAACGCACGGCAAGTTCACGATCGGTCAGAGTTCGCGAGCGTGATTGATTGCTTCCCTCCTCGTACCAGAGTTCGGTGTAGTTACGATCTGCTTCACTAAGCTCGGCAAGTGGATACCGATAATCTCGTCCATCCTTTCGAAGTGTGACGGCATCATCATCGAGCGCAATCAACTCGGCAGAAATAGTTTTCCCAGCATTGTTAGTCCAATCGCGAAGCAGTTCTTTTTGATTAGAGATTCCTTTGCTGGGTTCACTCAAGTAAAGAAATCCTGGCGAGGCAAGAACAATGCTCAGTGGCAATCGGATCGCAGTATCAAAAGAGTCACCAGCCTTGCGACGAATGGCAAAGAGACCAGTGAGCCGATCAATATACTCAGTCTCTGGTTCGACGCCCCGAAAGGCCTCCAACGCAAAGCGTTCGATCATCTTTCGTGCCCGCAAAGATTCATCTGGTTCGTCGGCTTCTGTGATCCACCAATTTCTCCTGCCAGATTCATTGGACACATCCAGCGGTCCTTCCCACTCAACCCAGTCAATCCACAGAGCAGGTTTGAGGCCGACGCCATTTTCCTTCCTCGCGTCGCGGTCTCGACCAGCATCTGCCTTCACATCGCGTTTTTCACGGAGAGCAAATTTGCGAGGACTGTTTCTGGTGAGTTGGACTGGAAGTTCAATGATCTCCGGCTCGTCCGTTGAACCAGTAATCTGAAATGTCGCAAGACGATCAAAATGTTCTGTATCAGAAACGGCACCAAGGTCCACAAAGTGTCGTTCAGCCGGAGTACCCTCGACTGCCCCAATTCGGCATCGGAGTTTGTAGGTACCAGGCGGCAACGACTCAACAATATGCTCAGTTTTTTTCCAGCCAGACGGATGCTCTGGAGGTAGTGCGATGTACTCTTCCTTATTGACCTTGGAAATAGTCAGAAATGAACCCACCTGAGTGAGTGGATCATCAAGATAGCGACGGTAGACCGGGCCTTCCTCCTCAAACTGACGGATTCGAAATTTTGCTTCCTGCTCATCAACGATACCTTTCTGAGGCTTACCGGTATCCAAGAATGCTTTGCCCTTTTCATACCCACCTTTGAAGTATCCGTTGTACCCACCACCGACCTTCGCGTTTGCATACAATTCAACTTCACGGCGTTGCTTCCATTGTTTGTGGGAACTGCTAAGAGGGCCTTCCAGTTCCACCCAGACGATCCAGATGGCCGGCGGGTGGCCGTAGCCGTTTTCAACCTTGAGCTTGTTGTGCGCATCCCAAAGTGCTTTAAGGTTTCCGTTGTTCGGCTGTTTCTCCTGCACCGCAAACTCGCGAATCGTATTGGAGGTGATCTCGAGGGGGATTTCGATCGTTTCGGGGTTCTCGAGGGTTCCCGTGACTTGATGAGTGCTGATGGCTGGCCCCTCGAGTCCCCAGTTTCTGCTCTCGATTAGGCGCTGAGGATGCCCCACCTGGATGAAACGTCGCTCGGCCGGAGTGCCTTCAACAGCACCCACACGCACACGCATGACATAGCTTCCGGGTGGCAATTCCTTTTTCTTCGAGGGAACAATGATGCGGCCGGTACCGTGGGCGAGCTTCAGGTAGGTGCCGCGATCTCGATGCGGCAGGGCTGCGTAGTGTTTGTGATAGGCCAGGTTAGCGCGATCATTCGCTGGATGGCTGGCGGCTGCTTTTTGCGAGTCGCGGAAGCCGAAGTCTTTTGGATTGGGAGTCCCCTCCAGTCGGTCGGCAAAGCCATAAGACCAGACCGGGTGCGCGGCCTTAGGTTCCGTTTTGCCAAATTTCGCCATCCGCGCCTGGT
>CBFIHW010000143.1:0-6866 GCA_965662325.1 uncultured Pirellulales bacterium | reverse complement strand
ATCGTCAGGCCAGCATGTTCAGAACCACTTGCAAGGCCGCTCATTGCAACCAAAACGACTGCATGAAACAGACAGTAACGAACGGCTGTCTCCCAGTTGGCTGCATGCCCATTGGCTTCAAGCAGATCTTTCAAACCATGGGCGCCAAACGAACCAGCAGCGACACCAAGGAAACCAAGAACGGCACCAAAAACACAAAGCAATTTAAGCATCGGAAGGCTTACCATTAAAAAGAAAGATGGAAGACAGCATTACGGCTGCCTGGCACCAAGCAGCTTCATCTCTTCCTCTTCTTGGATAATGATCCGCGGAGTAACCATTAGCATCAGGCTTTCAGTCGTACGAGCGATACCTACGTTTTTAAACAAGCGGTTGATGTATGGGATTTTTGAAAGGACAGGAACCCCGAATTCATTTCTTGCCTCTTGCATTCGTTTAATGCCACCCATCAGCACTGTGCCGCCATCAGGAACACTAACTGTTGTTGTCACTGTAGTCGTACGAAGTGTAGGTTGCTGGACTGTTGTGCCATTAGAATTGAATTCCTGTTCTGCACTGGACTGCGTCTGGAATGAAAGTCCGGGCTGAAATGGGAGAACTCCACCGGTTTCAGCTTGTGTACCCTGTTTCTCATTGCTGCTTTTGGCTGTAGTTGAACGTGACCCTTCAAATTGAAATTCTTCAACGTTTCCTATTTCACTAAACGTTGGAATGAGTGTGAGGCGTACAAAGCGGCGATCACTGGAAACAACGGCTTGCACGTTCACACTAGTCCCGTCATCAAGTACGGTAATCACTGGCTGCTGAGCAGCCGCAAAGTCACCAACAACCGGTATGACACTCGTCACAAAAGGTCGCTGAACTGTGTCTTGGATAAAAGCATTTTGGCCATTGAAGAGGGTGACCTTTGGTGCCTGTAAAATGTTGCCACGTGTGGTTCCCTGGGCCGCTTGAATCATAAAATATGCTTCAATGTCTGACAGTATGGCGAAACCCATTGATGCTGCGGTTGAACCTAGGTCTATTCCGCCAGGTATGTTGGGCGGTAAAGCTCTATTAAAGCTACCTTGCCGAAATGGAATCGAAAAGAAATTTTGAGCGGCTTGTTGAAGACCACCCTGTTGACCACCCTGTTGGCCACCTTGTTGACCGCCCTGTTGACCGCCTTGTTGACCGCCTTGTTGACCGCCTTGTTGACCGCCTTGTTGACCGCCTTGTTGACCGCCTTGTGAAAAACCTGGGACCCCAAGGGTGGGCCCTTGAAGACCGGGGCTTATGCCAACTAGTTGTGAAGGACCGCCAGGAGCGGCGGAATATCCTGCAGAAAGTGGGTTCACAGAGCCACCGTCATATGTAGGTATCGCGGTCGCATTAATTGGGGAGCCAACCCCAGACTGAATATTAAAATCGAAATCTACGCCGATACGTTCTGCAAAGGAATCATCAAGAGTGATAAAACGAACTTCTATAGTAACTTGAAGATCTTGAAGACGACGGAGTTGATCAAGAAGATCAGCAAGTTCTTCGTGGGCTTCCTGTGTTTGACTAACCACAAGGCTAAGGTTCGTCTCAAATGGCATGACAGAACCGGGGCCACCAACAGTGTTCCATGTTGTTGGGGCAATGGTTTGCTGAATGAGTTCAATAAGTGACTGGAAGTCAGCTGCAGATCCACCGGCACTACCTGAGTTGGTTGTTACCGTGGGGCCTCCGCCCATAGAAGCGCCTTGCAACTGTCCTAATATATTTGGGTTGTTACTTCCGGTGCTTGACGTCGATGCTTCTTTCATTCCGCTCGGAATACCACGCGGTGGTTGGCCAACTTCGACTTTTGGTCCAAGCAGTGACATACCACGTTCCATGGACCTCTGCATGCCAATCTCATTACCAGAAAAGTCTTGAATCGGGATAACCAGGTCAGCAACTGGATATGTCACGCTATAGACTTCGCCCTGCACTTTCAGTGGACTTGTGACTTTTAACACCTCATCACGGATGACATAATCAAGATGTAACGGCTCGAGCAAAAGTTTGAGCGCGCTCTTCAGTGAAATTGCTTGATCGAGTGATATTGTGATTGGCGTATCAGTGCCAACAGATTCAGTCTCCAATCCAATAAGATCTACATAGACAGGTATGTCAGCTTGCTGTGCAAGATCATCGAGAACGTCGGCTAGTGGCTGATCACTGTATTTCAGCTCAACCTGATTCGTAAGCTTTGATTTGATTTCTATTTCAGAAGGAGTCATCTTGGAACGACTCTCTGCGGCGAGTCGAGATCTGCTTTTTGTCAGGTCTTCCCAATCATGAGTTTCTGGGAACTCAATTGGGCCAACAAACGGCAAGCTGGATGCCTCAATGTCTTCAATTACATCAAGGAACCTGTCGCCTTTACTGCCCGCTAGCATTTTTTGTGTGTCGAGGCGTCGAATGACTCGACTTTGACTTAGCAACTGACGCGCAACAACACTGTCAGGTGAAAGTTTGGCTGCTTTTTTGGCAATGACTTCTGCTTCAGCAAACCGTTGCTCGTCAATTAAAACGTTGTACTCTTCAACAAGTGTTGCAAGTCGTTGCTCAACTTCGATTTTTCGACCACGGTCTTGCTCGATCTTGGTTTCAATCATCCCGTTCTGACGATCGAGTTCGAGCTCATTTCGACGTTTGCCAGTAAGCTGTTCTATCTCTGAACGAGTGCGTTGTATGCGTCGTCCCAGAAGTTTACGCGTGGCTTCCGGGAGTGCGGTCTCTGCTGCAACGGTTTCAGCCGTGCCGTCGAGTAGTTCAATCGCTTCGAGAGGATTCTTTTCGGCCAACCTTTTCGCTTCAAGCTGCTGTGCTGCAACTTGTGCCGAAAGTTTTGCAGCAATGACATCCGGAGGCAGGGATTCGGAAGGTGTGGTTTCCGAAGAACTACCAGAAGGAGGAGCCTCTTTCTCGGCTGCACAAAGTGACCCCATCATGAGCAAGCATGACATGATCAGTACTGCAGCAGTTTTTTGTCTCTGCGTCATCAGAACGAAAACATTCTTTCGCTCGGAACCGCGTGCCAAGGCCATGCCATGAATCCTGTTGTATCGAGTAAAAACCGGTTTGAGGACAGAGAAGTAGCCGCGACCGTGATTTGGGGTCAACCCCAAGAAAAAGAGAGGGTCGGTAAGCCCTTGCCCGGTTTCCCTGCTTTGACAGGACAGCCAGAGATCAACAAAAAACACGGCTCTTGTGCGAACAGAAAGGCGGTTTAGGAATTAATAGTGTGAGGAACACGTTTAAGTCGTGTTAGCACGTGGCCGGCCTTGTGAGAATGCAGCGTTCGACTGTTTCAAGAAGTTGGTCCAAGCGAAAAGGTTTGAAAAGCACAAGCTCGACACCTGCCTGTCGTGCTTTGACGATCGAGTGCCCAGGGTCATAGCCGAAGCCAGTCATCAGAATGAGTGGGACTGATCCAATGACGTCCTGAAGTTTCACCAAGAGTTCGTAGCCACTCATGTCAGGTAAGCGAATGTCAGCAATGATTGCATCGTAGGACTTTTCTTTCACGGTCTTCACCATTGAAATTGCTTCATTTCCATCACGAGCTGTTTCCACAATACAGCCTTGTCTTTCAAGCAGGCTATGGGCGGCTGCTCGAACTTCATCATCAGCATCAACGACAAGTATCGATCGATCTTTTAATGTTGCCTTCTGGCCCGTTAGCCTGCCTTGTGACTGTGCATAACTCGGTGTCATTTTTTCACCGACTTTTTGGATCACAAGTTTTATATCACGAGCGTTTTTCAGAATGCGTTGAAGTCGTTCGACAACATCTGGTTCATGGCCAATGTAACGCTCCATAACATTGACTGTATCGTTAAGCAGTTGGTCGACAGGTAAAGCAACTGCACCATGAATGGCTTCAACACTTTCAGCAGCGGTACTCGCTTTTTCAGCTACAAGTAATTCCAGTGTATTGAGTGATGCAGCAACATCCTGAGCAAAAATGTGAAGAAACTGCAGGTCAGTATCCGTAAAGCTGCCCGGCTCTGGACTCTCTACATTGAATGTTCCAATGACTTCCGTATGCATAAGTAGCGGAACTGTGATTGAACTTTTTGCTCCCTTGCAGCCCTCAAGGAATCGGATGTCCTCTATGGTGTTGTCGCAGAAGTAGCTTTTACCGGTGGCTGCTACATACCCGGTTACACCGTTGTTCTCTTCACGAGCGTAGAGGACACGTGATTCTGCTTCAGGCTGCATGCCCTCGGCGAGGAGTGGTTCGAGACGACTGGTTTGTTTATCGAGAAGACGGATTTCCAGAACATCGAATTTGAGTAGATCTTTTGAATAATAAATGATGTTGCTTTTAAGTAGTTCAATACGTTCCTGAACTGTCATGTCAGCCAACTCAGTTGGTGTGAGATCGGCCAATGTCTGCCCAGCCTGATGAATAGCTGCCCGCTTTTGTTGTTCGAGTATTGTTTGGCTGACATCTCGTACAACGACTACAGAGCCTTCAACGCCATTATAAGATTGCGTGCTGGTGCTTTCAGATACAGGAGGAAGACAGAAGAGGGGAGAGGATTGAAGATGGAGAAAGCGATCATCAGGCATTCGAAGGATGAGACCTCCTGCAGTTGCTGATGCTTCATTCTGAAGCCACGTTACTGGAATTGGTCGATCGCCTGTAGGGTGAGCCCATGCTGGCGACCCGAGTGCCGTAAAGAAATTTGCCGAGGGACCACCTCTGCCATCAAACAGCGATCGTAGGATTTCATTTGCCCATAGAATACCACCGCTGGAATCGAGGAGTGCAACTCCGTCTGGAAAATGATCAAGGATCGTTGGCCCCATGAGGAAGCCTGCAACCGCTTCTTGGGTTGTCGCGATTTGTCCGGTGAGCACAACAGCAGTTATCGGCTGGCCCGCTACCATGGCAACGAGATCAGTTGGTGTGTTTACTGAAATAAGCTCACACTTTTCAGGATTGAAAAGTCCGGCAGTCTGGCTCACTGCTGACGCGGATGGCGTATCACCGGGGATGCCTGCAACGATTATTTTGGGCTTAGACACCCTGTGATCTCCAGTGAAATACGAGTTCTCTAATCTCGAGAGTATAAATCCGTGCGTCGAGTCTCGCCAAACTCTGGTTGGGCGTTGCCCTGAGAGGCCCGAGACCTATACTCAAATATAGGAAACGCGGGCAAAACAAGGTTTCTGGTCCCCAGCATTGGTTTGGAGCAGCTGATTTTTTTGTCCGTGGCATACAAGTAGACATCCTTCCAACGTTTGATGCCTGGTGTCGTTGATTCCATCGTTCTGCTCGACCGGTCGTAGCAGTGATGCCAAATGTGTGATGAGGAGTGCCGTGGCCACAACTTCCCTTCCAGAAGACTCAATTTTGGGTCGCCATCAATTTTTATTGTATCGGCTATTTTCGCTCGCAGGTTTTATCCCTGTAGGTGCATTCCTGATTGTCCATCTTTTAACAAATGCGTCAGTTCTTGGCGGTGCAGCAGCATTTCAATCGCGAGTTGACCTCATTCATTCTCTTGGCCCTTTGTTGCCGGCAATTGAATGGTTATTCATTTTCATACCAATGTTGTTTCATGCCGTTATGGGATTTGTCATTATTGCGACTGGAGTCCCAAACGTCGGATCCTATTCGTATCAGGGTAATGTTCGCTACACCCTGCAACGCGCGACTGGAATGATTGCGTTCGCTTTCATCCTCTGGCACATCACCCAACTTCATTGGATGGGTGCACCATTGGGTGGCGGACAGTTTGATCCTCATCATGCGGCGAGTTCTGCAGCAGTCGCCTTGAAGCCGGTTGCCATCACGTTGCTCTATGCGACTGGAATCATCGCAACTGTGTACCACTTTGCGAATGGGTTATGGAGCATGGGTATCACGTGGGGTATTTGGACAAGTCCGGCGGCGATGCAGAGGGCCAATTGGCTCAGTCTGTTCGTTGGCATTGGTCTTGGTGCCGCTGGTCTTGGTGCACTCGGTGGCATGCGGTCGATTGATGTTGAACAGGCGAGAAAGATTGAGACGCGGATGTACGAGACACGCCAGATGTTAGAAGGCGGTATCTCGGCAGAGGCTGAACCGCATGCTGCTCACGCAGTAAGCCTGATCCGAGAGTCATCGAGTACGACACCTGCAGGGAGTACGTCGTCTGAAGATAAAGAGCAGCGAACTCAAAAAAAGGATTAATTCATGACACAACCACGAGTCCTCGTTATCGGTGGAGGTTTAGCCGGCCTGTCCGCCACAATGCGTCTAGCCGAACTTGGTGTACATGTTGATCTTGTGAGCCTCGTTCCGGTTAAAAGATCACACAGTGTCTGTGCACAAGGTGGTATCAACAGTGTGAATGCCGTCACCCGGCAACAGGGTGATAATGAGTGGAAGCACTTTGATGACACTGTATACGGAGGCGATTTTCTGCAACACCAGCCTCCCGTGAAGGAAATGGCCGAATGGGCACCTCGTATCATTGATCTGATGGATCGCCTCGGTGTTCCCTTCAACAGAACCCCAGAAGGATTTCGAGACCAACGCCGCTTTGGTGGTACGCTGTACAAAAGGACCTCTTTCGCAGGTGCCACAACTGGCCAGCAACTCCTCTACGCCCTCGATGAACAGGTGCGTCGTTGGGAAGTTGAAGGTCGGGTGAAGAAGTGGGAGTTCTGGGACTTTCTCGAACCGGTTGTGGATGACGACGGCCGATGTATTGGTGCGGTGTGCCAAGATATGGTGACGATGAAATTCAAGGCATTCCCTGCTGATGCTGTGATCCTTGCGTCAGGTGGTTGTGGGCTTCTGTACGGTCGATCTACCATGTCGATGATTTGTACAGGAAGCGCTGTTAGTCGTGCTT
>CBFIHW010000142.1:0-6911 GCA_965662325.1 uncultured Pirellulales bacterium | reverse complement strand
GCCCTGTAACTGCGCAATCGGCTGTCCTGCCGTAATACTTTCTGGCATTGGCTTGCCGTCTTGCTCCGCCAGAACAGGCTTATGATCAAATGTCTCCAAATGACTTGGACCACCGGCTAGGCAAAGGAAAATGACTGCTTTCGCACGAGGTGGATGATGCAGTGTTTGAATTGCCCCAAGGCTTGCCTGCTGTTGCAGAGCAGTCGGTGATGACAAAACATCTCGTGCAAATAGCGTTGATAGAGCAGCAGCGCCCACATTCAGGCCACTCCGGGTAAGAAATGTACGACGGTGAATATCGCGAAAATTCATGAAATCCTTTCTGCTGTGTACGTTGTCCTAAAAACCTCAGACTCCTAATACCGGCCAACTGTCTCACGAAGATTGAGTACTGCCCGTGCTGTCGCTGTCCACGCTGCATGTTCAATAACGTCAAGCGAATTATCCCGTGGTGAAATACCAACCGCCAGAAGGTCTTCTGCGGCTTTCGGATTCTTTCGATATTCCTTTCTTCTTTGCTTCAACAGATTGGCAAGAATACTTCGCTCCTCGATATCTGGTTGGCGGGAGACTGCAAGCCTCCATAACAATGAAAGTCGTTCGTCATCTTCATTCGTTTCATGTATGACACGTTCGGCCAGATTCCTCGCCGACTCGATAAATGTCGGGTCATTCAAAAGGACTAATGCAGCTTTGGGAGTATTCGAACGCATACGAACAGCGGTACATTCTTCACGAGTTGGTGCATCAAAGGCTGCGAGCTGTGGATGAAGGAACATGCGTTGCCAGTGGACATAGAGTCCTCGCCTCCACTGGCGTTGGTCATTATCTTGACTGTAGGTACGCTTCGGAAAATTGAGGTGCCGATAATACCCCGCCGGTTGATACGGGTGCACACTCGCACCACCCAGTTTCTCTTCGAGCAAACCACTGATAGACAAGGCTGCATCGCGAACACCCTCAGCGTGATACCGCCAACGACCCTGTCGTGCTAAGAGCCTGTTTTCTGGATCGCGAATGATGTCTTCGTCAGTTGTATCAGAGCTCATGCGATAGGCATGGCTCGCCACAATACAACGAATGAGATGCCGGACGTCCCAGCCGCTGTCAAAAAACTCAAGTGCAAGCCTGTCAAGAAGCTTTGGGTAATCAGGTGGCTCACCCTGACCACCAAAATCATCGGCTGATCTACACAGTCCGGCACCAAAGAAGATCGACCAGATCCGGTTTGCAGTCACGCGAGCCGTGAGCTCTCCGACGCCTCCATCTGATATTGGAGCGACCAACCAATGAGCAAGATCTTCTCGTGTTGCACGGCCCTCTGTTTGAAGTGATCCAAGAAAGCTTGGAATGGAAGGTTCGACAATTTCCCCTGATTCATCCATCCAATTGCCACGATGCTTGATCCGCACAACACGTGGCTCCTCAAGCTGTTTGGTAATCATCAGCTTCCGCTCAAGATTTTTACGCTCCAATTCAAGTGCTTTGAGATGCTTTCGAGCCTGAACGATTTCTGGTGGCTCAGTACCCTTGGGAAGGGTGTCCTCTTCTGAAACATCAGAAGTTTCTTTTTCCTTTTTCTTTCCGGCTTTTGCTTTTGCCTTCTCTCCTTTTTTTTCTGGCTCTTGCTGCTTTGGCAGTGGTGGAAGGCTTTTTTGCAACCGCTGAATCTTTGTATCAAGCGCAGCAGCTTGTGCACGGTCGAACGGACCAACGACAGCCTGCTCAGGATCACGAGCGGTAGGAAGTGTGTTTGTGCCACCGCCACGGCCCGCGACACCCATGTGCGTCTCGTCGTCGATGTCTGCAAAGAACGCACCAAGGGCATAGAAATCTCGGCTCGTATACGGATCATATTTATGGTCATGGCACTGAGCACAACCAACGGTTGCTCCCAGCCACACCCCGGAAAGATTCCTGATTCTGTCAGCCTGATAGATTGCTCGGTATTCTTTGACCTGGAGTCCACCCTCATGAGTCGTTTGTAAAAGACGGTTATAGGCACCAGCGAGCAGAAGGTCTTCAGAGTGTTCGTCTGGACTGGACTCGATGAAATCACTCGCGAGTTGCATCTCGGTAAATCGATCAAATCGCAGATTTTTTTGAAATGCTGCAATGACCCAATCACGATATGGTGATGCGTTATGCGTTTGATCACCATGGTATCCAACCGTGTCAGCGTACCGGACAAGATCAAGCCACCAACTCGCGAGTCGTTCGGCGTGCCGAGGAGAGGCCAGCAGTCGATCGACAAGTTGTTCATACCGATCAGCCGATTCATTGGCCAGATAGGCATCGATTTCTGATGGGGTTGGAGGAAGACCAGTCAGATCGAATGTGACTCGCCGAACCAACGTAATTGGATCAGCATCAGTTGCTGGTGAAATATCTTTTTCGTGCAACCGATCGAAAATAAAATGGTCGATCCAATTCAAAGCCCACCCATCGTTAACCGTCTTCGGGGTCGTGTGTTTTTCTGGAGGAACGTACGCCCAGTGAGGCTGGTATTCCGCACCACTCGCTATCCATGCACTAAGAATCTCTTTTTGTTTTTTTGTCAGGACATGGTTGCTCTCCGGTGGAGGCATGATGACATCTGGGTCTGATTCCAAAATGCGTGCGACCAGTTCGCTCTCATTTGGTTTACCGGGAACAATCGCCCGCATGCCGCTATCGAGTTCTTGTAGTGCACTCTCACGATCATCAAGTCGTAGGCCAGCCTGTCGATCCTCACTGTCAGGCCCATGACAGGCAAAACAATATCGTGAAAGAATCGGCCGAACATCGTGGTTGAAAGACGTCTCATCAGGCTGCACTGCAAGAATGGTGCGTTGAGAAATGCTGAAAACGAAAAGTAGAAGCCCAACCCAGAAAAATCTTATTGAACCTACTTTCCAGCGGCTTTGATGCAAAACACTGACATCACCTGCACTGGTAATGAGCGTGTGAGCGTGCGGCTCAGAGTGCGAAGCATGTGAAGGTTCCATTGGTGAAAATCCCAAGACTTTTGGGCAACACCCACATCGCCGCTTGCCAGAAAAACTTCAAACGCGAATCCGAAAAGGGATCGATCAGCGGGGTAAAAACTGTTTTAATTAATAGCACTTCTTTCCTTGGTAAGCAAGGAAGTCTCTTCGAGCATCAGGTGAGAATGTGCCAAAAATAGCTTTTTCTTTTCTGGACTCGAATCAAGCAAATGACGCTCGTACTAGAGCCAATCCAGACGATTTTGCCTTATGCACCATAAGTCTCCTCAGCATCTGGTTCCGCCTCGTAAAAACTGCTAAAAACATAGGCTTGATGCCCAGACCTGTCGCTAAAGAGTAGCTCGTTGACGCTCCTGACTCTTGACCGTAGATTTTCTCTCAGTTGATTGAAAACATGCGTTATGAGATGCGGCTTTTTAGCTCACTCGATCCCTCACCATGAAAGGTTCCATACCCTGATGGCCAAGAAGCTTGCTAAGAAAAAAACTGCGAAGAAAAAAATCGTCCGTAAAGCTGTGAAAGCAAAGAAAGCTGGTCGGATGATTTACTACTTTGGCCAAACAAAGTGTGACGGTGATGGAACAATGCGGGATCTGCTTGGCGGCAAAGGTGCAAACCTGGCCCAGATGGTGAAGATCGGCCTGCCAGTACCTTCAGGGTTCACTATTACAACTCAGACGTGCATCGACTATTACGCGAATAACAAAAAATTTCCTGCCGGTCTCGAAGATCAGATTCTTCGCAACTTAAAGGCAATTGAAAAAGAAACAAAGAAAAAGTTTGGTGATCCCAAGAATGCATTGCTTTTAAGTGTTCGTTCTGGTGCCCGCGACAGTATGCCCGGCATGATGGACACCATTCTGAACCTTGGGCTCAATGATGAAACCGTTGTTGGTCTTGCCGAAGCAACCGGCAACCCACGGTTCGCCTATGACTCATATCGCCGGTTCATTCAGATGTATGGTGATGTTGTGATGGGCGTCCAGAAGCGGCACGAAAATGAAGACGAGCCTTTTGATGAAGTCATGGACGGACTGAAGCATCAACTTGGTATTGAAGACGATACGGACCTCACCGAAGAAGCACTCCGCGAACTCATCAAACGATACTTCCGACTCATCAAAGACCGTACCGGCAAAAATTTTCCACAGGATCCATTCAAACAGTTAATCGGTGCGGTTGGTTCCGTATTTGGAAGCTGGATGAATGAACGAGCCATTCTCTACCGTCGGAAGTACAAAATTCCTGATGAGTGGGGAACTGCAGTGAATGTCCAGACTATGGTGTTTGGAAATATGGGTGATGACTGTGCGACTGGTGTTGCCTTCACTCGTGACCCCGCAACTGGTGAAAACACATTCTATGGCGAATACCTTGTGAATGCCCAAGGTGAGGATGTCGTTGCTGGTGTTCGTACGCCGCTTCCTATGACTGCCATGGCTAAGGATGCTGTTTTCAAAGACACCTACAAGCAGCTTGTTAAGGTCCGAGAACGTCTCGAGAAGAAATTTGGGGATGTACAAGATTTTGAATTCACCATTGAAAAGAAAAAACTTTTCATGCTTCAGACTCGTAACGGAAAGCGCACGGCGCTTGCTTACGTGAAGATTGCACATGATATGGTGAAGCAAAAGCTGATGAAACCAGCTCATGCTTTGAAGTCTGCTGATCCAGATGCATTATCCCAACTTCTTGCACCAATCTTTGACCTCAAGGCTTATGCCGCCGCGAAAAAAGAAGGGCGTCTCCTGACTACCGGACTTCCTGCGGGCCCTGGTGCTGCTTCTGGTCAACTTGTCTTTACTGCGGCCAAGGCAGAAGAGCTTGCAGAGGCAGGCGAACGAGTTGTTCTCGCCCGTGTGGAAACAAGCCCTGAAGACCTTCGCGGAATGATTGCCGCAGAGGGAATTCTGACAAGCCGAGGTGGTGTCTCGAGTCATGCCGCATTGGTAGCGCGTCAGATGGGTAAAGTCTGCGTTGCAGGCGCTGGTGAAATCTCCATCGATTACAGCAAGGGCACACTGACTTGTGCCGGGCACACGCTCAAAGAAGGTGATGCAGTTTCGATTAATGGCAGCAACGGTGAAGTCTTTGCTGGTAGCATCAAGACCGCTGATAGCGAACTCAAGCAGGTTCTTGTCAGCAAGACGATGAAGCCAAAGCAGTCAAAAGTCTTCCAGTACTACGACTTCATTATGAAGCTGGCAGACAAGCACCGAAAACTTGGGTTACGCACCAATGCAGATACACCTGAGCAGGTTCGTCAGGCAATCGCTTTTGGTGCAGAAGGTATTGGCCTTACTCGAACTGAACACATGTTCTTCGAAGGTGACAGGATCGATGCCATGCGTGAAATGATCCTCGCCGAAAGTGAAGACGTGCGTCGAGCGGCTCTGAAAAAGCTTCTTCCGTATCAACGGGAAGACTTTGAAGGAATCTTTAAGGCACTTGAAGGGCGTCCAGCAACCATTCGCTTGCTCGATCCACCACTTCATGAATTTGTACCACACGACAAGAAGTCTCAAGAAGATCTTGCGAAGAAGCTGAAGATAAGTCCAGCGGTTGTTGCCAAGCGCGTTGCGTCGTTGCACGAGTTCAATCCCATGCTTGGCCATCGTGGCTGTCGTCTTGGAATAAGCTATCCAGAGATTTCGGCGATGCAGGCACGTGCTATTTTCGAAGCAGCTTCAAAAGTGCAGAAATCTGGTACCAAAGTACGTCCAGAAATCATGGTGCCACTTGTTGGCTTTAAGAAAGAGTTGGACAATCAAGTTGCTGTCATCCACGAGGCTGCAGCAGCGGTTCAGAAGGAAACTGGTCAGAAAATCTCGTATCTCGTTGGCACAATGATTGAAATCCCACGTGGAGCACTTACTGCTGATGAAATAGCTGAGACTGCTGAATTCTTTTCATTCGGAACAAATGACCTGACGCAAACGACTCTTGGCATGAGCCGAGATGACATGGGGTCATTTCTTAACAAGTACACCGAAGAGGGAATTTTCAAAGCAAACCCATTTGCATCAATTGATATCGCTGGTGTTGGCCAGTTGATGAAAATTGCTGTTAAAAAGGGTCGTGAAAGTCGTCCCAAGATCAAACTTGGCATCTGTGGTGAGCATGGTGGTGAACCACACTCTGTCCACTTTTGCCATGAGCTTGGTCTTGATTACGTGAGCTGTTCACCGTTCCGGGTACCAGTTGCTCGATTAGCTGCAGCACAAGCTGCTGTTCAATAACCTCGAGTGATTCGGACAGTATCACTCCAATAAGTAACGTATTGGTATGGATCTTTCCTACGAAGCCACCGCGCTTGCCTTTATTCTGGTAGGCGTGGTGACTTTGTGGGTCACTGAGGCGCTGCCGCTTCCTGTATCTGCACTTCTTGCTGCGGCTGCCTGCGTCGTAGCAGGCGTTGCACCGGCGAGCGAAGTATTTCGGCCATTCTCTCAGCCACTTGTTTTTCTCTTTATTGGGTCCTTCATTTTGGCAGAGGCTATCCGCATTCACCGACTCGACCGTCGGCTTGCGTTTGCGGTTCTTGCACTGCCAATGGTTGGTGAACGTCCAATTCGCATCATGCTTGCGGTAGCTGTTGTTTCTGGTGTTGTCAGTGCTTTTATTTCCAACACTGCAACGACAGCAATGATGGTTGCGATCGTTGCGGGCATGCTTTCTGCCGTTGAAGAAGCTGGACGAAAAGCCAATTGCTGCCCCAAACCACAATTTGCAACTGGCTTATTTCTTTGCGTTGCATTCGCTGCATCAATCGGTGGTTTGGCAACACCGATCGGTACTCCACCGAATGTGATTGGGCTGGCTTTTATCCGCGAACAACTCGGTGTTCATATAAGTTTTTTCGAGTGGTGTCTTATCGGAACACCTGTGTCAATTTGCCTCATCCTTTTGTCGACACTCTTACTC
>CBFIHW010000141.1:0-6973 GCA_965662325.1 uncultured Pirellulales bacterium | reverse complement strand
CTCCATCTATGCAGCACACTCCTCCACGGGCCCGATAAGTCCTGGCGAAAATCAATGGACCATCCACTCATAACTGGAGAAGGAGAAGTAAAAAGTCTGCCTGTATGTATGACACCGCGAGCAGAACTTCTCAAAACAATTACTAAAAAAGGTTTTGATCCCGACAGCCATGTAGCTGGTGAGGCGTGGATCGATGATTCACTTGGAGCAATCCTTCGAAAACTCAAAGAACTTGGAATTGATGACAACACATTGGTCATTTTTGCACCTGATCACGGTCGTGACGGCAAGGCATCCGTCTTCTCGCATGGTGGCTGTCAGGTGCCCATGATTATGCGATGGCCAAACGGAATCCCAGCAGGTCAAGTGTGTGACGAACTCGTGCAGAATATCGATCTTGCACCAACGTATATCGAGCTCGCTGAAGCAAAGAAACCAGACTCCTACCACATTGATGGAACAAGTCTTACTCCACTTTTCGAAAATGGAAAAGCCGATGGCTGGCGAGATCATGTGTACCTTGAAATGGGAGCAGCGAGGGCAGCCATCACGAAAGACTGGTCTTATATTGCCGTTCGTCACACCAAGGAACAGGTCGCAGCAATTCAGAAATCCTCACCACAGAACCTACCGAAAGCACTGTCCTACATCAGGCGTCTGGGCATAGGAGTACGAGGAGCAGACCACCCTGCGTTCTTTGAAGAAGACCAGTTGTACAACCTGAAAACAGACCCGAAGGAAATGCAGAACTTGGCACATGACAAAAGACAGGCTGATCGCTTAAGAGAAATGCGTTCTTTCATGCAGCATGACCTCGAAGCGATTGGTCGTCCTTTCGGAGAATTCATCCCAGGGCATAACACCTCCCCTCCAGGTCAGATCAATGAACAGCTTGCGCTGGTCAAACAAATCAAAATCCAAGGAAAAAAAATCACGGTGCCAGAGGCGTTGAGAGGCAAGGCGGGAGAAACCGATCATTCAAAGATGGATGATAAAATAAATAAGAAAGCGAAACGCGAACTCCGTAAAAAAGTGAGGCAAGGAGACGAGACTGATCAGTAGAGAGCAGAATAAAAACTCACAGTTTTTCGAGCATCTAAACTGTTCGTACTCATGGCCGACGACATCGGCTCAATCCTGAACTCGTTGTTCAGCGGAGCGTATTGCTTCCGGAAGAATCTCTATCCCGCTCTATCGATGTACCAGCGTTTGAGGATCTGACTGATTCCTACTCGAGATATCGTGTGCCAGTCGGACCCACTCTACGACTTGCAGAGGACCACTAGATGAGCCCCTCGCGTCAAAGCCGTGATGAGCGAACCATCACGACTCAACACGACCAAGCTTTACGAGAGGCCAGCAGCTTCGCCTGGACAAGTCACGATATATTCTGCTGAAGGATTACCATTCGATGACTTCTTCGAAAGTATTTTCTACGGCCCAAACTGCTGGACTTCATCCGGTCCGGGGGTTGCATAAGCAAGATCTTTTGCACGGATAGAGACCTCCCCATCTTCGAGCACCCGAACATCAAGCGGCACGATGGTCACACCTTGTTCGTTGATTGTCCTGGCGTTATCACCGATATTGCGTGACACGATACCGTCGCGCGATTCAGGTGGCACGTTGCCATTGAAGAAAGCAGTGCACCACCACTGGCCGTTCA
The DNA here is from genome assembly GCA_965662325.1 of uncultured Pirellulales bacterium. Classification (GTDB taxonomy): domain Bacteria; phylum Planctomycetota; class Planctomycetia; order Pirellulales; family UBA1268; genus UBA1268. The sequence goes on along the minus strand of CBFIHW010000141.1, from coordinate 5,307 downwards.
TATCCTTGAACGGTGTCCCGTGACCAAGGAAGCGGCCGGCAAATTTGCGAGGCCCATAGGGGCCAGTGATCGTGTCAGCGATGCAGTAATAAAGGTTGTATGACCCCCTCCGTCCTTGATCAGTTGACCACGCTGTGCCCAAGTGAACGTACTTGCCGCCGACTTTGATCATGGTCGCTCCTTCGTGACCGATGCGACTGATAGGTTTGCCGTCTGGCCCCTGGCGAGAACCAGCCGGATCAATTCGCACCGGCTCGGCGGTATATCCGGTAAGGTCATTGGTGAGTGGTGCGATGAACGTGTTCTCCCACAACAGATAGCGTGTGCCATCATCGTCGGTAAAAATTGAAGGGTCGTGCCGCTGCCCCATGTTGCCAGCCATCGGATGCTTCCAAGGGCCTTGTAACTCCGCACCGCTGGTCAGCACCAGACTGGAGTGCTTCTTAGGGCAATGCACTAATGCCCAGCAGTCTTTGTCTGCCAGCCAGTGTACTTCCGGTGCCCAGATCAGACGCTTTGAGATTTTTTTGCCACTCTTCGCCTTCATCGTATCATCGACAGAAAAAATGGGGCCTAATGATTCCCACTGAATCAAATCCCTGCTTCGCCATAATCGAACTTGATGACCAACAATACTCTCATCACCAAGTCCAATGTTATATGGATTCTTAGCTTCCCGAGGATCACCTTCGCGTGGCTGCGTCCCCGTCAGGTAGTAATACTTTCTTTCGGGACCAATCGAAATGAACGGATCACGAATCCAACCTGACTTGATGTACAGAGCCTTATTGTGTGATTTGAGCCCTGCGCGAATTGTTTCGGCGTCCATCACTGGGGCAGGTTTTCGATCCGTGGGAACTTCGGTGAACGCTTTTTCCTTTAATTGACCGGCCTTAGCCGCTGGCTGCGACGCACGAGCGAACAGCACCTTGTGTACCTCGGCTCGTTTCTTGGCAGGACTTTCGATCACCTTCCGGTCAGACGACCTCGCCAACACATGAGGGCAGTCTTCCCCCACAACGAACCTGCAATTCAAAAGAAGAATTGAGACAAATCCGGCGAACGCCAAACAAAAATGAAATGTTTGCATGAGCACGGTTTTTATAGATTCATCCTCGCGATGATTACTTCGTTGAAAACTTGAATACAGTTCTCGACTCATACGTATCCCCCGGCTTCAGAATTGTTGAAGGGAAGTTGGTTTGATTCGGGCTGTCCGGAAAGTGCTGTGTCTCGAGGCAGAACCCACCCCGATGTATATACGGCTTGCCAGACTTACCCTTCAGCCGGCCGTCCAGAAAGTTGCCACCGTAAAACTGAAGACCTGGTTCGGTCGTATGAATTTCCATTACGCGGCCAGATGTTGGCTCATGAACTTGAGCAGCCAATGAAAGTTCACCTTCCTTGCCGTCTTTGTCAAGTATCCAGTTGTGGTCATAGCCAAGCCCAAAGCTAAGTTGTTCGTCTTGCTGGCCAATATCACGACCGATGGATTTGGCCGTAGTAAAATCGAATGGAGTGCCGGCGACAGTGGGCATCTCACCAGTCGGTATTAGAGTCTCATCAACTGGAGTGAACTTCTTCGCGTTGAGCATCAATTCATGATCAAGAATAGTGCCTTGCCCCTCACCCTTTAAGTTAAAGTAGGTGTGCTGAGTCACATTCACTGGCGTCGCTTTGTCAGCTGTGGCGTAGTAGTCGACCACCAGAGAATTATCGTCCCTCAGCGTGTATGTAATCTGTAATTGCAGGTTACCGGGGTAGCCTTCTTCCTTATCTTTGGCGAGGTATGAGAGCGTGAGCGATTTGCCTTCGATATATTCGTCAACTGTCCAGACAACTTTATCGAATCCCATGGCCCCACCATGTAAATGGTTTTCACCATTGTTTTTCAGGAGCGAATAGGTTTCGCCATCCAACGTGAATTCACCCTTCGCGATGCGATTACCGTAACGCCCAACGACAGCTCCAAAGTATGGTTTATCAACAGCGTTGATGTAGTCTTCCACGCGGTCATAACCAAGTGCTACGTCGGCTAGGTTTCCGTCTCGGTCAGGCACAATGATCGACGTGATGATCGCACCATAGTTAGTAGCAAGAACCGTCATGTCAGATTCATTCTCCAACGTATAGAGTTTGATCGAATCGAAATCCTTCACCTGTGCCAACGCAGTCGAGGCAAAAAGTGTCACGCAAGCTGTCAGCTTGCAAATCAGAGCGAATAAACGCTTGGTATGACGAATGGTTTGCATCTCACTTCATCCCTTGGAGTGATTGGTATGAGTAAATAACTTTAAAAGTTCTGATTTCAGGCTGGAAGCTCGTCCTATATAGCGAAGTAAGCGTAAACAGAAATAGCAAACAAACAAAGCATTGCGCCTACCACAGGCGCTGGTTTCCACGGAGTCAAATCAACAGCCTGCACGTCAATCTGTTCGTAAGCGGTCTCGCAACGAAAACCAAGCTGCGACAAGACAAGTTGCAATGTCACCAGCAGCACAAATACAGCACCCATATAATGAAACGGACTACCAAATGTGCTGGCCATCCAACCCTCATTGCCGCCAGCAAAGAACGTACCCAATGTCATGAGGAACAAACCGATTATCAAAGTTACCAATGCAGAACGCCCATCCGCCCAACGATTAAACAGGCCAACCAGGATAACAGCGGCCAGCGGTATGAAATAGACACCATTCAAACCTTGGAAGAAACTGAATACTCCATCGCGACCGTAGAAGGCGAACGGTGCAGCGATCACAGCCAGCACGGCAACGACGAAGCTACAAATTTGTCCCGAACGCCGAACCTGGCTACCTGTCGCTGACGGGTTGATGTACTGCTTGTACACGTCCAGCGAAAAGAGTGTTGCTGCTGAATTCAGAACCGAGTTGAACGTCGAGAGAATTGAACCAGTCACAACAGCAGCAAAAAAACCGAGTAACCAATCTGGTAACACTCGCGCGACCAACGCACCGTAAGCCCGACTGGTGTTCCACGCTCCATTCTCGGTCAACCCAACCGATTCAATCATCTGAGTGTCTTCCGCCGTGACAACCAGATAGGCCGCAGCGATTCCGGGAAGCACCAAAATCAGTGGTGCAAGAATCTTGAAGAAGGCCGCCAGCAAGACACCTTTTTGACCTTCTGCCAAATTCTTGGCACCGAATGTCCGCTGAATGATCTGCTGGTTTGTCGTCCAATAGAAAAAGTTTAATAGCAGCACACCAGTAAACAGCGTGGGCCAGTGAGTCGACTCATCCGACGTTCCCAGTGACTGAAACGCATCTGGATCGGCTGCTTCGATCTTTGCAAGCGCGCTCATGAAACCACCTTCACTGTCGGCGATTAACTGCAATGAAAAAAACGTGATCATGAGACCACCGACTAGGAGCCCGGCACCATTAAACGTGTCACTGACTGCAATCGCTTTGAGCCCCCCAAAAATTGCATAGGCACCCCCAAGCGTAGCAATGAAGACCAACAGCATCCAAATCATTGTCAGTTCGCTGACGCCAAACTTCATATGCAGGCCCAACATGCCGTTGAGTCCGTTGGCCCCCAGAAACAACACAAACGGTAAGAGAATCATCATGTAAGCAACAATAAAAATTGCGGCAGTGACCGAACGAACAGAACGACCGTATCGCGTTTCCAAAAATTGTGGAATCGTTGCAATACCAGACTTTAGATAACGCGGCAAAAACACCAACGCCAGGATGACAAGTGAAATTCCTGCAACGACTTCCCAGCACATGACTGACAACCCGTCTTTGAATGAATCTCCGTTCAAGCCAACAAGTTGCTCTGTCGAAAGATTCGTCAGTAACAGCGAACCCGCAATGAATACGCCCGTCAAACTGCGGCCCGCCAAGAAGTAGCCTTCGTCACTTTCAACATCGCTGTTGCGAGTGATCCGCCACGTAAGAAACGCGACAAGCGATGTAAAACAAACAAATGAAGCAATTGTTAAGAACACGATAACCCCCTTTAATAATGTATCAGAGTTGATGGAGGATGAATGTACCTGATTGACAGGCTACACGTATTTTCTTGGCTTGCTCTCTTATTTTTCAAAACCATGGGGATGATCCGAATGCCATTTCCATACAGATTCAATAATTTCTTAAATCTCCGGGTATTCAGGTTTCTAACCGAGATCAGGCCGCACTGCGGATCGCTCAGCATCTCGTAGCCGACTATAAATTGTTCGACGGCAACGGGCCCGCGAAGTGGCGACAAAAATGAGCACACAACTGCCTTTGCGAATATTCAGTGGTCATTCCCATTTCTTTTGATCAGGTGAGCGCCGAGTGCCGGGCGACTTGCAAAGGAATTCCCTTGATTCCCGGTTTCATTTTCGTACTGAGTCAGAATCCTTTCACGCACTGCGTCCGCACAGTCCGAATGAACTAATGTGACGATACAACCACCGAAACCACCACCCGTCATTCGTGAACCATAGACACCACCCTCAGAGCCTATCTCGCGAGCAATTCGCACTAATGCATCAAGTTCATCGCAACTCACTCGAAAGTCTTTTTGTAAAGATTCGTGGCTGGAGTACATCAATTCGCCGACCAACGCCCACTGACCCTTTGCAAAGGCTTCTGCTGCATCCAAAGTTCTAGTAATTTCGCTTACGACATGCCGCCCGCATGCTAACTCATCGTCAGTTAGCCAACCACGTGCCAAACCGAGGTCCGCCAACGTGACGTCTCGCCAAGACGACAGACCTAGTTTTCCTAGCGCCGACTCACACCGACGTCTTCGCTCTGCGTACTCACCGCCTGTCAGTTCATGCTTCACGTTGCTGTTGGTGATCAGAACCGAGACCTCTTCCTCTCGAAACGGAACCGTTTGTATTTCCTGACTCATGCAATCGATCAGCATGAGCTCACCAGGCATACCAAAAACACTGGAGAACTGATCCATGATTCCACAGGGCATGCCAGCAAACGCATGCTCGGCATGCTGACAGAGAAGCGCTTTTTCCAATGGCTCTATCTGGTGGCTCGCAATGCCCTCAAGCATAGTCGCCGTTGCCACTTCCAAAGCCGCACTGCTAGACAATCCACCACCGCTTGGAACGCTGGAACCAATTACCGCTTCCAACGGCGGAACATCGCACCCCCCTGAAACAAAACCAGCAATAACACCCTCTATGTACCGCCCCCATCCAGAACACGTTGGCCTGAAAGACGCACCGATTGGAATGTCTTTGCTTTCCTGTAGATCGCGACTATAGAACGTTGCATGCTCTTGTGATGGATCAGAACATGGGGCCGCTGCGACAATCACGTATCG
>CBFIHW010000140.1:0-7109 GCA_965662325.1 uncultured Pirellulales bacterium | reverse complement strand
CTACAAGAAAGAAAAGGATGATGAACTACCCATAGGAGCATTCTGGATCGACCGACTCGAAGTTTCAAACGAAGACTATCAGGCATTTGTCGATGCAGGTGGCTATCAAGATTCCTCATTTTGGAAGGGAATTTCATTCGAGCAAAAAGGGGAAACCATTCCATGGCAGCAGGCTATGGAATCATTCATCGACCTGACGGGGAAGCCAGGTCCAGCTGGCTGGAAGAATAGCCACTATCCCGAAGGTGAATCCACCTACCCAGTGGGTGGTGTGAGTTGGTTTGAAGCCTGCGCTTATGCCAAGTTCCGTTCAAAACACCTGCCAACCCTGCATCACTGGAAGTGGGCTGCCGACTCTGACCAGCCGGGCATCATGGCCGCAGCTGGTAACTTCCTTAGCGCTGGGCCCACTCCATGCGGAGTAATGACAGGAGTCGGGCGCTTCGACGCACTCGATCTTGCCGGCAACGTTCGAGAGTGGTGTCAGACCGCTGATGATGGAGGCAAGCGATACAATCTTGGCGGCGACTGGAACTCACCTCATTACTCATTCAGCGAATCTTTCAGCCTGTCGCCGTGGGATCGCAGCGACGAAAATGGTTTTCGATGCCTACAATATCCAGCAGGTTCGACACCTACTGAGGAGCTTCTGGCAAACATAGCAAAGCCCAAAAGCCTTAATTTGGGACCTGAGCGTGAACCATTTGAGAGGCTTCGTGCAATGTACCTTTATGACCATGATTTACCGCTGGACCCGGTCATCCAGCCAGCTAACGGCAGCATTCGTCCGGCAAGCATCCGTGGGGGTACCAAGAACCGAGTTCGTCATGACGTGGTTGAGATTACCGCCGCCTACAACAATGAGCGATTCAAAGTACATCTCCTGATACCCAATGACGCGTCAGGAAAAATGGAGACTATCATCTTTGTTCCCGGAGTCACGGCATGGGAAAACGGCCGGGAACTCAAGGTAAATCAGGAGCCTCACGTCGAGTTGCTGAAACGGTTAGCCGAAAGCGGCAGGATAGTCTGTTTTCCTGTCTACCAGGGCACCTATGAAAGATGGTCGGGCAGTACCTTGGGTCAACAGTTTGAAAACAAACCGATACGCGCAAGAGATGATTACATTGCCGTGACCAAGGATGGTTCACGAGTAATCGACTATCTCCTAACACGCAACGATGTCGACCCCAAGCGACTCGTCTATTTTGGCCTCAGCAATGGAGCACTGCGAGGCCCTATGGCACTGGCGACCGACACCCGCTATTGCGCGGCAGTACTACTTTCGGGAGGCTATGTACCACACCACAAAAACCGTCCCGAAATTCAAGCCTTTCACTTTACCCCCGAAGTGAAACAGCCCATTCTCATGATGAATGGAACATCAGATCACGTGTTTCCCGTAGAAACTTCTCAAAAAACCATGTTCGGTGACTTGGGGAGTCTGCAAAAAAAACACGTTCTGTTTTCTGCGCACCATCTCATCAACCCGCACGAGGTGTTCAACACAATGACTGAGTGGCTTGACGAAGAAGCTTTTCAGGGGAACTAGTTTGACGAGGCCGGTACCAATTTCAATCAAGAACCAATGCCATTCTCTTCGTCGGCTTGTTCGCCTATTGATCCACGTACGAGACACCAAAAGTGCGGTTATTTTGGTGAGAGCATCATCATGTCAAGCTGCTGATTTTCCAGCACCCGTGAACACCTTCTGGCACAGGCGTCGCACTCGACGTGAAATAGAGTCGCGGTAGTACTTTCGACCAAATGAGAATTTGTCAGCTTCAACACAACGGAAAACCGTCTCAGGATGGTCCAAGATTCCAATGTCATGAACATCCATATTGGCAAATTCAGAGTCTCTGTCTTTGCAATGAGTTCCTCCACCCAAAAAACCAATGTTACTGATTAGGTTGGCATTTGGCAGTATCGTAAGAGCATTCTGCGTCCAGGCGCTGTAGAGCCACGGATATGCCCAGCTACTGACGGTCGTATTGCCCGAATACTGTTCGTCAAAAAGACGCGTCCAATACCAGGTTTCTGTTGGCGAATCCGCAAAAGTGGCTATACCACCCTGATCTCGAAAGTTGGGCCATGTCTCAAAATTCAAATCAAAGTTTTCCCACGTCCGCCGCCAAGACGCCCAACCCCAACAGTGAAAATACTTCGAGAAGTAGTAACTGTGAGGCGTGCGACTTATCCCTTCTTGAAAATTGTTACCGCTGATCGCACCGACCCGCTCGTCATTCCGATAACGATCAAGCAATTCTTGACAGTAACCGAAAAAACTAGGGTGGGGTAAGCAGTCATCCTCAAGAATGATCGCGTCTTCTACCTGCTGAAATACCCAAGCCAAGCCACTCGAAACCCGTGATTTACAACCCATATTTTGATCAGCAAATAAGGTCTTCACCTCACATTCCCAATCAACGTTGGTTACGATCTCACGAGTCAATAGCACGTCATGGTTCTCTCCAGCACGTTCATCGCGGGCGCCATCACTGATTAGAAACAACTGCTTTGGCTTAGCTCGCCGTACTTCCGCGAATACTCTAGCCGTCACATCGGGTCGATTGAAAATGAACATCGCGACAAGTCTCAGTGACAAGTCTCAGTGACAAGTCTCAGTGACAAGTCTCAGTGACAAGTGGAAGATTGGTAGCCACGACATCATTGGATGACCGCTTATCGGCAATTCAATACAGGTATTGTCGAAAATGCCGCAAATTCATCAATGCCAACCATGAATGCAAGTTGCCGTAATCTCGGTTTAAAACTAGCGGACGCCGCATTCCATAGTCCAGACCAAATCGCGTTAAACCATCTTTTGTCGTACTCACACCACCAAGAAGAGTACAAATATTTCGAATTACAACAGCAAAGAAGCAGGGTGTGGGAGTCATCCGTAAACGAGACAAAGCTTGACTCCACCATGCGGTGTTGAATCGTCGTGGTCATTGCTAGCATCCTGTGAACCCTGACATCATCCACTCATTTCCTCGGGTTGCCCGACGTCAATTCTTACACCCAGCTTTACTCCACCATGAGCGAGCCACCCTCACGTAACATTACCAAGCCTTACGTTTCCCTTCTGTGGTACAAATCACAAGTTCACCGGTTTCTCCGTGACCTGCAATACGTCTCGATGACGTTAGATCCGTTGCACATTTTCGACTGTGTTGCGATTCTAATAACCCACCTAGATCAGTGGTGTATCGTGCAACACACAACTTACGATTGCAATGAAGTAACCCCGATTCAGAATACCTATCCCAGCGTAAAAAATGTCATCAGAACAAAAGATTCTAGTCGCCGAGTTCAATCCCAAAGTCTGTCTCTATTGGCTTCTTAGCGGGGCCCTCGTCTTTTTCATGACCATCGTTGGAATACCTCTGTTACTTCTATGGTTCCCACTTGGATTTGTTTTTACAAAACGTTACCTGGATCGCATGGAGTGTGTTTTGACTGACAAAGCTCTCAAAGTGCGAAAGGGAATCTTTGTCCGTGTTGAGAAAACGATTCCACTCGAGAAAATAACTGACATGGGAATGGTACAGGGACCAATCATGCGATCATTTGATCTCCACACCTTGACCGTCGAGACCGCCGGTCAATCAGGCGTTGGATCACTGGTTTCCTTAACGGGAATTGTCAACGCGCCGGAATTCCGTGAAACTGTTTTGAACCAGCGGGAACGGCAGGCAACAAATAAATCACAGGCCACTCCGCTGCAGGCTGTCAACCACACGGAAGTTTCAGACAGTAGCTCTCTGCTCACGGAAATAAGAGATTCTCTGGTGCGTATCGAATCGATTCTCGACAAAACCAAGTGAACGTTAGAGCCTGCGAGAAACGGGCGCTAATATCCTCATTTTCGAGGAATTTTCCTTCCTGAATGTATGTACCGATGTCTGACGATGCAGTAAAGATATTCCACTTGGAAATGCGCGACCGGCAAGCGTTCGAACCCAAACAACGCTCGAACGATTTCGACGTGGCTCTAGTAGATCCAGCAGATGCAAGTCTTAATCAACAACTCTATCGAGATGTTGGATCCGCATGGCAGTGGACGGACCGCTTGAGCTGGGATGGTTCTAAGTGGAGCGAATACGTTTCGCGAAATTGCCTAAGCACATGGATTGGATACTGGAAAGGCAAACGAGCCGGTTACTTCGAATTGGAATCGCAGAACGATGGTAATGTTGAAATCATGTACTTCGGACTCCTTCCCGACTTCATTGGCATGGGATTAGGTGGCATCCTGCTTACCGTTGCTGTTGAATGTGCCTGGCGCGAACCAAATACGACGCGAGTCTGGTTACACACCTGCAGCAACGACCACAAACACGCGCTGAAAAATTACATCAAACGTGGATTTCAGCTGTTCAAGACCGAGTTTGAGAATACAGAGTAAGTCATTGACAATGTTTGCAGCCAAAGGCCTAAGGTCGCGCCATGCCACTGAGCACTGATGTCAATCTGCCGCGGAACCACGACGCCGTATTTCCCGATCGCTGTGTCCGCTGCGACCGAATCACCCATGGCAACAAGATGCGGTTACGCACACATTCCATTACGTGGCTGACTTCACTGTTGATGGTGTTTGGAAAACCATTCACCGTTCACATTCCCGTTTGCCAAACTTGTGCTTCTGCCATCCGCAACCGCGAGCTCTTCTCATTTTTGAGCTGCATCACCGTTGCTGGACTGACGATGTTCTTCGTGTGGCCGCGAGTTGCCCACTTTGTCCCGGAAGCCATCAGCCAATGGGTTGCCGTTGGTCTTATCCTGTTTACCTTGCTGCCTTTTTTCCTTTTTTCGATTTTCAAGCCACCAGCATTTGACATTACCGCTTATCCTGACAGCGTTGATTATGAATTCCGTTGCGCTGATTACGCCAAGTCGTTCGCCGAACTCAACGAAGATGCAGAATGGGTAAAAACGGAATGACACACGGCTCCCACACATCAAGGTTCAATCTAAGAGTAATCACTCTTCTATTAATATCCTGTCGCCGTTGCTTGCGTTTTCATGACCGAAGCCGACTGATTGATGGCATGTTTCTGATGCTGGTGACAGTCCCCCAGCTCGGCGTTTGCAATAACGTTTTCAGATTTGACGAGCAGATTGATGCGGTGGTGATTGCAGAAATGGAAAAACAGCAGATTGTCGGTGCGGCTATAGGAATCATTCAGGATTCAAAGATAGTCTACACGCGGGGTTACGGGTGGGCGAACTTGAAAACGAACACCCCCGTTACCGACGAAACTGTTTTCAATTGGGCCTCCAATTCCAAGCCGCTGATTGCAATTGCCGCTTTGCAGTTGGTTGAGAGTGGCCGATTAATGCTGGATGAGCCCATCGCGTCTTACTGCCCACAGCTACCGCCACAACTTCGCCCAATCACATCCCGGCAGTTGCTGTGTCACCAGAGTGGCATTCCACACTATTCCAACGGGATAGTCATTCCATCAAAAAAACGCTCCAGTTCCGATGATCACTTTAACACGCTGGACGACATCAACCCACGGAGCAGTATCGATCGGTTCATCAGGTCACCCTTACTGTTTGAATCGGGAATCAAGACTTCCTATTCGTCCTATGCTTATGTTCTGCTGACTGCAGTCGTTCAGGCAGTCGGTAAAGACCCAATCAGCAAGCAGCTTCAAAACAGAATCATCGATCCACTTGAGCTGGAATCCTTTCAACTTGATCTTCCCGCAAACGACCAAGTCAATTGGACATTGGCCTATGAAACAGCGACGGGGGAAACCACAGAGGTGCCAGACTATGCACACTTTTGGAAACACGGTGCAGGTGGCTACAAGTCAAATATAAAGGATTTTGCGAAGTTTGCGCTAGCATTGGGTGGGTCACAACTCATCAATTCAGAACTGACAGAAAAAATGTGGACACGTCAGAAAACCACTGATGGGAACGAATCTGTCTATGGTCTCGGAGTCCTGGTCTCTGACTATGGGAAGAGGCTTAAAGTGTCACACAACGGATCTCAGGATGAAACACGGACGCGATTGGTAATCTACCCACATCGCAGACATGGAATCGTTGTCATGTGCAACACCCAGGGCAGCGAGCCCAAGGCAATAACGACCGCTATCTATTCAGCCCTGAAAAAACAAACTCTGAACAAGTAGATGGGTTTCAAAATAAGGATCTCCAATCAACTGATTTACACACTGAAGAAACCAAATGCAAAACATAAGGCTGCTGTTTTACTAATTGACTAAGACAATATCACGCCCGATTCCCTTATGCATGCCAATCAAACCCTGCTCTATCAGCATGTCGAATTTTTGAGCACGCTTCGACCATTTCGGAATCACATGAATGTGGCTTCACTAGATCAAGTTTGTAATTATTTGAAGCGGGAATTCACAACCTATGGTTTGGATCTGTACGAACAACCCTTGAGGTCAATGGCGGGAAGTATCGGAATGTGATTGCTTCATACAATTCCAAAAATACTCGTCGTCTGATTATGGGCGCCCACTACGATGTATGCCTAGAACAACCCGGCGCAGACGATAACGCCAGTGCAGTAGCAGGACTACTGGAATCAGCGAGGATGGTTGCTGCGGCACAGCCAACCCTTGATTATCGCATCGACTTTGTTGCATTCAGCGTCGAAGAGCCGCCTTATTACGGAACTCATGATATGGGATCCTATAGACACGCGAGCTCAATCAAGGATCAAAAAAATAGACTGGCATGATTAATTTCGAGATGACCGGATTCTTCGATGAAGGCGATTAACCGTATCCTGGTGCACGCTTGCTGGTAGCGTATCCCAAAAAAGCCACCTTCATCGCCGTCGTTGGCAAACAGAAATATCACGCATTCAATCAAAAGGTTTTCGAGCTGATGAAAACCAATGCGGAAATCGACGTACAGATCATCGATCACCCCATAGTTGAAAGTCTGGCTGGAATGTCAGACCAACGAAGCTACTGGGAATTCGATATCCCAGCGTTGATGATCAATGACACGTCCTTTCTACGCAATCCGCACTACCATCAAATGAGCGATGACATCGACACGCTCAGCTTTGAACACATGCAGCGAGTTGTCACGTGCACCTACAATTCTCT
>CBFIHW010000139.1:0-7129 GCA_965662325.1 uncultured Pirellulales bacterium | reverse complement strand
CGAACGGCATTCAGGAAATCTTTCCGTGAGATGATGAGGGCGTCTAGGCGTGCGTGTGAGAGTTCTGTTGTTTCCACGTGAGTCGACCGAGGCCGGCTGCACCAATAGAGCCTGCATTCCCACCAAGCGAAGCGAATCGAAGAGCTGTCTTTTTTGCGAGTGTTGGAAATGTACGGCTGCGGACGGACGTGTCGATACGGTCAAGAAATGCTCGTCCGATGGGGTGTTCATCCCTGCCGAACGTCATTGCTCCTCCTAGGATGATAGCTGATGGATCAATAGTATGCATGAGTGTCACAATCCCGATAGCAAGCCAATCAGCCGTTTCCATGATGAGGCCCAGTGCCATTTGATCACCTTGTTCGGCATGATTCCCTATCAGAATTGGTGTTAATGGTTCTCCGTGGTTGACAGCATCAGCAAGAGCTCCGGTGCCACCATCACGAATTCGTTCAGATGCTATTGCCTTGAGTGCCGTAGCACTTGCATAGGCTTCAAGATGACCTGGTTGCCCACATGGGCACATGCGAGCTGAAGGTGAGGAGTCAACAATTATGTGTCCGCATTCTGACCCATGGCTGTGTGCGCCTTCAATAGTCATGTCATCGATGATGATGCCACCACCAACTCCTGTGCCAAGCGTCAGGAGGATGAGGCTTGTGTCATCTCGTCCGGAACCCACCCAGAATTCTCCGTAGGCAGCTGCGGTTGCATCATTTGCATATGTGACCGCATGGCCGCAATGTTCTGCGACACGATCGCGCACCGGAAAGTTCTCCCAGCCGGGAAGATTGCCGGGTTTGAGTAAAACACCAGTTGAGAGATTCTGTGGTCCTGGAGTTCCGAGACCAACAGCCGCTATGTCAGAGCGAGCAAGACCAACACAATGTGCAAGAAGCTCAACAGAATGCCCCATTCGGATGGCAGCATCATCTGGACCGTTTTGGACATTGGTTGGTTCGGTATGAAATGCCACCATGTGGCCATGGTCATCAACCAACGCTGCTTTGATATTGGTGCCACCGAGATCAATTCCAACAAACAAAGGGCCTGATACATCGGCAGCTGGTAGGAGCAGGTGTGGTGATTTAGTTACTGGCATCGGAGGGAGGTTCTTTGGGTTCACTTTGTGTAGCAGCTTCAGATTCTATTGAGCCAGAAGGCTGCTTGTCTGATTCAACAGGTTGCTTATCTGATGAAGAGACTGATTTTTCTGCGGCCTCTATCTCTCGATCGGCAGCAGCTTTTGCTGCATCAGCTGATTGCCGGGCAGCGCGAGCTTTATCAACTTCTTTTTCAGCAGTACTCGGTTTTACTGACCCATCATTTTTATTGAGATCAAGAATTTCAATAGTCTCAATTTCAATAACTTCACTCGGAGGCGGCTCCTTCGAAGTGCATCCAAGAAACCACGTACCTAAGCTTAGGAAACAAATTATATAGACGGCTTTCATTTGATAGTTCTTGAGTCGTTTCATCATGAGATTCCTCATAAAGGACAAAGAAGCATTTCTCGAGATCGTTACATATTGATTCACTGTCTTCAAATCAAAGTATGCGGTAGCTAAACCGCTGCTTCAATGACTTGTGCTGTGACGAGCCATTGAAGTTCTCCAGGCTGACTGAGCCCATCATCCAGACAGATTGACGCAATGGCACCTTTTTGCATGCGAATAGAAGCGTTGCCGTCTCCAATCGCCTTTGCAACAAGTCGGCCAACACATGGAGCATGACCCACCCATGCGACTCTGGCCACGTTTTCTTCAGCCGTCCACTCAGCAATTTCTTGCCAATTCGACCCGGGAGCAAGCGAGTCATGAATTTCGAGGCGAGGAGTTTGGAGTACATCAACCATGATTTCTGCTGTCTCACGGGTTCGCACCAATGGACTTGTTACGATCAGGTCAACCTCCAGCCCAAAGCCTTGCATGAAGCGAATGAACTGTTCGAATCGTTTACGACCTTTTTTAGTCAGGCGACGATCATAATCGTCTTGATCAATGCCACATTCTTCGGCCCAGGCATGACGAATAATGTAGAGTTGTGTTGGAAACATGTGCATAAAAATATTGTGAATACCTTGTCCCTCTCGAGCAAGGTCAGGATTTTCTCCAGAGGACGTCATCGCTGATACTCATACGATGACGATCTTTTTCTGTCTCGTGCCACCAGCGGCGGGCATCGACAGGATAGCCAGCTGTTGGCTGGAGTGAGGGTATGTGATCTGCCCAAAACCTATTAAATACATTCATTGCAAGCTCGCGTGTATATTTCGCTGTCATACTTGCAACGGCTACAGGCAATTGAGACTCACCTCCCACAGTAAAATGAATGAAGGTTGGGTGTTCGCCATCATGAATATGGTAATGAGAGCATCGTGTAGTTTCTGATAGTGGCTCAACACGAGCCGCATCAAAGCAGTGTGAAACAACGCCTGCATACCGCTTGCGGCCACCATGCCGGTCGCACCAGATAACAGCAGGCACGTAAGGGTGCTGCTTGCGAAGATCAAAGGCAAGCTTCAGGGATGCTTGTGACAGGATGTCCGATTTATTCATTCCTGCGTCGAGTGCAGCATTGAACATCTCTGGAAATATCCATCGACATGCTAGACCCGTAAGCTGAATGGCATGGGTGTGCAATTGTTTGGCCGCCTGTTCAGCCTGTTCAATCGCGTGTGGCACTTTTGTTGCAAGCGGCAGTGTCACCGCATCAAGTTTTTTCCAGCCGGATCGCTCGGAATCATAAGGTGATTTTAGTGCGAGTAACGAGAGAAGGCGATCGCTGGTCTCTGGCAGAGTGTTTGTGGCTATTTGAATCGCGGCGAACACGCCTCGCTCTAAAGGTTCAAGGGTTTCGCGCTTTGTACTTTTCCGACTGAATATTTTTTTTGAATCACCCCAAGGTGGTCCTCGCCCTAGTCGATAGTCATCGTGAATATCATTTTGTAATTGAATAAACTGGTCTGCTACTTTTGTGGATAAATGATCACATTGCAGTTCATCGATCCGCCATGATGAGCCACCGATAACAAGTGGCCCAAGGTTTGGTCCGTAGCCTGCTTCATCAATGCCAATGACCAAAGTCATGAGTCCACACCTGTTGACGGCCTTGGTGTACCCTTTGGAAATTGTCGACAATATTCATATACGGCGACAGCAGTTGATGTCGCTGCGTTCAGACTGTGGGGTAGCCCAGCCATTGGAATTTCTGCAACACGATCGAGTCGGCTCAGAATCTCTGGCTCGATGCCAAGCCGCTCATTCCCAATGACAAGGACAGTCTTGCTTACAAACGGAAATGAAAAAAGGCACTCAGAATGGGTTGACTGTTCAAGACCAACCAACTCCCAGCCAGAGCGTTTCATTTTATCAAGGACCGGTGCGAGGCTTCGATGAACTTCAATAGAAATTTCCTGTGACGCGTCCCGAGCAATTTTCTCATCGATCTTGCTGGAACCGCAGGTAATTAAATGACGGATGCCAAAACATCCACAGGTTCGTACGATGTTAGACAGATTCACTTTGCTGCGAAAAGCAGGGCAGGCTACAACCAGCTCTCGAGGACCAGCCAAGTGATGTGGCGGTCGATGTCGGATATGTTCAAACGAGAGTCCAGTAGGCGGTGACATGATCTGTAGCATGACACGAAACGTGCAATTTCAAAAGCGGCTCATGCTGTTTGTCGGTGCAATTTCGATTGCTGGCTGTGGATGGTCTTATGACAAATCAGCCGATCATGCCCCGCAGACTGTTGTTCAACAGCCAGTCAATGTTCCTGTCTCTGTTGCCGTTGTTGATCATTCTGAAATAGTGAAACGGATTGAGTCACATCGTGGACAGGTTGTTGTCCTCGACTGCTGGAGTACATCATGTCCACCATGTATCAAGGAGTTTCCAGGGCTTGTTGATCTCAAGAAAGACTATGGTGACACAGTAGCCTGTCTTTCACTTTCCTTCGACTATGAAGGGTTTGGTGTTCCTGAAGACGTGCTCCCACCGGTAAAAACATTTTTAGAGCAGGTTTCAGCGGGTGATATTGAGAACCTCCTCAATCGTGATGAGGCAGATGCATTGTATAAGAAAATGAACATTACGAGTGTCCCCGTTGTGACGGTGTGGGATCGTAATGGTACGCTGATACAACAGTTTGACGATGAGTATGCCAGCGAAAAACTTGGAAGATCTTTTACCTATGATGACGTACGTGGAGTAGTTGATCAGGCACTCGGGCCTCAGTTGAAGGAATAATGCACGATGGTAGATACGAAAAACAAAAAGAAGCAGCCAGTGTCATCAGCTCGTTCAGATGAGGTTGTGGACGGACCGACTCAACACGATGTTGTTCGTGGGCCTCTTGGATTTGGAAGAGAAACAGTCGAGTCACTGGTCATTGCATTCACATTGGCTCTGCTTTTTCGTGCATTTGAGGCAGAAGCTTTCGTCATACCAACTGGCTCTATGGCACCAACACTCATGGGCCGACATAAGGATCTTGATTGCAGCGAGTGTGAGTTTAATTTTCAGGCTGGAGCCAGCAGAGAAGAAGATGATCAATCGCACACTTTGCGAACAGAATTAGGTCGAGTCAATCGTGAGATTGAGCGGCTCCGACGTCTGGCCGATGACTCATCCGCAGGGCCTCAGCAGCGCGAAGTTGCGAAGCAACAGGTTGCTGACCTTGAGTCGCCGGGTGGAAAATTGTCAGTGCTTCAAATGCGACTCGCCGGCAAGATGATTGCCTCAGCGACCTGCCCAAATTGTGGAAACGTGATGAAGTTGATTGAGGGTGAGGGGCCTAGCGTTACGTATGACGCTCGCTATCCCTCATATAACGGAGATCGAATTCTTGTTGATAAATTTGCGTATGACTTTCGAGAGCCAAACCGCTGGGATGTCATAGTCTTCAAGTATCCTGAAGGAGCAAATACAAACTACATCAAGCGACTTGTCGGTTTGCCAAATGAATTGGTGAGTATTGCTGGAGGAGACATCTGGACAAGTCGTGATGGGCAGCCATCCACGATTGCTCGGAAACCACCGCATGTGATGCAGGCCATGCTGCAGGTTGTTCACGACAGTAACTTTCCGGCCTCTCTTCTGCAGACAGAGGGGTGGCCTTCCGCCTGGACCGACTGGGCAGATACGAGTTTATGGAAGTCGGAAAAGAACCGTCGGCAATTTACAGCCACATGTTCTGCAGGACAGTCGGCAAGCCTTCGGTATCAGCGATTCAATCCGACGTCAGATGATTGGAAAGAGGTCCGTCTCGGGATGGGCGTTCGTAAAGGCGTTACACCCGAGCTCATCAAAGACTTTCAGGCTTATAACGCGATCAGTCAGGGTGGTCATTGGGTAGGTGATCTTGCAGTTGAGTGTACTCTTGAAAGCAGGTCCGAGAGTGGACGCGTTGTATTTGATCTCGTTGATGGTGGGCAACAACATTCCTGTTCAATTGACCTTGCCGACGGTACAGCGACGCTCAAAGCCGCAAGTGGTGTCACTGCAGCAGCAACAACACCAATTCGGGGCAAGGGTTCGTGGGAAGTGATGTTCACAAATGTGGATGATGAGCTGAGACTTTTTGTTGATAAAAAAATCATGCCAACAGCGACACCGGTTGCCTGGAGTTCAGAGATAACCGAGGAGTCGACTCGTAATCCCGTGCTTGAAGTTGTCGAGCCAGGGTCGACTGTCTTAACAGACCTTGCGCCTGTTGGTATTACAGTCAAGGCAGAAGATGAACCTGTTGCTGTTGCAGTCTCCTCAATCAAAATTCTTCGGGATATTTTCTATATTGGTGCTGTTGGGTTTGGTCGCCGGGGTGAGATACGGGATGAGCCGATCCTTGAATTTCCGCTTGAGTCTGATCAGTTCTTTGTTCTGGGAGACAATTCGGCTGCCAGTAAAGATGGGCGACTCTGGATTGATGTCCATTATGTTGATCGCCGATTGCTTCTGGGGCGTGCAATATCGATTGTTTGGCCACATATGGTGCCCGCATCCCGCCACATAACAGTCACCCTTCCTGTACTTGGAGAGTTGCGATTGCCCTCGTGGCCAAACTTCGCGAGGATGAAGTTTATCCGGTAGTTCGGGTCGAGAGACTCGCAGATGTCGAAGAAGTGAAATCAAGGATGGGACATGTCACTGCTTAAAGCTGAAGGACTTGTAAAGGTTTATGGACGTCGTCGCGTCGTCGATGGTGTGTCCTTTGAAGTTCAGCAGGGTGAAATTGTTGGTCTTCTTGGTCCCAATGGTGCGGGAAAAACAACAAGTTTTCGTATGACGTGTGGGCTCGTTATCCCAAATGGTGGCCGTGTGCTCCTGGATGATAAAGAGATTACAAAGTGGCCGATGTTTAAGCGGTCGCGAGACGGTGGTATGGGATACCTTGCTCAGGAGCAGAGTGTTTTTCGCAAACTGACAGTTCAACAGAATCTTTTGGCAATTATGGAACTCATTGGCATGCCAGCCAAAGAACGTCGTCGCCGAAGTGAAGAGTTAATGGAACAGTTTGACATCACACGGATTCGAAAGTCGAAAGCGCACTACATTTCAGGTGGTGAAAAGAGACGCCTCGAAATTGCTCGTTGTCTTGTCACTGAGCCCCGGATTATTCTGCTCGATGAGCCGTTTACTGGTATCGACCCAGTGACAATCCATTCGATTCAAAAAATTATCATGGGCTTACGAGATGATGGCATTTCGATCCTGATTACTGATCACCGCGAACGTGAAACATTGGCGATCACGGATCGTAGCTATATCGTGCGGGCCGGAAAAATTCTCTGTCATGGCACGGCGGAAGAAGTATTGAATAATCCGGATGCCAAAAAGTACTACTTTGGTGAAACACCACCCGGGAATCCTCTGGATTCAACTGAAGCGGCATAGCGATTCAAAACATGTATTTTGGACAAGGATAGTCGGCACCTACCCTGCCGATGTCGTACCAAGAAAATAGCTATTTAAAAATTCGCGTCGGTCGGTTTCGCAGCGTGCGTATTCAACAATAGCAAGTAGTTTCTGTTGGTCTCGCCGAAGTTTTTCAGCCAGCAACGTTTCATTTATCAGAGACTCTGGAAGTCCTCCGTAGTGTGAAATCTGTTTTTCTGTACCGGCGACCT
>CBFIHW010000138.1:0-7317 GCA_965662325.1 uncultured Pirellulales bacterium | reverse complement strand
CTCCAGGTGGAACGTCTGCGCCAACGGCTGGCTGAGCGCAAGCTGGAGCTCAGCCTGAGTGATGGGGCCGCCGACTGGCTCGCCAACGCCGGATATGACCCCGTCTACGGGGCACGACCGCTCAAACGGGCTGTTCAACGCGAACTGGAGACACCCATTGCCAAGGCGATCCTGGCGGGTCGTTACAGCGAGGGGCAGGCGATCAGCGTGGAGCTGGAATCGGACGCGTTAGCCCTGCGCTGAAGCAGGCAAGGGAAAGCGCGACAGGAGATGCTTTAATGGATCAAGCGCATTTGCGCAAGACTATTGGCTGAGAAAAGCCTAAGCTGATGTTGATTGGCTGTTTGTCAACACTGTGAGAATCCCCCAAATCAGTTTTCACACCTGGATGACGGCCGCTGGAGCTCTCCTGGCTCAAGCGGTGTTTGCACCATTCGCCATTGCCCAAACTGCACCGGCTCTCCCAGCGGAGCAACTGGCCGGGCCAGGTCAGTCGGTCACCATCAACGTGTCCAACGGCTCCAGAGCGACCCTTTCGGTTGGAACCAGCAACGCCTTTGGCGTGACATCCAGCATGAGTGGCATGTCCGGAACAACAATTGAAAACAAATCTTCCTTAAAGCCGCTGGAAGGAAAGATCTCAACAGTTTTGGGTGCATCAGCTGAAGAGGGGGGTGTGCCTTCAATTTCGGCTGACATCAAAAACGTTCGCACTGTGGGGGGTGGCACCTCTAATTTCACAAGCGCTGATGGCACTACAGGCAATGTCGACTCCGTCGACGAAGCTCAATTCGCAGAGGGCAGCACGAGCCTCACGGGGATGTCTTCTGCCTTTGACATGACCCTTGACCCTGCTGAAACGTCCTTCACCACATCGCTAACCAACACAGGCGACGCCAGCGATGCTGCGACCAACGTGTCCAACGCATCTGCTGCAGCCAATGTGAACAGCAACATCAACGTTGATATTTCGAACACGTCTTTCAGCAGCGCGTTCTCTCAAAATTTCTAAATCGTGATTTCAGCATGCTCCGATTTAGCCGCCACTTATTCATATTATTAATACCCATTCTTGGTTTGCTTTTTAGCGAACGGACAACGGCCCAACAAATGAATAGAATTTCGGGAGCTTCAGGCAGGGATTTTCAGATATCAACCACGAATTCATTCGGCGTTCGGAATTCAATCGACACCAACAGCAACGTACGCACGAAGAACAGTGCGACCGTGAATCTTCTTCCTGGCAGCTATATCGACGATGCTTTTGGAGACAGCCAGGGCAATGCAAATGCAAATTTCACAGTAACCCCAAGCGGAGGCAACATGTCCATCAACGGGATTCAATCCAGAAATGTGTTTCTCTTTGGAGAAGGCACTCAATTCACTTCCGAAATGGAATCTGCGGAAAATCCAGACCCATCAAAACCGATCAAGGGCACCGCTTCGTCAATGGCCGTCCACGATCTCAACATCAAAGTCCAGCAACAACAAAGCGCTTTTACCAGTAGCTTTAGCCAGAATTTCTAAAATTTATCATAAACCTCTGCCAACCTGATCGCATTAGAATCGCAAGCACAGCACGATCTATTCGCATTAACCAACAATTGGTTGCGAAAACAGCCATAGCGAGCTATAAATATAAAAATAGTTTAATTGTGTCCAAAGTTTCGCCCCGAAATATTATTAAGCATTTGCCAGTGGCGGCATTTGCATTAGTTCTACTGTGTAATGCAATAATTTCAAAGGCGGAAACAACCAATAACAACACAACCGTCAATAACTCTGCCGCACCAGCCGCATCATCTGTAACCACAGGTGGGACGAATATTAACTACCAAACCAATACGGCATTCAATAACGACTTAGGCTTTGGCCCAGGAATTATTTGTCGGACGCCTTCGCTTTATATGCTCACCAATGCTGGAAAAGTAAACACTGATAATTTCGACGAATTCACCTTCAACGGATCACGCAATAAATCATTCAATGGCACCATTGGAATGACCATTCCATTCGGCTCAAGCGCAATCGAGGATTGTAAAACGATGGCACGACAGTTAGCGAAAGACCGCGTGATCTCAACCGAACTCTCTCTAATCAAAACATGTGTTTCCTTGGCCAAAGACGGAATCGTGGTGGACCCCGTCAAATTCCCGGCCTTAAAAAAATGCGTGATTGAGGAAGGTGAGCCCAAAATCACAAAAACTGGGATGGTGCGGTCCCTCTACGCCCAAGGGAAAACATCCAAAGGATCCACGGCGACCTCCAAGCCAGCGGGAATCGCCAAAACTCCACGCTTGTCAACCGACTGATCCACGGCATGATCCTTGGAGATCTACCGTCGCAGCTCAATGGTGCGAGGTTTTTGGCTTTTGGTTTTCCTGCTGATGAACGGAGCCATGAGCGTTTCCAAGGACTCTGGCAATGAGAGTCAAATCGTTTACTGCATCGGCAACCATGATGCGACAGGAGCCTGCTGGAAGGCAGGCAGTGAATACGAAGAAGAACTCGGCTGTGTAATTACCTCATGGCCGATCGTTGAATGCAAAAGCATTCCTAAGAATGAGGATAAACAGGAAAGTTATGAATGCTTGGCACTCCAAAACACTGGAATCGTTAATCAGATTTCTTTGAGCTGTCAAACTCAATCCAAAAACGCCTCTGATGAAGAAACAGATTCCCTAAAGCAAACGAACCCCAAATCAACACCCAAACCTGAGTCGGCAAGCGCCCCCGATGCGGCCGATCAACCAACTATGCTAGAAAGTAAAGAAACTATTCCCAATGCATTCCAGCCAGGCATAGAGAACACCACATTTGGTGTGGAGCAGCCCCAAGATTTTAAGGAAGCTTTTTGATGGAGAACCCCCTGAGAGCTACAGCCGCCACCATCACTTCATCGGCCCTGATGGCATTCGCCTTTGTCATTGCAGCTCCGAATGCCGTTGCTGGCTGCATGCCAAGCGATCCCTTGGGGCACAACCGCTTCAACATCTGCCCTGAAGGGTTTGCCTTTTCCTTCACCCAGAACTTCGACCACCTCAACCACGTGCGAGGTGAGCTTCAGATCGGGGATCCCCTCCAACCCGGTGTTCCTGGCCGCACCATTGAGAAGATCAATGGGTTCTATACAGGTGTGCAAATGAGCGGAGGAACCGTGCGGGTAACTTCCACAGAAGGTGAAACGACAATCCAAAACGGTAAACCCGTCCAGAAATAAGGCGGATTGGACACAAAGCTGAAAATTAGGTATAGCTGCCCTCAGACAATTCTCAGAGGACGTCTAAAATATTGACGTTGGCGTGTATAAGCGCTATCTACTCTCAATCGGTTGCAACCCCATGAGAAGACCTCTTCTACTGGCTGCAGCGCTTTCCAGCGCAGTGGCCGTCGCCCTCGGCAGCAGCCCTGCCAAGGCCGATCAATTCACGATTTCTGCTTCTTCCCCTGGAACCCTGAGCTTCAGCGGCAGCGGCACAGCTCAGTTCAACAACTCCCTGGGAACCAACAACAGCTTCCAGGTGGGTTCCGCTACTAGCCTCGGAGTCAACGCTTCGGCTTCGTCCACGCCTGAGTACGGCGTCGCGTCATCTGCCGACCTGCAACTTGCAGGTTCGACAACCCTACAGCAAACCATCGGTACTGCTGGTACTGAGACTGCTCGTAGCCATGAACGTGCTCACGATTCAGCCAGCTCCAGAATGAGTGAGCAGGGCTGGGGAGTCGCGTGGGACGTCGAAGGTGGGTCTGGCAACAGGGGTTATTCATCTGAGGGTGAATGGCGCGTTGCTCGCGATGCGGCCTATGAGTCTGAGTACTCAAGCGCTTACTCAGCTGTGAACTCCGTCTCCAACACTCAGGACGGAACCATCTCCGGTAGCTTCAAAACTGTTGAGAACAGTCGCGCTGGTGCTGGTGGCAATTCCTCTGATTGGGAATCCACCGCTTCCGCTGCAGTTAATGTTGAGTACGGTGCTGACTACGAGAACCGCTCTGGTAGCTACAGTGCCATGAGTGAGGTTGAGTATTCGGCCGCTCGTGAGCAGGCTTACAACCGTGAGTACGCCAGTGCCTCGGCCAGTAACAACCGCTTCAGCGATAGCCAAGTGACTGTTACCGGTATCGGTTCTGATGCCAACATTGCTGCTGCTGAAGATTCGTCCTTCACAACAACAATTACTGCAGGCACCAGCCAAGATGGTGGTGGATCCACCGCCACAGCCCAGGGTTCCGCTGGTGCCAGCTTGAGCACAGTGTCACTGGCTAACCAGTCACAGTCTCAGACAGCATCGGCCTTCATCCAGTCCTTCGGTGGGGTCACTGGCACTGCTGCTGCTGCAGAATAACTGCTGACCCTGCAGACACCAACTGGTTCTCAAAAAACCAATTCATCAAAGTTAAAAGCTTTGATTTCATCAACCCTCTCATAAGAGAGGGTTTTTTGTTGGTCATAGCTCTTGATCACGGATCAACTGACGCGTGACAAAACACACACGGCTTATTCGTGCAAGTGTTTGGAAAGGGCACTCTTAACATCTAAAACAACACTCTTCCAATCACCCTCAGAAGGCTGACGAAATAGTCGCATGGTTGGATACCAAGGCGTGGTGGTCCTTGAAAGACCCCATCGCCAGTCCGCAGACCATTTTAAAAGCAACCAAGTGGGATGACCCAAGGAACCTGCAAGATGAGCAACAGCTGTATCATTGGTGATCAAAAGATCTGTATTTTGGATAATCGCTGCACTTTCGTGAAAATCCCAACACTGATTGATCACTGGCATCAGATCAGAAAAAGAGGAACGTAAAAGGGGCTCTTCTGAGAAAAGTTCTGCTAGCTGCTCAGATCCTTCACCTTTCTGCAATGAGATAAATTCAAGCCGATCATCAAAATTCAAAAGTGGCTTTAGCAGAGATAGTGCAAAAGATCGCCCCTTCAGCAATACCTTCTCTTTTGAGATATTGCCTGTCCAATTCAAGGCAACACGCATCTTATGACTGGTAGAAGCCATAAAACGTTGCTTCCACCGATTGACCAAGGAATGGCTCGGTTGGATGTATGGTGATGTTGCCTTTAGATCGTCCAAGCGAACTTCTAAATAATGCGGCAAACTCATCAAGGGCAGCCAAGACAAAAGAGACCCATCAGGCTGAAAGTTGTCAACTGAATAAATTTGATCAGCCACCTGTGATTGCTTAAATAGTTCAACCAATTGTGGCTGCACAGCACATGAACATGTAATGCCTTGTTCTCTCAACAATTTCACATAGCGAATAAATTGGAAAGTATCTCCAAGCCCCTGTTCACTTACAAATAAAACGCCATTGAAGCCTTGCTTATCATCTGGTTTCCACCTTGGCAAATCAGGTAGCAAATGCGGCATACCGCCTTCACGAGATGTCAGATGACGTGACTCACACAACTCCCATCCCTGTTGATACTCACCAAGAGCCAGAAAAACAGTACCAAGATCTGTCTTGATTGAAGCATTATCCGGGGAAATCTCTAAAGCACGTTGGTAGAAATTCTTGGCATCATCAAGGCGATTTTCCAAAACATAGTGAATAGCAAGATTATTCAAGACGGGCAGACTTTGAATACCAGTATTCCATAGGTGGTCAAAAACACTAAAAGATTCGGATCTCCGACCCAACTCAAAAAGAGCAAGTGCTTTCGTAATCAGAGCATATGAATACTCTGGATCATCTCTAAGGACAGCATTCACTTCCTCAAGTGCGGACATTGCTCTTCCCTGAAGGAGGAATACCAAAGCCAAACTATGCCTTGACTCTTTGTGATTTGGATTAAGCTTTAATGCTTCCTCCAAAGCTTTTACAGCAGAATTCAAATCTTTTTGATCAATGCAAATCTGCGCCAGATTGTAGTAGCTACGAGGATCGACGCTATTGATCTCGATTGCACGTGAGATCATCTTGAACGCACGATTTAAATCCCCATTCTCGTGAAAGCAATTAGCAAGGTTGCACATTGCAGATTCATTAGCTGGCTCAAGCAAAAGAACACGTTCATAAAGAATTATCGCCGCCTCTTTCTGCCCTAATGCATGCCGAGCAGATGCTAGATTAAATAATAACATTGCTGGCATTTTATCAATAGAGGCAATTGAGCCCAAAGCTTCAATCGTCAAACGATGTTTATTGCCTTGGTTCCACAATTTTGTAATTTCGTACAATACAGTTGGGTTCTCGGGAAAGTCTTGATGCAGACGCGACAACTCCATCTCAGCCATTACGTAATCGTCATTACCACGCAACCGTCGAACAACCTCGAGCCTCTGTTTGACCAAAGCATCCTGAAAAGATATCTTTGATTTCGATCGTTTGACCTTACTGTCTCCGAAACCAGAAGTATCTCTCATACCCATACCTTAATCTTGATTATTTGCACTGAGCAGCAGCCCACTGCTTCGGACCTTCCTGCCCAAGAGCACTGGCAATGTTCCAATCTGCACAGGCTCCTTTGAGGTCCCCAACCATCTCGCGGGTGATCCCGCGATTGCGATAAGCATCTGCAAGGCGCGGATCCAACCTAATCGCCTGATTGAAATCAGCCAGAGCCGCTTGATTATCCTGCATAGCACCACGGGTGACACCACGGTTGGAATAGGCCTTGGCATAACCAGGATCAATGGCGATGGCACGATCAAGATCATTTAAAGCTTCTTGAAATTTGCCCATCCGGCCTTTAACCAACGCCATCGCTGCATAAGCTTTGGCATTCTTTGGATTCAAAGTGATTGCCTGTTGAAAATGCTGAACAGATTGCTGGTTCTGCATGAACTTCGAGGCGATACGGCCCTGATAATAGTGATAATTGGAATCAGATTTATCCTTAAAATTCTGCATTAATGATGCGGCTTTTTGCGTCTGCCCGAGGTCAAGATAGAGATCAACTTTTGAATATTTATTGCTATCACCTGGAGCGGCAGCCACCAACGGGACCTCAACTAAAAGCAATACAAAAAGAGGAATTAGTCTGTTTTTGAGACTTAATTTAAGCAATTGCTTGGCAAACGAGGAGACGGTCATTGCTCGACTCAGTGTCTGCGGCAAGTGATATAGAAGTAACTTTACTTACAGGAGCAGAAATTGCTAGCCATCCAGCCAGCTCGCAATAGAAGCCCCAGGCATTAGTGCGCACACCCCAGCGGCGTTTCTTGGTACACAGCCGCATTACGACTGTTCTCCCGCGCCTCCACGCCATAGCAACAGGTGCGACCGCCGTCCCGCTCCTGCAGCAGCTCATTGGCCCAGGTCCAGATCAAGGCTGCCGTTGCCTCCATCCCAACGTTCTCCA
>CBFIHW010000137.1:0-7463 GCA_965662325.1 uncultured Pirellulales bacterium | reverse complement strand
ATGGAAGTCGAGCATCGCTCGATATAGATGGTCAGAAAGTGAAGTGGTCGGGGGAATTGCTTGATGAAATCGAAGGCTTGCTTGGCGTTGGAGCAGTTCGTGTGCAGACGTCTCTCTCTGGTAGTCGCCAAGACAATCGCAATTCCAAAAAGCGACGAGCATTCCAATCTTCCTGAGTTTGCAGCCTGATTCGTGCGACAGTCTCAAGAACAGAGAATCTCGTCCCGGGTTCGTTTGCCGCCCCTATTTGTGCCCGCGGTGCAGATCTACCAGTAAAATGCGCTATTTTCTTGCCAAAAGCTCGCATTGCTCTGAGCTTTGATGCTGACTAATCTTCGGTATGAGGAAGAGTGAGCCTCTTTCCAGTCCCCTATGCAAAAACATACACCTTCATTCCCTTAGAGGGATTTTTTCATGCGAAATTTAATCCGCTTCAGGTCACAGATTTCACTTTCAATGACTGGCCTTTGCTTGGCTTGTGTACTGAGTTTTGTAGTCGCATTTCCTTCATCAGCAAGCGCTCAGCAACAGGGTGGTCAACAGGGTGGTCAACAGGGTGGTCAACAAGGTGGTCAACAAGGTGGTCAGCAAGGTGGTCAGCAAGGTGGTCAGCAAGGTGGTCAGCAAGGTGGTGGTGCGGGTGCTGGCCAGGGTAGTCAGGCAGGCGGTGCAGGTGTTGTGGTCGATCCACAAGGAGTCTTGCGGGTTTTGGCCATGTCAGACTCAAACCTCAGTAAAATTCGCCAGCGTTCCAGTATCGAGCGACTCCCTCAAGATCTTCGGCGGCCTTCCAAGTTACGCAAGGTTGCTTTGAGTCGACTCGAAGCAGCCCTTGCTACGACACTTGAATCAGAAGGTGTCCTATCAGATGAAATAGCGAACCTCGCTGGTCTTACCCAGATACGTTATGTCTTTGTTTACCCAGCAACCTCTGATAGCCCAGGTGAAGTAGTTCTCGCAGGTCCTGCAGAGCCATGGGTGGAGGACTCATTTGGGCGATCAATTGGTATTGAGTCTGAAACCCCAATTGTGCAGTTGGAAGATTTAGCTGCTGCCATGCGAGTTTTTCCACCAGGGCAGCCAGCAGATCAGCTCGTTGGCTGCTCGATCGATCCGACGCAAGAAGGATTGGCTCGTATGCAAACGTATCTGGAGAGTATTGGACCTGTAATCCCACGAGGGACTACTGATAAAAGTATTACTCGGGGATTACGCGAATCACTTGGCCCACAAACAGTTTCGGTACAAGGTGTCTCACCTCATACTCATTTCGCACAAGTCCTGGTTGAAGCAGACTATCGCATGAAACTCATCGGCATTGGTTTAGAAAAACCACCGGTGAGAATGAGTACGTGGATAGATCTGACTTCGTCGGGAAGTGTGGCCAAAAACGCATTGCAGCGTTGGTATTTTAGTCCGAATTATGAGTGCCTCAAGGTAAGTGAAGATGACTTGGCACTTGAACTCGTTGGTGAAGGTGTAAAACTGATCGGGGCTGATGAAATGGTCTTGCCTGATGGTCGAAGGATGAGTGCTCAGCAGCCAAGTCGCGCAAGTAAACTTTTTACGCAAGCATTCACACTTAAATATCCTCAGATTGCCAGACAGCACCCTGTCTATGCTCAATTAAAGACCTTAATTGATCTCGCGATTATAGCGGCATATTTGCAGGAACATGGCTCATATGAAAGTGCCAGCTGGTCCGCCGACGTGCTGCTAGATGAGTCTGCATATCCGATTGAACGCTTTGTTGCCCCACAGAAAATAGATTGTGCGGTGAATGCAGTACGACGTGGGAGTCGGCTATTAACGCCAATCGGTGGTGGCGTTGTTATTACTGCGCGAGAATCATTCGCTCAAGGCAACTTACAGATAGACGAGACTGGCAAGCTACACGATGAGCACACTAGCATATCGATCCCTTCGGATCGTTGGTGGTGGGATTAGCTCGCACACGTATGCTCTCGATTAGAACTGCCAAATGACATCGAGTCCTGCGTAGAATTGCGCAAGTTGATTTCCACCTGTTCCGATGCCTTGCCCAAGCGGCTTGCCGTAAGGGCGGGGTGTTGCAGAGGCATTTGGGGAAAACCAGTCGTATCGAATCTCAGGTCGAATCACCCAGTTGTTGTCTGGGTACCAATTCAAGCCGAGTGTTAGTTCCCAAAAGGTTCCAGCAAATCCGTCTGTCCAATAACCCGGATTGTTCAATTGGCTCTCATTACGGAGTGGGGCAGAAATTATGTACCCATTATTATCGCGGAAGTATTCAAGGCGAACCCCTCCTTCCCATTGAGGACTGAATTCCCAGAACAAGTAATTAGCAAATGAATACCATTGAGCTGTTCCAACTTGTTGACCAACATTTCCTGGTCTGACATTCGCATGAAACTGCCACGCATTATCGTTCTGGAAAACGTAGATAAGCCGATCGGTCAGCCGATTGGTGTAAACAGTGCTCACGAGTGTCCGATTGCCAACGAGTGAACCGTTTCCAGGGTTTCTGTCAATCGTCGAAATTTCATTGCCACTCGTTGTCATGATTGAAAGAGTCTGTGTTTTATCGTTGCTTTCAAGATTAATCCCACCAAGAAAGCTTGATGTATCACTCGCACCAGGGTAGTCAGGATTGAGAATCCGGAATGCTCCAGTTGTTGGCTGACCATCAAAAAAGTTGTTCCAGCCTGTTGTTATGCCTCCAAAAATAGTTGCTTGGTCATTCGGCTGCCAAGAACCGAGAAAGCCGGTGAACGTAAACGGTGAAAACTGCATAGAGAAAGAGTGTGAATAAAAAAAGTTGCCTATTGCAGGAACTTCTTCGAATCCCAAAATGCTGTAGAAATGTCCAAATCGAAGGCTGACGTCATGGTAGGCAATGTCTGCATAGAATTGCGGGAGCGCAAGTCCATAGTCTTTGGAAAATCCCCATGATGCAATATTTTCAATCCCAAGTGGTTGGAGCGGATATGCATCAAGACCCAGTGCTGTGGTGTAGAAAAAGTCTGTACCAAACAAAAGGTCTACTCGGCCACCAAGGTCCCAGCCCGATGATCCATCAGTTTCGTGTTCGCCAACAAAATACAACTGGTTGAGTTGGCCCTGCCAACTTCTATCTCCAAGTGTGACTGGACCATTGAAAGGCGTTCCCCAGTTATTTGCGCCTATGCCATACTCAATCCATCCGTAGAGATAGATATCTCTCTCAATCAAGTGAGGCATATCAAGACGCCGATCTGGCCCACTCCCATAGTCAGTTCGTTCCCAGGCCTCTCGGGTGTCCTCCGGCTGTACGTCGGATTGTGGCGGCGGTTGCGCCTCAACAGCAGGAGGGAAAAAGCCTGTCATCAGGAAGAGTACGAGAAAAAGTGCTGCTCGTTTCCTCACTTTCCATATCGTCATTGCAGCCACTCCACATAGATGGTGCGACTTAATAAACCGCTACCATTCTTGAAGATCGTTGTCGTCACGTGCACTGAAACAGAACTACCGAAAAGTTCCCTACCAAATCCGCAAATACCCTATCTTCCTTACGATGTTGGTTTCACTTCCGGAGTTGATCTTTCAGTAGAAGGACACATTTTTTTTCGGCGTTACTGTAGTTTTCGTTGGAGCAGTCTTCCAAGAGATCGTGCAGGATTTGTTGCGTTTCAGGAGGAATTTCACCGTCCTTAATAGCATTTTTGATTACTTGTTTGACAGCATCAACCCGTTGTTTATTTCGGGTATTGGCTGCTGTTCTGATGCCCTGAATGAGCTTGAGCTGTTCCCTCGGAAGCTGTGGGTATGGTTTTCTACAACCGACTGAAAAAACGAGCATGAGGGTTGCGATGATCAGCCATAAATGAGGCAATGCCCTCGTCGTCATTACCACGCTCCTGATGAGATCACTTCACCAGCGGCCATACTGGAGACGTATCGCCAGACATCCTGATTGATGAACTCCGAAACAAAACGGACTGAGCCATCACCGTTTACAACATTTGCTCCACCCGGATGGTCTGAATACATCTGGCAAACATGACTTGCCGGACTGTTTGGAGGATGAATCACTTCATATCCGTAGAGAGCTGTTTCAGCTGCTGCTGGCCCGCTGTGTACAAGAACAAGTGTTGCTGCATAATCCGCCGCTGTTCCGACCCTCGTTGCAAACTTTTGTGTTGGATGACTTGCTCCACCCGGTACTATCCCTGCCCAAGACTTTTCCGATAGGCTTGAGGTGTGCTCACCAAGAAAAACAGTTGTCGACATGCCATCAGTCACACTTTTGTTACGAGTGGCAGAGTTCCTGTAAAAAGGTCCATTCGCAATTGCATCCCACGAAGATGATGCAGGGAATATTCCCCAGGGTTCCTCATGTCCGGCATTCGCAACATAGTGTGATCGCCCAAGTTCGATTCCAGGTGGCTGTGGATTTCCGTTAATATCTTTGACTACGAAAGGTTCTTGGCCCCCAGCCGAAGAAGGACATAGGAAAAATTGAAGTTGTTGAGCTACGAGGCTTCGGTTTGCTGGGTGTAGCATTCCTTGGCTTGGATCACTCACGCCCGCAAAATTATCTGCTATGGCCTGCTCTTCAAGATAAGGAGCCAACAGGAGCCCCCATCCAGTACCAGGGGCTGCATCAAATGTTTCAACGTCTCGATCGGCACGTGAAATGTCCGAGAGATATCCTGCAGGAAACTGTCGACGAGCTGATTCATGGCTATGCATCGCAAGCATGAGTTGTCGTAAATTTGAGCCACATTGCATTCGT
Organism: uncultured Pirellulales bacterium; assembly: GCA_965662325.1. Classification (GTDB taxonomy): domain Bacteria; phylum Planctomycetota; class Planctomycetia; order Pirellulales; family UBA1268; genus UBA1268. The sequence goes on along the minus strand of CBFIHW010000137.1, from coordinate 2,710 downwards.
CGAGCACTTTCACGTGCCTGCTGAACCGCGGGGAGAAGGATTCCTACAAGGACACCGATGATCGCAATAACAACGAGCAGTTCAATAAGGGTGAAGCCAGGACGTTTTGCGGGAAGTACAAAAGAGTCGCTGCTCGTGAGTCCACCGAGTCGAGAGGTCGAATGCGTATTTTCCATCGAGTGCAACCACACGGGACTAGACTTTTTGAACTGTCAAAAAAAACTTTTTGAGCATTCAAAATAACAGAATTCAAACACTTCACAAGTGGTTGAAGGGGTTTTAGAAACAGTGTGTTAGCGATGGCCGAGAAGCCACGCTAAAAGCCCTTTTTGGACGTGCATTCGGTTCGCTGCCTGTGTGACCACAACACTTTGCTTTCCGTCAATCACCTCGTCGGTGACCTCTTCCCCTCGACGAGCTGGAAGGCAGTGCATGAAGATGGCATTGGGGCAATGTGTCATTAATTGACTGTTTATCTGATACGGTTGAAAAGCGGTTTGACGTGCCTCGCGCTCTTTTTCCTGCCCCATGCTTGCCCATACGTCCGTATAAATAGCAACCGCGTCCTGGACTGCAGCGGTTGGATCATCGGTTTGTTCGACTCGTGCATCGGGAACTAACGACGCCACTCGGTTCTTGAAAGATTCATCAAATTGATACTGCGTAGGGGCAGCAAGAACAAAACGCATGCCGAGCAGGGCACAGGCTATCGCAAGCGACCTAGCAACATTATTTCCATCACCTACAAAAGTGAATGTGAGCCCTTCCAGTCGGCCAATATGCCTACGCAAAGTATAGAGATCTGCGAGTGCTTGGCACGGATGGCTGAAATCACTGAGGGCGTTGATGACAGGGACGCTCGATGATGCGGCCAATTGCTCAATCGTCACGTGAGATTTAGCACGGCAGGCAATACAGTCAACATATTCACTAAGCACTCGACTGAAATCACCGACACTTTCTCGGGAACTTGCAAACCCGGTATCGTCTCCGAGAAAAAGCCCTGATCCCCCTAGGTGTACCATGGCAGTTTGGAAACTGACACGTGTACGTAGGCTCTGTTTTTCAAAAACAAGCGCAAGAACACGGCCAGGGAAAAGCGCATCTCGAATACCAGCTGCGTATTTCGTTTCAAGATCTTGGGAAATCGCAAAAACACCCTCGATCTCTTGAGGAGTCAAATCTTCAACAACTAAAAAATGACGCATTGAAATACCATTCATTTTGGACGGATGTTGTGCGGTTGAGCTGCCGGATTGATAAGAGTACTTACACCGCGTTATTTTCTGCTTGTAACGTCGAGAATAGCTTCAATAAGTTTTTGGCATCCTTCCTCAACGTCAGTCTCGGTTATCGTCATTGCTGGAAGCAACCGTATAACATTGCCTTGAGTGCAATTCACGAGAAGTTCCCGTTCAAGGCATGCCTGTACTACCGCAGCGCCATCAACGGAAAGTTCAATACCGATCATCATTCCTTGGATTCGAATGTCGCTTATGCAATCACATTTACTTTTGAGTGCATCGAGTTGATTACGGAAAAGTTCAGCAGACCTTGCGACATTGCCGAGCAGGTCTTGTTTTTCAATCATTTCTATTGCAGCGATACCAGCAACAGCAGCAATTGGATTGCCACCAAAAGTCGCGGCATGCATTCCGGGGCGGAGATGTTTTGCCAGTTCGGATGTCGTGAGCATAGCGCCGCCAGCAATGCCAGCACACAGACTTTTTGCCAATGTCATGACATCAGGAATGACGTCTGTATGCTGATAACCAAACCACTTGCCGGTTCGTCCACAGCCAGATTGAACCTCATCAAAGACCAGTAATAGGTCATTGTCGTCTGCAAGTTTTCGAAGTCCCCTAAGAAATTCCTGAGATGCGGGAACAATGCCGCCTTCTCCGAGAATGGGTTCGATGAGGATACCACCGGTTTGTTCGTCAATTAAACGCTCAACGGCGTCAAGGTCACCGTGTGGGGCAAATTGAAACCCTGCAACCATCGGGCCTAATCCTTCGTGGTATTTTGGCTGAGCCGTTGCAGAGACGCTGCCCATTGTTCGGCCATGGAAACCACCCTGGAACGTAATGATCTTGTATCGTTTTCCCTCAGACCGTAATCGGACAAGTTTGATCGCTGATTCATTCGCTTCGGTACCAGAATTGCAGAAAAATGCTTGCCCGCCGAATGACCGCTCAGAAAGAAGTTTTGCCCAGGTTCCCTGAGGTTCCATATACCAGGTGTTTGGAACGTGAATCAGCTTTTCCATTTGCTTTTGGACAGCCTGCACGACTGGGCCGGGGCAATGCCCCAGTAGATTGCAGCCCCAACCCGGAAACAAATCAAGATAGGATCGGCCATCAGCATCCCAGACGCGTGACCCCTCTCCGCGTACAAGACATATATCAAATCGTCGATAATTAGGTACGACGAACTGTTCAAACGTCCTTATGACTGTTTGTGTTTGCGGGCCTGGCTTGTGGGCATCTGTCGATTGCATTGCGTCGATTGTTGCCATGTAAATTTTCTCGGGATTGAGGAATGGAGTGTCTATCCAGCTGGGATCACTTCCGGGTGATGGCGAGTTGCGTCCGTAACCGAATCGGCGACGAGTTCAGTTCCTACACCACTTGTTGTGTAAATCTCAAGTAGAAGTGAGTGACGAAGACGACCATCAATGATATGAATTTTTTTGACGCCCTGGTCGAGC
>CBFIHW010000136.1:0-7489 GCA_965662325.1 uncultured Pirellulales bacterium | reverse complement strand
ATGGGCAGCTTATTGAAATGGTCAAGAAAATAAGTTTTGTTCCACTTGAACGACAGCCGTAGTTTTTGAAGTCCGGGTTGTTCAGCTTCTCGGATGGTATTGCAGATGAACACTCCTCAGGCGCCCGGAGTCGACGTGAGTGTATCGCTGTGTTGTAGCTATACTAGCGTGTCCTAGCATTTCCTGAACGTGTCTCAGATCAACTCCACCGGCTACAAGGTGAGTGGCAAAACTGTGCCGAAGTGTATGGGGTGAAATATCGTTGGCAAGACCAGCAGAGGTGGCATGCTCCCGGACAATCTCCCAGATTCGCATCCGTGAGAGTCTATTGCCGCGTGTGGAAACAATGACATAGTTCTGTTCACTTAATCGCGATGCAAACTGAGATCTGTAATCACCTATCCACTGTGATATCGCAGCATGAGCCCGCTTTCCAAGAGGTACCACTCGTTCTTTATTCCCTTTGCCACGGCATGTACAAAATTGCTCTTCGAGACGCAGGTCTTCTAGTTTGAGTGAAGACACTTCCGACGCGCGGCAGCCAGTGGCATACAGCAATTCCAAGAGAGCTCGGTCCCGTGATCCAGTAGCAGTAAATCGAGATGGACTGTCAAGTAATAAGTCAACTTGCCGGGATGACAGAACAGCGGGGATCGTGTCATCGGGGCGAGCTAAGACAAGCTGTTCAGCGGGGTTGTTCGTCACGACTCCTTCAAGTTGAAGGAAAGAATAAAAGCACCGGAGTGTTGCTGCTTTTCTTGCAATTGTGGCACGAGACTGTTGCTCGTCAGAGAGTGTGCTGAGGTAGTTCCCAAGGTCTTGAATCGTTGTTGTCAGGGGTGAGCGGCCACTGAGCCAGGTTCCAAACGATTGAAGGTCACGCTGGTAGGCCGACTGGGTATTCTCGGCAAGACCTCTTTCGTGCCGAATAAAACCAAGAAATCGCTCAATGAGTTCATCGAGACGGATCGTAGAAAGTGGATTACCCTGCGAGCCCTCAAAAGCGATCTTTCGAATGCGTGACCGCGTTGCGGGTTTTTTCTGTTTCTTGACGCTCGTGGCTCGTTGTTTTTTTTCCATGGAGTTGATTCATCTGAGCGGATAAGGAAACCCTCGAATCAACTCGAGGAATCAAGGGTCGTACCCGAGGTTCGGAGCGAGCCAACGCTCAATATCTTCTTCTGGCATACCTTTTCGAGCAGCGTAGGATTGCACTTGTTCACGAGTGATTCTGTCTACAGCAAAGTATCGGCTTTCCGGGTGGCCAAAGTAGAGGCCGCACACGCTTGCCGCCGGCGTCATCGCAAAGTTTTCCGTGAGACTCATGCCAGCAATGCGTTCTGCGTCGAGTAGTTGGAACAAGCCCGGTTTTTCTGTGTGATCGGGACAGGCCGGATAACCGGGAGCAGGACGAATGCCACGGTACTTTTCCGCAATAAGGTCATCTGCGGCAAGCTGTTCCTGTTTCCCGAACCCCCAGTCCTGTCGGGCCTTCTGATGGAGCCATTCTGCAAACGCCTCAGCGAGCCGATCAGCAAGTGCCTTAACCATGATCGAGTTATAGTCATCGTGATCTTTATCAAACTCTTCAGCGAATTCATCACAGCCATGACCTGCTGTACACGCAAAAGCGCCAACGTAGTCTTTGCGTCCACTCGACATAGGCGCAACAAAGTCGGCGAGCGCGTAGAAGGTTTCTTGTCCGCGTCGCTCCCATTGTTGCCTGAGAGTATAGATCCGTCCGGTTTCGTTTTGTCGGCTGTCATCATCAAAAAGAATGATATCATCGCCATCGCTATTTGCTGGGAAGAAACCGTAGACTCCACGAGCTTCGAGTTTTTGCTTGGTGACGATGTCGTCTAAAAGTTTCTGGGCATCATCGAAAAGCTTTTTGGCTTCGTTGCCAACTGTAACATCATCGAAAATAGTTGGGTATTTTCCTTTTAGTTCCCAAGCCATGAAAAATGGTGACCAATCGATAAAGGGAACGAGCTCCTCGAGCGAGACTTTTGGAAGTTGGCGAAGGCCGAGAAACTCCGGTTTGTCAATCTCGGCGAGTGACCAATCGGTCGTCCAGCGTTTCTCAACGGCGGTTTTATACGGTACGAGTTTTACTTGTTGGCGATTCTGGAAATTTTCAAGGTCTCTTGCCTGAGCTTGGCGGTTTGCTTCTGCAAACGCCTCTTTAGAAGCTGGGTTTAGTAGTTTCTCGACAACACCAGCTGCCCGTGAGGCATCTGATACGTGAACGACATTTCCTGAGTATTGGGGGGCAATTTTCACCGCAGTGTGACGCGTCGATGTCGTCGCGCCGCCAATTAAGAGAGGGACCTCAAACTTTTCATGCTGAAACTCTTTGGCGACTTGGACCATTTCATCAAGACTCGGAGTGATGAGGCCGGAAAGACCAACAATATCAACGTTTTCCTCACGAGCTTTGTCGATGATCGTGGCACATGGAACCATGACACCGATATCGATGATTTCGTAACCGTTACAGCCTAAAACAACACCAACAATGTTTTTTCCGATGTCATGCACATCACCTTTGACGGTTGCTAAGAGAATGCGGCCACGCTTTGCTTCCGCTTCACCTTGTGATTTTTTCTCCTCTTCCATGTACGGCAGGAGATGCGCAACGGCCTTCTTCATTACACGCGCACTTTTTACCACCTGAGGAAGAAACATTTTGCCCGCACCGAAGAGGTCACCGACTGTCTGCATGCCACTCATGAGTGGGCCTTCAATAATCTCAAGGCCCGTGTCGTACTTGGTTCTGGCCTCTTCGATGTCGTCCTCGACATGATCAGTAAGCCCTTTAAGTAATGCGTGTGCGAGCCGATCATCAATGTCGAGTTCCCGCCACTCGTCAACTTTCTTAGAGCCGCTTTCGCCGTCCCCTTTCACGGTTTCTGCAAAATCAATCAACCTGTCTGTCGCATCTTCCCGGCGATCAAACAAGACATCTTCAATTTTTTCAAGAAGTTCGGGGTCGATGTCCTCATAGAGAGCAAGTTGGCCTGCGTTTACGATTCCCATGTCCATGCCGGCTTTGATGGCATGATAAAGAAAAGCAGCATGCATCGCCTCACGAACAAGGTTGTTTCCTCGGAATGAGAAAGAGATATTACTCACACCGCCAGAGATTTTCGCGAGTGGCATTTTCTCTTTGATTTGCCGTGTCGCCTCAATGAAGTTTATCGCATAGCGATTATGCTCCTCCATTCCAGTGGCTACCGTAAGGATATTAGGATCGAAAATAATATCCTCGGGCGGGAAGTCAGCCTTCTCTGTCAGGAGTTGATACGCTCGTTCACAAATTGCAACTTTATTGTCTATGTCAGTTGCCTGGCCATGCTCGTCAAACGCCATGACAACTACAGCGGCTCCGTAATCCCTGATAATTCGTGCCTGTTTGAGGAACACATCCTCGCCTTCTTTCAGGCTGATTGAATTGACGATGCCTTTTCCCTGAATGCATTTCAGGCCGGCCTCAAGGACTCCCCATCGAGATGAGTCAATCATGATGGGCACACGAGAGACATCCGGTTCACTAGAAAGGAGCGTCAGGAATTTCGTCATGACAGCTGGTCCGTCGAGCATGCCTTCGTCGACATTGACATCAATGATGTTGGCCCCATTTTCAACCTGTTGTCGGGCGACACTCAGAGCAGCCTCGTAATTTTCTTCCTTAATAAGTCTGGCAAATGCTCGTGATCCTGTGATGTTTGTGCGTTCACCAATGATCGTGAAGCTGCTCTCCGGACGCACCTCAAGAAGTTCAAGGCCGGAGTAACGGCTTAAACGCGGTTGCTCCGGTGATCTTCGTGGTGGATGAAGAGAGACGGCATCAGCAATAGCACGAATATGCTCTGGAGTCGTCCCGCAGCAACCACCAACGATGTTGAGGAAACCATCTCGGGCAAATTCACCGATAACAGACGCCATCATCTCGGGGGTCTCATCGAAGCCTCCTAGAGCATTTGGTAGACCAGCGTTGGGGTAGCAACTCACCATGCGAGGACAGATACGAGAGAGGTCTGCAAGATAAGGACGAAGCTTTTCAGGGCCAAGGGCACAGTTGATTCCGGCGCTTAGTAAGTTGGCGTGAGAGATGCTTTGATAGCATGCATCGACGGTCTGGGCAGAAAGAGTCCGGCCACCTTCGAAGACAGTAAACGATGCCATGATAGGTACTGCTATACCTGTCGATCGGAAGGATTCTTCAATAGCAAGCAAGGCCGCTTTCAGCACAAGGGTGTCAAACGCTGTTTCAGCAAGAAGGAGGTCGACACCTCCCTCGAGAAGCGCTTCTATCTGCGCTCTGTAGCAAGCAACCATTTCATCAAATGTGACATCACGATGTCCTGGGTCAGCGACGTTTCCAGCTATTGAGAGCTGCTTATTTGTTGGCCCTATTGAGCCTGCAACAAAACGTGGTTTGTCAGGAGTTTTCAGTGTCGCTGCGTCTGCGGCTTCTCTTGCAATCCTACAGGCAGCAAGGTTCAATTCTCGGGTATGGCCTTCGAGCCCAAAATCTGCCAAGGCCACAGGTGTTGCACCAAATGTATTGGTTTCGACAATGTCGGCTCCAGCCTCTAGAAAAGAGGTGTGAATCTGCTTTATGGCATCTGGCTGGGAAAGCGTTAAAGCGTCAATACAGTTTTTAAGGTCACGCTCATTATCTCGGAAATGTTCACCTCGAAAGCCCTGTTCATCCAGGCCGAGAGCATGAACCATTGTGCCCATAGCACCATCTAATATGGCGATTCGTTCATTAAGAACGTTGAGGAAATCTTTTGAACGGTTTGTGGAAATCTCCATCGCGCTTTCTGGTCAGTCGTGGGGTTAATTATCGAACGGGTTCGGAAGGACACTGTTTTCACTAAAATACGCCCTAACTCACCTGAATTATAGGCCAGTTCATGATCTTGGGATACTGCGATGCGTTCTTTGCGGGGATTGAACGGTGCCCATCAGGTAGAGCTGCATTTGAGAATTTGGGCTGATGGCCGTGGATGTAGTGGTGGAAAAAGCAAATTCAAACAATGACCACGATTGCAGTTGGGTCAAACTCTACCGCAGGCGCCTCTGCTCTCTAAAGGATTTGCCTCATTTGAGACGAGAAACTGATCAGGGGATGTATGGATCTGATCGCAAATTTTCCACGTGTACTGCATACGAAACGCTGTCTTCCGTCAGAAGGCAGCTGTCCTGAACCTGCATGGAACGCCGAGTCATTGCCCAGACCTGCATCGGTGCCACATTTGAGTTCGTTACGCGAAGAAAATGACTTGATGAAACAATTCGACGCAGCTTGGCTGGCCGGCTTTCGAGCAGTATCTCATGCCAGCAAGGCATCGTATGTTTCGAAAGAAACTCGGCACGAGATCAAGATACAGTCCAGCAGTCGGAAGGCTCGGCAAGAAAGTTTGTCCGCACCAGTAATAGCGGAGAACAGCAGGCGTCATGTAAAAGATTTGAAGTCGACTTCAAAAACAAAAAAACGACACATTGAGGCTCAACGGGCCGTAGACGAGTCTCGAGGCAATATTCGTCTTGCGGCTTTATATCTGCCATCACTGACGCTGTGGGTTCTGTCATTCATCGCGGCCGTAATCTGGCTAGGTGTCTTTATTGTTGAGCGGCAGCCGAGTGCTCAGGAGAAAGTTCACAGAATAGGGACTGTTCGTTTTGCGGAGACGCCTATTTCATCATATCGGCAAGAGCAAAGTAGGCAGTAGATGCAATTCGACCGACTTGATCAAAGTTTTCTGAATCACGCAACACGTTTCGAGCGGCAGGGTGCATCCTGTACAGAACATGCTGCCACCCATGCAAGTCCAAGCAATAAAGCAGCTCATGGAAAAGCTGGTCCTGACAAGCAGCATCAGGGTGGTTTAACGCAATTGGAGATGTGTGAGGAAAGTGCTCTCGACGACGTACTCGCAATGCTTCTGGCAGCAGTGCCAGAGCAATGGGAAATGCTTGCAGATCGAATTGTGGGTGCCTGTGAAAAAGGATACCACGTTATTGCTATTGCAGGCCACCATGCTCAGGAGGGGCGGACAACAATCACACGGGGTATTGCCTCAGTCTTGCGGTCACAAGGGAGGCAGGTTCGTTGTCTCGGTTCTTCACAAGAGCTCTGGCGCGAGTTGATCGGTGACTCGGGGATGTGGCAATTGCATCAGGATCGGCATGGTTGCCTCGAGTCACACGAGAAAGAGGGTGTCGTTCTCGTCGATTCAGGCGTTTGGTTTTCACCCGGCCCATTCCGAAAGCAAGAGATAGCGTCTCGTGTTTTTGGTTGTGATGCCGTACTACTGGTTCGTCACGCGGATGTACCCCCCTGCCCTAATCGGCAGCACGTGCTGTCGAGCCTTGGCGTTTTTCCTATCGGAGAGGTTGTAACCTTCTCCGGCTTTAAAGAATGTGTTCCTGTTTCACGGGAGGTTCTGAAATCCTCCAGTTGTGCTTAATTCGGAGGGCACTGTGATGGTTTGGGACAAGTCATTCGGTTCTTGTGAATCACAAGGAGCTGAAATAAAGCCCACGGACCTGGTACAAACAAAGCAGATGGGGAGCAATGGTACGAGCCAGCCGGTGGTTCGGACTCAGGGTTGCAACCTGTTCCACTCCCAGCACGCTGCAGTCGCGCGCTTGCAGTATGCAGTTACTCAGGAAGCAAGTCTTGCGATTCTTTGTGGCCCGGGCGGTTCTGGCGTATCAACTGTTTTGAGTGCCTTTTCTTCTACTATTCAGCATACAGCACATGTTGCTCAGATCGATTTAAGGACACTCGAGACTTTTCCAAAAATTGCGGCATATACCAAAAGTGAGGCACTTGTTTTCGTGATCGATAATTGCCATCTGGCATCTGACGGCATCTTAGCGTCAGTTTCAGAGGCTATATGGCAGCAATCACCAAAAGCATCTGTTGTTCTTGGTGGTCGTGGTCGATTGTTAACGCTCTTAGCTCGAGATCGTGGTTTGTTAGATAAGGTTTTGTTGCGGTCGGTTATACATCCGTTTTCACTGGCTGAGACACGGGCTGTCGTTCAATCACGATTGAGCAGTAACGGATTGTCCTGCTCGGAAACAGTCACTGAAGTCATTCATGAAGTAACAGCAGGTATTCCGGGAAATATCTTTCGTCTCATCGGCATCGCACAACTTGTCGGCGGTGGGCATCCAAGTCGGCCAATTGAGGTTGCTGATATCGAACAAATCCACGAACGGCTTTATGCCGCAGCGGCATAAAGATTTTCTGTACGTACCGAAGCAGCTTTACTGAGATACACTTCCGATCTAATCACATCGGCCAGTATTTCTGTTCACGTTGATTTGATCAGGGTTTGTCTATTGATCACGTCTTCTGTGCAAACTTTGGTAACACGAGAACGGATTGTTATTCAGACAGTGGCTGTTTGTTCATGAAGGAATTTCCTGCAAGTGGCTGGAATCCGGTGTTTACCTGATCTGGCTC
>CBFIHW010000135.1:0-7596 GCA_965662325.1 uncultured Pirellulales bacterium | reverse complement strand
ATCTGCTTCATTGTGTTCACACAACTCATTCGCCGTGCTGCTTCTCGTGCCTGTTGAACGGCAGGAAGCAGAAGACCTACAAGCACCCCGATAATCGCAATCACAACGAGTAGTTCTATCAGCGTAAAACCAGATCGAAATGTTTTCGATTTTCCTGAACAATCATTTTTAATAATTTTCATAAGACACCTCCAATGACACAAAAAAAATCAAAGGGTGCGCGAACTAGCAATGAGCTAAAGATAGACAAGTTCCCCACATCCCCAATGATCGTGATGCTACTCCTTTCGTGAGTAGTCACCAAGATTTAAATTGAGTCACGCGCCAGAGAATGTGGCCAACAAAAGAAGCCACACTTGGTTTTGTACGAACACGAAATGTTTTTGTACAGACACGTTTTGGGTCGTACAAAACTATGCGTGTTTTATGCCAATGAACTCTTTCGTTTTTAATGACCTTCGTGCAGCAGCCTGCAATCAATCACTGCCGCACATATGACCAATGGCCTCAACAGTCCAATTAGTCGCGGTATTCGTAACGATATTTTCCGGGCATTGGCACTGGGTAGACACCATTGGCGTCAGCGAGCACAGGCGCAACTGAATTTGTATTCATGCCAGCTACACTTGCTGTCATATCATCAGGCATGACAAGCATCTCGTCGTACGTAACAGCTTTTCCTGTGTGAGCAGCAAAACGACCCATCGCTGTGACAAGACTCGCCTGAGCTCCGCGAACAGCTTCATTGTACGGAGCGTCCAGAAGAATTGCGGAAACAAGATGACGCCACTCTTCCTTGTATGGGTTCGGTTCTGGTTGAGCGGCTGTCCAGAGGATCTGAGAGTCCTCCATCTTCTGACCTGTATAAATAGTCGCTCGAGATGGCTTATGCCCACGAGCTGAAATCGTGAATGCTCCCTTGGTTCCTTGTCCAAAACCACCAAACTTACGCTCACAATCCTTCATGGCACGGCCAGAAAAGAAGAATTTTGTGCCATCTTCAAACGTGTATTCAACGGCATAGGAATCAAAGTTCTGATCGTTGATCTTGCCCTTGAAGTGACGGCCACCTGTGGCAACGGCTGATACAGGCCAAGCATTCTTCATCCAGCACACCTCATCGATGTTATGGATGTAATAGTCACTGAAGATACCTCCACTTGCCCACAGAAAATTGTGGAACCGTTTTACTTGCCAACCCAGTTCTGTTGTGTCATCTGGCACACCTGGGAATAAATCGAGGTTATGGGCGGGTGTATGTTCTCTGTAGGCACGGAACGCAAGAAGTTCACCTGCTTCACCTGACTGGAGACGATCAAAAAGCTCTCTTCGTCGAGGACAATGTCGGCACATCAACCCCACGCCAACTTTGAGTTTGGCTGCATCAGCTTTGCTGGCGAGGTCAATAATTCGCTTTGCACTCGGCCCATCGACGGCAACCGGCTTTTCCATAAAGACGTGTAGTCCACGGCTAATTGCATATTCAAAGTGGGCGGCCCGAAATGCAGCCGGTGTTGCAAATATTGTGATGTCACCCGGACGCAGTGTGTCGAGTGCCTGCTTGAAGGCATCAAACCCCATAAACATACGATCGTCCGGCACATCAACCTGATCAGGAAATTGTTTGCTCAAAATCCTCCGCACCATCTCTGTCCGGCCCTCGGCTACATCTGCAAGCGCAGTGAGCTTCAGTGGAGCTTCGACAACACCAAGTGCGTCTGCAGCTGCACCACCCCCGCGGCCACCACATCCAATCAAAGCAATATTGATTGAATCACTACCAGCTGCATGCACAGGGCTTGAATTGAGGGCATGAGTAACACCCGAAAGAAGTGTTGTTGTAGCGACAGCCTTGGTAGTTGTCGTCAAGAATTCTCGTCTTGGTGTCTGCGGGCGTGAGAATGCATTGGTTTCCATGGGAAAGCCTTACAGGGTTTATGACAGAATGGTTTCAGTTTCCTTCAATGCGGTTTACTTAGAGTTATGTTGCACGTGATGATTCTATTACAACGCCCCATATCGAACGTTTTCTCGTAATGAGCTCCAGAAGCACGAACACAAGAACATGTCGTAGGAAAAGCGTGCAGAATTCGATTATCCGCACAGACCGCCGCCGAATTGCATCCGTGCATAAAGGGAAACGAATACGTCAACACCAGGGGCATTCTGTAGCGAGGATACTTCAGACCAACCAACTAGACGCGTTTCAACCAATCATGCTGAAATCATCGCTTGCACAAGATCAATCGACTTGTTCACCCTTATCGAGCTCTCGGATACGAATATTTTTCCAAGCAACGCTATAGGGACCAGCGCCTTTCTTGATTGAATGCACCTGGAGACCAATGAATCCGGAAGCATCCCGATCATCTCGATAGTCGGCAACAGGAGTTTCATTGACGAAGCTGCGAATTCGGTCATCCTGAGCAATGATCCGAAACCGATTCCATTCACCAGGCTTGTAGACGGCCTGCTTCTCCTGAGCATTCACAGTTGCGTCAAGCCAGCGTGTTCGGCGACCTTCGTCCCAAAAATTTCCGGAACAACCATTCTCTCCGTTGGTCGTTTCACGGATTTCACATTGGTAGCCGTAGACCTCTCCCTTTTCACGCATTCGATCGGGCTTCGATTCCTGTGGTGTCTCTTCGGCATATTGGTGGCTTCGAATCTGAACACCTGAATTCAATTTGGGGTCACAACGAACATCAAACTCCAATTCAAAGTCACTGAACGGACCACAAGTAAGAAAAGTGTTTTTTCCTTCACCGGTTGTCCCGGTGATCACGCCATCTTTAGACACGTACGTTGCACCACCGCCAAGCTTTTTCCACGCTTCGAGTGAGTCACTACCGCTCAATGAAACCCAATCGCCCCCCATGGCAAGTGAGGCGCTGAAGAAAACCGTGGTGAACGCTAGAAGGGAACGCTGCATCGTGAAACCTCTGGATATAGAAAGAAGAGAAAGTATTCGAACAACCTCACTTAATCACCTAAGGATAAGACGGTCAACGGCACTGTTGCAAGCGTCTTGCACATTGTTGCGATTACGCTTTGCCTCGACCTGTCTGGCGTGAACCATGTTCGACTGCCCCAGAAATCTAAACAGTCAAACAGAAGACACTGTGATTTCAGAAGAGGCAAATAGTACCCTCACCAAAAATGCGGTGCGAACAGACAATGCCAACATGTCTTCGTTCTCTCAAGTTGATTCCCCTGAAAGGAGAAACCGTGGAGAATCAGCCACAGTCTACATGGGGCGAGAAACCAGCCTAGGCTCCACCCGCGGCTGCCATAATCACGAAACCCTCGCCATCGTGGTCCTCACCCGCCTGCCACTAGCAGGCATGACGAACGGAGCGGCCGGCAAAACTGAACTTGCGTTATCACTAGTCCACCGCGACGATACCCTTTTTGCCAGAGGAGTGTGCCCATGCCGTCGCCAGCCCTTGGGAGGTTTCTCCCGTTCAGCTTGGGAAAGGTCCCCGCGTTCGTCCTCACTGGGGCGATAGCATGCGCCGCCTTGGCATTTGCGGCTGATCGGGTCGCCAAGGAAACGGTGAGTGGAGACGTGCATGTTTTTTGGCAAGCCGGATACGACTATCTGCACGGCAACAACTTGTATGAGACGCGTTCCGGTCTCCTCTCATTCATTTATCCCCCGTTTGCAGCACTCTTCTTCGTGCCGCTGGGCGCACTTCCATTCAAGGTGGCGGCATTTTTGTTTTTTGTTGGGAACTACCTCCTCTGGTATTTCACATTCGTTTGGATTGTGAAAGCGTTGCGGCTCTTTGAAGACAACGCATCGATGCCATGGGTCATTGGGCTGACCTTTCTCGCAACGTTCAAACTGTTTCTGAACAACCTCACCACAATCCAGGTCAACAACTACGTTTTTCTGCCGGCGTTGGCTGCCGTTTATTGCTTCCTCAAGGGTCGTGATACCGCCGCGATTGCCCTTGCGGGCTTCGCCACGTCGATCAAACTGACCCCCGTCCTGCTTTTCTTCTGGATGCTTGTTCGTCGACCAACCGCCCGCTTTTGGGGCTCATGCCTCCTTGCCGGAGTGATGTTCGTGGCAGTCCCGGCCGTGCTGCGTGGCCCCAGCCAAGGCGTCAATGATTTGCGTGACTATTACAAGACATTTCTCTCAGTCTTTGCCGAGGGGGGCGTGAACGTGAACAGCAGCAACCAAAATCTGGTCGGCACGATCCTCCGGTATTGCACCGACGTCTCCGGCCCGGCTGGGGATAACCACGGCCATACGTTCCATATTGTCGACTGCGACCCGTCATCCGTCAGGGTCGCAGGTCGCCTCCTCTCAATCGCCCTCTTGGTCGGTGTGGTTCTCTCCAGCGTTGCCCAGGTCCGTGCTGGAGTACCACCAAATCTGTACGAAGCATCCGCGTATTTGCTCACGGGACACCTCGTGGCTGGCTGTACGTGGAAAGCGCATCTCGTAACTCTCGCGCTCCCCTTGGCGGTCATAGCCAGCGATATCTTCTCCGGCAGAAAACAGTCGCTTTGGCTCAAGCTCCTGTTTGGTTGCTTCTGCGGTCTCGGGATGCTAGGTAAAGAGATTGTCGGCAAGCAAGCGAGCCTGTTCATCAATGCATATGGTTTCTACACGATCGGCATGGTCTTGATCGTGCTGACCTTCTTGATACTGCCCCTGCAAAAACGTGGCTGTGCTGCACCGTCCGCAGCAAATTGACGCTAATCTCATGGCCGCAAAAGGATAAGACGGTCAACGGCACTGTTAAAACCGTCTTGCCTCTTTGCATCTACCGAACATAACGCCCCAGCACCTCTGAGGGTCAAATCATTCACTCGACGGCGGTCACCAACTAAAGCAAAAAGCTATCGTACACCTTCGTTCCAAAGGATGTGCGTGCCGCTTTTTCCAGCAGCCACAATGTCGGGACGACCGTCAGCATTGAGATCAGCAATGCGAATCTGAAGCCCAACACCCGCTTCTCCCCGATGAATCTCATTTTTTGAAAACTGAAGCGTCTCAGGATTCCATGAGTAAATCATTACAACAGGATCTTCCAGCCCACCCGGGTCTTTTCCTGAGTGTGCTTTAACCCGTTTGCCAGTAATCAGTTCGGGCCTGCCATCACCATCCATATCAGCCCACGCCATCGTATGAGGCTGAGAAAACTTTTTGTCAATCGTATGAATTTTCCAGTTGGTTGAACCATCAGCCGCAGGTTCTCGTTGCTCCATCCAGTACAAGCCGTAGTTATGACCATCTCCCCAAATGACGTCAGTTTTACCGTCGTTGTTCAGATCGACCGCCAACATGGGCGACCCTGCATGATCCCACGACCAGTCTGCATGATGCGTCCATGGCGTTGTCATCGCATCACGTGATGGCCTTTCATACCACCCGTTTTTAAAGATGACATCTTCAAGACCATCACCATTCACGTCACCGAAACCAATCCCATGACCATTGGAAATACCACTGCCAGCTGGACCAATAACCACTTTTGAGACTACCGGGTCGTGACCTGGCTCAATCTTCCACGCCACCAGTGGATTTTTTTCATTCCAGCTATCAATAACAACTTCACCAATACCATCACCGTCAAGATCATGCAGACGTGTATTCTCATTATGAGTCTGCTCGGTGTTCACAAGTCTGTGAACATTCCACCAGTCATCTTTCGGGGCTGTTGTCCTAGGATTTTCATACCAGAAGAGTTCCGGCTGCATGAATGACCCCGACACGACATCAAGCCAACCGTCTTTGTTGACATCGACAAGATGCTCCCCGTTATTTTCCATGTAGTCATCTCGAAACGGCAATAATCGCCGCAAAGGATACTGCTTAAATTCCGGGCCCATATAGCAGAAGGCGCCCGCAGTAACATCGAGGTGGCCATCATTATTGATGTCACCAACAGCGCAGCCCTCGTTGAAATCTTTATGAAGTTTTTGCAGACGAAACCGAAGTTTTTTTGGTACTTTTCGTTTCTTTGGCGCCGTTTGCTTTGTGACTACCGCCTGTTTCTTCTGTGCCGGCTGGGGCGTTGGTATGGTTTTATTCTTTGACACCTGAGCAACGCATGGTCCAGCGAGCCACAACAAAACAAGCCCCGCCTGCACAAACGCCATATTCCAAAACGGTTTCATTTTTCCTCCAATACCTGCACCCATGCGAACGCCACGTTTTCGACGTACTCTGCTACCAAAAAATATAAAAAGCAATGAGGCTGCAATAGACTACATCCTCACTTGTCAAATCTTACAACATACGGTTTCTGGTATTATCTTTATCAAGGAACACTATGTCTTTGACCGGAAACACCGTTACTCGAATGCGTGGTTTCTCTCAGGCCATTACAGTGCAACAAAACCCTTCTTAAAAAAAGGCTTTCTACCAATGCGACACCACTTATATAGCCTCCTCATTACCAGCCTGCTTGCGTCACTCCTTGTTGTCACGAATGCACATCACATTCACGCTGATACCACGCCTCAGAAACGCTCATCGCAGAACCAAACAAAACCAACAAAACGAAGCCAACGTCCAAAAAATCCTGCAATGATACCCGTCGAGGACATCCAAGGGCTGCCTCGGGTCTTACTCATCGGTGACTCAATCTCTATTGGGTATACCGTCCCTGCTCGTAATGCCCTTCGCGGGAAGGCAAATGTGCACCGGCCACTCACAAACTGTGGGCCGACAACTCGAGGGCTAGAGGGCTTGTCGCAATGGCTTGGTGATACGGACTGGGACGTCATCCACTTCAACTGGGGTCTCCATGACCTGAAGTATCTTGGCCCAGATGGTGAAAACCTTACAGACCCAAAAGACCCCAAAAACCACCAGCAGGTACCACCAACAGAATACGAAAAAAATCTGCGTCAGCTTGTCTCTCAGCTTGAAAAGACAGACGCCGTTCTTATCTGGCGAAATACGACTCCTGTACCCGCCGGCTCAAAGGGCCGGGTCGAAGGGGATGCTGCCGCTTACAACGACATAGCCAAGCAGGTCATGACGGAACACGGAATTGAAATACACGACATGTATCGCTCAGTGAAACCTCAGATGAAAACCTTGATGCTCCCAAACGGAAATGTTCACTTTACAAAAGAGGGCTCTGAAAAGCTCGGCAACGATGTTGCCGAAGTCATCATGCAAGCACTCAAAAAGAAAGCCAAGGGCACTTAAACCATGCGACCAAAAATACTTATCTTGGTGATCGCATTCTGCTTTGTTACTCCATTCGGTCGAAGCAATTACGCCAAGGAAATTTCATCAGATCCACCTAAAATTCAACATGTTCTCTTTCTTGTTTCAGACGATTTGAAGGCAAGTGCTCTTGGATGTTATGGAAACACTCTGTGCAAAACTCCAAATATCGACCGCCTTGCCAAGGAAGGCATGATCTTTGAACATGCCTACTGCCAAGGACTGTGGTGCGCTCCGTCACGAACATCATTTATGCACAGCCGCTACAAAGACGAAGGGACAATAAATCTTGGGCAATGTTTTCGTGAGGCTGGGTGGCATTCCGCCCGGGTCGGCAAGATCTACCATATGCGGGTGCCAGGCGACATCATCGCCGGCACAGACGGCAACGACAT
>CBFIHW010000134.1:0-7765 GCA_965662325.1 uncultured Pirellulales bacterium | reverse complement strand
TGCGACTTCAAGCGTCGGATATAACTCTGTCCCCTCCCGGCCTGGAATATTTGTCAGTTTCAGCCGATAGATTGCGCCTTGCGGGAAATCGTAGCGGCCTGGGGTAACCAGTGGAGTCGAGTCAAACCCTCCCGCAGTAGCAATGTCCCAGCGAACTTGCATGCCATCAGGCCCCAGAAAGCCTATTTGGGACATTGGTGGTCCATTAGCCACAAGAGGGGCTATGCCGCCAGTTGCTAGTGGGGCGACGCCGTTCTCTGACACGAACTCTTCGTAGCCAATAGGGGTAATGATTCCTGGTCCAGGCCCATCAACACCAGGTCCTGGATGGGCGAGCATTTGAGGGGGCGGCAAAACGTTCGTGTGCGGCTGAGCAGCAGTTCCAAGGCCGGCTATCCCCGAGAGAGGGGAATTTGCTGGGATGTGGCAGCCAGTAATTGCTGTCGCCAACGAAATTCCTATAAGTTTTCGAGTACAGATGTTGAATTTCACTTCAGAGTCTCCAGCCTTTGGGAACTGTGTGGTTTGTGGCGTTTCTTGCTTTTTCTGGGCGACCGAAAATTCGGCATGTGCCTTTCGTTTTTCATTTCATAGACTCCTGACACATCAACACCGGAACGTTCCTGTGTGTTGACAATCAGTGCTTTGGCATACTTCGACTTTCCCGTACCGAAATCTTTGGAAAAACCCGTAGAAATCACGAAATTGGTAGATTTTGCCCCAAGTTCCAAGATGTTCGCGCTGGAGTTCAGACGTTTTTTACGCGTTGTCGTGCTGTTGATCTGGGCAACGGGTCTGCTCTTTGGTGGGAGCAGTAGGTCTCAGGAGAGAGCGGAGAGCAGTGTCTATCAGCAGCCAGTAGGTTCAGGTGTTCGACAAACTGCCGAGTTGGTGTCCTCTGAGAAGCAGGCTGAACGACTGGTTGCTTCAATGTTGTCGCGTCTTGGGCGCGTGGAGTCTATATCTGCACGAATCAGGCAACGCACCCGGGCAGAAGGCATGGTACTCGTAGGAACAGGGAGGTATCTGCAGCAGGGCAGTGGGGTGGATCAGCAATTTCGTTTTGAGGTAGTGAATAAAGCAGATACCGAAAATTTTGAGTTGCTTGAAGTTTCGGACGGAATCTCTTTTTGGAAATTTCAGAAGGGAAGTAGTACGCCAGTACGGCTCGCGCGAGTGGACATTTCTCAAGTTCGAGCAAAACTCAAAGACTTTGGCATCGATGAAGATCAAGCCGTTGCTCCTCATCTTGGTGGATTGCAAAAGGCACTTGCTTTGATAAGGCGGTATTTCCAATTCGAAACGGCCGAGAGGGACTTGCTAGAGGGCCTTCCAGTCTGGCGAGTGGTTGGTCGATGGAACTCGACGCGGCTCACAGAAATTTTCCCGCACCTGAAGGCGTTACCAGATTCATCAGAGGGCGTGAGCATGGAAGTTCCTGCAGGCACACCTTGTTCTGTAGAACTGATAATAGGGAGTGAACAACTGTTTCCCTTTCGGATAACGTGGAGTGCTCGGAGTGAGGATAGCAGAGTTGAGCCAATATCAATCCTCGAACTCTACGAAGTGAGGTTGGGGGAACCCATAGATTCAGCTGCATTTGTATATAAGCCGTCGGCAGAAGGTCTCCGTGATGTGACAGAGCAGTTCATTCAAAAAATCCAACCACTTAGGCGGTAGGTAGACCCAGATCCGGTGCAGATTATTCTGGCAAAAGACAAGTTTTACTGTTGCGTTGCCGGGAAGCTGTCTATCCTGTTGTAACAGGAGTTGTTCGCAGCGGTATAAATCAGTGAAATTGTCTAGGAAAAAATGATGGAAAAGATATTTACATCAGTTGCTGTTTTTGCAGTAGCGTTTATGGTTGCCACCGCTGGGCTTGGATTGTGGCTAGGTGATCTTCATGGCCAAGTCGATCAGGAGATTCTTCGTTGGGGCACGGTTCATCGTCTCTCTGGTGTCCTCGCGGCGTTGGTAGTTGTTCTCGTAAACAGTATGTCGGTGACCTACTTTATTGGGACCGCGCGTTGGTGCCGAGAGGTTGTCGAGACGTATCGCCTGTCGAGCAACTTTATTATCAGAAGCAAGGCTCTTAAACGACGTTCGTTTCCGTTTGCTTTATTTGGCATGCTCAGCGTTGTTGGGATCGTAGCCTTGGGAGGTGCTGCAGACCCGGCAGCAGGCCGAAGGGGGAGTGAGGCCTGGGTCACTCCGCATCTTCTTGGTGGGATAGGATTAACTGGCGTCATTGCGGCGTGTTTTCAGGGCCAGCGGGCAAAAATTGCCGAGCAGCAAGCCTTGATCGAAGATGTTCTTGTAGAGGTTCGAGCGATGCGCAAAGCTCGCGGTTTGGATGTTGAGCCAAACCACGAGGCTGTGGGTTCAGTAGATTCTTGACTCGTCGTCCATCATTTTTATCACAGGAAATTTTCGGTGATAACATTCATAACGAGATTATGTGGATGACTTGTTTGTTCAAGTGCCGTTAACGCCCACGCCAACGCAATGCCGATTGCAAGAGCGACTGTCAGAAG
This sequence comes from uncultured Pirellulales bacterium, assembly GCA_965662325.1. Lineage (GTDB taxonomy): Bacteria > Planctomycetota > Planctomycetia > Pirellulales > UBA1268 > UBA1268. The sequence goes on along the minus strand of CBFIHW010000134.1, from coordinate 5,231 downwards.
GATTCGGTCGTGACTATGGAACTGGACCTCAGGTAGCAGGTCTGCTGCAGCTATGCAGAGAAATGCTCCAGCTGCCACAGCAAGCGATGCGCCTGTAAGTGATGATTGGGAAGCACCAAAAAAATTGATTCCAAACACAAAGGCGACGGAGCCGATCGGCACTGCAAGAGCATAAAGGAAGTTGAGGGCAAGGCGGACGTTTCGAGGAATTCCGGAGCCGAGCATAAGCGTGGAAATAATGCCGGCATCGAAAGGCTTGTGAAGAGAAATCGCTAGGAATGTTGCAAGGCCGGCAAGCCAGGTGACGCCATGCCCAATATCCGAATGTACGGCTGCAGCGAGTGCCACGCCATCAGTAAGGCTGTGCAGTCCGAGCCCAATAAAGGCCCCGCTCCATCCCCATTGACTTGGTTTGTGCGCATGATGGGCAGGGTCCGGAGCGTGACCGTGTAATCGATCATGCTCAGCTGCATCGTGAAGGCATGTGTTGGTGCTTTCGCAGCCATCTGCGGTGTGGTGTGAGTGAGCGTGGAATGCTCGTTCAAGCAGAAACATTGCAAAAAAGCCGACCAGGACCCAACTCATTGTTGTATCAATTCGATTGTTTAGCTCGAGGAATGCGTGCGGTATTAAATGAAGCATTCCAACGCCGAGTAAAACACCGCCTGTAAAGGACAGTAAAACCTGCAGCCTGCGGTGGCCGAGCGTCAGGAAGCTAATGGAAACGCCACCTGCGAATGCCGCAATCGTGATAAGGAACAGGTAGCCGGCAAGTAGTGGTTGAATGCCCAAGAAGGCAGTGCCTGCTGCACCCAGTGGTGGAACCATGGGACGTAGTTCTTTCTGAAAACCGTAAATCTGGCGGTAGGGAGGTGTACACCATTTGCATGATCCCTCACCACAAGGGGTCAAGCAAGAGGATGCCCTAGTATTTCGAATTGAAGAAGCCACCGCGGAATCTTCGGAACCGCTTAACGTCTGTAAACTGGTGGCGTGGTGGGGTAGGTCGGGTATTGAAGGGCGGCCTGCTCCATTTGCTGGCGGACTACCGACATATTCTCGTTGACCGCCGCGTCGCTAGCAGCCAAGGCACCGAGAATTATGACAAGAAGGTATGTCACAATATTGGCCCACGCCTCATTGCCAAGAAATTTTACCGCTGTACCAAATGACTTTTTTATTTTTGGCCCAAACATTCCAAGTTTCACAGACCATATTTCGTCAAGGATGAGATGGGTCAGGAATCCAAGAACAACAGCACTTGCAACGAAATATCGACGGATTGGTTCCTCTGATGCAAAAATGAGAAATGCAGTGAGGCCTGCGATGGCTGCTGCCGGTACGCTGTGGAACATTCCTCGATGGACAGCAAACTGCTTCAGGAGATATGTCACTCCGAATCGAATCGCCAAATAGATTCCGGCACATACGAGAATGAGAGCCTCTGAAGGCATACTGATTTGCTGGATTCGAGGTAATAACATTACCGGTACAACAGCAGCGGCAAAGGCAACGCTTTCTTTAAGAGGAATTCCTGGTCCGCTATCCAGATCGGGCAACATACCTGCAACAGAACACAAGCCAGCCCCAAGAAGGCATGTCAGCGGAGGAATCTCACCGACATACCAAGCGGCTGTCCCGTAACCGATCCCAACGATCGTTGAACCGGTGATGTGCTCACGGAATCCCGGCACGCTGCGAATCCCTCCTCGAGAGGCGTTGCTCTGTTGAAATCGCTACAAATCGCAGCCATTTCTGCCGTTGCTGGTAATCGTTCCCTCGATCACCAAGCGCACAAGGCGCCACAAAACAACGTCTTTGTATGAACTTCGGCTTATTTGGTGCTTCATACAGAGAGGCTTTTCTTTCGCACCCCCTGCACTACCGACATGGTTAATTCTGCCTAACCCTCACGGTAGGAATTTTGGGAATAAAGCGGGCAGTATGAACGTGAAAAGGGCCCTTTAGGGTGGATAGGGAGGGTGCGGAGAGTGCAGGGGCTATGCTGGTTTAATTGGTTTCTTATCAAAACTGGACTGTTTGAGCCGTGCCAGAGACCCTACAGTCTCGATTGAATTGAGTTCCGGAATGTGGTTGTCAAAGAGGTCGATCAAGGAGATAGCGTGTGGCGATTGATAGCTATGACATGGTGATGCTTGGGCTTCTGGCTACTGCGGGAGTCCTCGGCTATTTCAAGGGAATTGTCTGGCAGATCGCATGGATTGCTGGAATCTGCCTGAGTTCTTACGTTTCGCTTCGTTTTAGTGGGGAACTTTCTTCGTTTATTGGTCAACCGCCGCCTTGGAACAGGCTTCTGGCAATGCTTGCTCTCTATGTGGGCACATCCCTGGTTGTGTGGATTGTATTCGGGTTCGTGTCTTCATTGATAAATGCAGTTCATCTTTCAGCATTTGATCATCAGTTGGGTTTGCTGTTTGGTCTGGCGAAAGGCTCTCTCATTTGCGTGGTTGTAACGTTTTTCGCAGTTACGATGATGCCAGCGTACCGGGGTGAAATAACAGGTAGTCAGAGTGGTCAGATTGTCGCAAAGCTCATTGGTGAGGCGGATCAATTCCTGCCAGAAGATATTCATGAGACAGTAGATCCGTTCCTGCAGCAGTTTCGTCAGCAATTTGATGCTGTTGGTGTCAGTTCTCCGGAAGTTGGTGTTGCGGGTAAATCGCGTCAGAACGAAGACACGTCGTGGCAGAGTGTGCTGGAAGGAGTGACCTCAGTTGCCGCTTGGGCCGGCGTTGAAACAGAGCAGTCATCCAAGAAGGGTGATCAAGTACCATCCTCAGTGGAGGCGGCTGCAGCGTGGATGGCTGCACCGAGTTCTCTAGAAACAAATGCACAGGCCGCTGGTCGCTATCTCAATCAACAGTCTGGATTTGGTGGCAGCAACGCATCGGTGCCTGCGGGTGTACTGAATCAGCAGCCAGCAAATGCACCGCAGCGGTTTCCAGTCGGCACGCAGACTCCGCTTCCTATTCGTCCGTAGTAGGAGTGCACGCAGGGAAGAGACGTTTCTGAAAGATACGATGTGCACCATAAAATAAGACGTAAACCGGACATAACAGACATTATCGGACGTTAGAGAAGGGGTGAGAAAAGCAGTGATATGCTCTTCTTTTCGCTCACTGCCCCCTGCTTCGTTCGACGATCTTTGTGCTGATTCAGTCTTCCAGAAACGCACCCATGCGACGAAATTTGTCGTAACGATTCTCGACAAGTTTCTCAATTGGCAGGCTTACTAATTCCTTCAGGGTTCGCTCAAGAAACGTCTTGAGTCGAGCTGCCATTAAGCGTGGGTCGCGATGAGCACCACCTCGAGGTTCATCAATGACCTTATCGATTACACCGAACTCTTTGAGGTCCCATGCTCGCATCCTCAGTGCCCGAGCAGCATCGGCTTTGAATTCAGCGCTTTTCCAAAGAATTCCAGCACAGCCCTCGGGGCTAATTACGCTGTAATAAGCATGTTCAAGAATTGCTACACGATCCCCAACCCCGATTCCCAGCGCTCCGCCAGACCCCCCCTCGCCAATTACAACACAAATAATTGGTACCTTCAGTGAAGCCATTAGAAACATACTTTCAGCAATCACTTGTGCTTGTCCACGTTCCTCAGCGCCAACACCCGGATAGGCCCCGGGTGTGTCGATAAGGCAGATCACTGGCAGGCCGTACTTAGCAGCCAATCGCATTTTCCCCATCGCTTTTCGATACCCTTCGGGATGAGCGCAGCCAAAGTGACAGGCCTGTTTCTCAGCGAGTGTTTTTCCTTTTTGATGACCTATGACCAAGACTTTGTGACGATCGATTTTTGCAAATCCTGTGAGCATGGCGGGGTCATCTCCAAAAGCTTTGTCGCCATGCAATTCGACAAATTCATCAAAAACAAGATTCAAGTAGTCGCTCGTTTTGGGTCGGTTTGGATGTCGCGCAACTTCGACGGTCTGCCATGGGTCAAGATTGCCAAAGATTTGTTTCTGGAGATCAGCACATTCTCGACGAAGTTGTTGAACCTCTTCTTGAGACTGCTGTCCAAGCGGTGCTGTTTCGAGGTCAGCAATCTTGTCCTCGAGTTCATAAATAGGTTTTTCTAACGGCAAACGATGGAGTCCGCGGGCCATGTTGGTATCTCTGGGGTAAAATGAGCTTACGTATTGTCGCCGGCGGATCGAACTGCCGTCAATCGGCTTTCTTGGATGCCGCAGCCCGAGCCTTTGCAGTCAGGAATGGCGTGTTGCCAAGATGTGCAGCAACTTCGGCCATAGAGGAAGGTCTTTCCTTGGGTTGTTTAGCGAGAAGTTCACGAATAAATCGGTCGAGTTGTGGTGTGACGCCAGGGTTCGTTGCTGATGCGAATGGTGGTGTTGCGTACAGCTGCTTGCTGAGGAGTTCCTGCTGAGTTGATCCTGTGAACGGAGCCTGACCGGTAACTAATTCGTACAGAAGACAACCAAATGAGTAAATATCTCCAGCATAGCCGACACGACTTCCTCGGATCTGTTCCGGTGACATGTAGCTTGGTGACCCTTGGACTGTTCTCTTGAGCGGCATTAATTGAGAGAGAATTCCTGGTGGTCGTGAGGCGATGCCGAGATCAATGAGCCGGATATTCCCTGAGTCATCAACAAGAATATTTTCTGGTTTGAGGTCACGGTGGACCCAGCGTTTCTCGTGAAGATGACTAATTGCATCGGCGGCATTTTGTGCAATGAACTGTGCTTGGCCTATGACTGACTCTGTGCCAGCAGTAAGACGCATTTTTAAATTCGGGTGTCGGAATAATTCCATGACAAGGTGAGGTAGCTGGCCAGCTGTTGAATACCGTTCTATGTGGATAATTCCTGAATGCTGAAGCGATCGGCTCACATTGAGTTCATGTTTTAGGAGTTGGCGGATATCTTTTTCGGATGCCGACTCCGGGGACACGAGTTTAACGGCAACGCGTTTTGTCTGGCTCTCATCTGAGGCCTCCCAGATTTGACATTTACGACCGACGCCAAGTTGACGAACAAGTCTGAGAGAACCAAGTTGTTCAGGAGGACGAGCCATTACGAGCCGCAACTATTGTTTGTGGTTTAAGGTTGATTTGTAAAAGGAGAAGACCTTGCGCTGGTGCAGTTGGGCCTGCAGATGTTCGTTGCCGGTCGGCAAGCACATCGCCGACCCACGCCTCCGGGCGTTTACCAGTACCGACCATAAGTAATGTGCCAGCAATG
>CBFIHW010000133.1:0-7813 GCA_965662325.1 uncultured Pirellulales bacterium | reverse complement strand
GATCGAGATTGGCCGGAATGCCATTACCTGGGGACGCACACCATTGGCGTCATTTGACCGTGTCCCGGGGCCACGAGTTGCAGGACGAGGATGGATTTATTGGTTTTGGGTAGTGATGATGATGCTTATTGTCGTTCAGCAAGGAGGTATTCTTGCTGGTGTTGGGCAATCGCTTGCAGCCGCCTTGCCGCTTACAACCTCCGGTCGTGTTGCTGGGACGTTCTACGAAGAGCTTGCTCAAGCTGAGGTTGATACGGCACTCGCAAAACGTGAGGGGCGAGCAGATCTGCAGATCAAGGAAAGAAAACTCGCAGCGTTACGCCAACAATCCAAAAGTCTGGAGGCTTCAAATGATGCTTCAATTTATGCAGTTCTGATGGCAATTCTGACAGGAGTTGTTCTTGCATACGGTCGGTACGGACTCATTGAACGATTGTCACTTGTTCTTGTTCTTGCCTTTACCCTATTCACCTTTCTTGCTGTGGTCATGCTGCAGGCTGATCCCAACTGGGCTGTTTCGAGTGAGGAATGGATAACTGGGCTTACTCCATCACTCGACGGATCTAGTGGTGGCTTTTCAGTCGCACTGGCAGCGCTTGGAATTATTGGCGTGGGGGCTGCTGAGTTGATGGTCTATCCATATTGGTGCCTCGAAAAGGGGTACGGAAAGTCGGTCGGCACGCATTCCTCTTCTGAAGGCTGGGCCGTCAATGCCAGAGGGTGGATGCGAGTCATGCAACTTGATGCCTGGCTTTCGATGCTCGTGTATACACTAGTGACAGTCTTTTTCTACGTTCTTGGTGCAGCGACTTTGGGCCGGCTTGGTCTGGTGCCATCGGGAAATGAAATGGTGCGTACGCTTGGTCAAATGTACGTGCCAATCTTTGGCGTCTGGATTCAGCAGGTATTCTTGCTTGGTGCTTTCGCCGTTTTATATTCCACTTTTTTTGTCGCTGCAGCGGGTAACTCTCGAATGGTTGCCGATGGCCTGATTCTCGCAGGGCTTCTACCAGGCGATGAGGTTTCACGTCAAAAAGCTGTTCGTGTTACCTGTGTAGTCTGGGTGATTGCTGCTTTGGCAATGGCGTTTTTGTTCCGAGCCCCTGTTGCCATGGTCTTGGCAAGTGGTGTCGCTCAGGCGGTGATGTTGGGTGCTCTTGCTGTTGCCGTTCTCTATTTTCGATATTGTGACATCGATAGGCGGCTTGCTCCAAGCAGGAGTTGGGATGTTCTGCTTTGGTGTTCGGCAACTGGTTTTGTGGTTATTGCTGGCTGGACAATCTGGCAGAAAATCTCAGACGTTTTGTTTCTCTAAATACGTTGTAAAGCACGCCAAGGAGCTGTGATTCCTTTTGTCTTCGTTTCAATTTGATACAACGATATTTTGAGTGTCTTTGCGCGAAGGAAGAAGGCGTGAAGGATTGTAGTAGGAGAGAACTATGTCTTCGGTTTCGGGTAGTGAGCAAGAAGCAGCAAAGAACGGTTAGGGAAAAGTTATGAGCCAACAGGCGTCAGCAAATCTGTCTGTGCCGAGTAGTCCGCTTCTTGATTTTGATGCGAAACAGCTGATGCAGCATTTCCATGCAGGTGAATATGAGCACATGGCTGCACAATTTCTGGCAGTGCTTATCCATCTGCGAGATACGACGTACTACCAAATTGAGGAAGCCAATCATGCTGCACTCAATAAATTTGTAAAGCACTTTCTTTATTTCATGTCTCAGGAAGATTTCATACTTCCTGAGAAGTACGCCTCGGTATTTATTGATCTGAACGCTGTCATTGGTAATGTGGTTGCGATAAGCGATTTCCGAACGACTGACCCGTTTGTCCAGGTTCTTCTGAAGCAGCAGCGAAACTTTACAAAGTTGCTGTCACTTTATTCGGGTCGTAATCGAGTAAAGATCGATCGGCGGCTTCTGTTTGCAACAAGTCCTCAGCTTGCCACTCAGTGGTATTTCTGTTTTCTTGAGATGTATCGAACCGGACCATCCGACCCAGAGACTCTGGCCCATCTTCGTGATCATATTACGTTTGAGGATGATCGGCTGATCGGGATTAACTCGTTCACACACCACGCATACTTTGGTGCAACATACATTGATAATGAGAAAGATTATCTCGTAAAACAGCGGATCAATCGACTCTTTCAAGCAACACCTCTCTGCCAAAAAAAAATCGAGAATCACCCGAAGCCAAAGAAGATAGGGGTCTTGTCTTCGATGTGGTTTCCCCGGCAGAGTGTGTATCGTTCACAGCATCCGTTCCTGACAGAGCTTGCAAAAAATCATGAACTTGTGCTGGTTCACTTGGGGCGACCTCGAGAAGATCTGGACACTGAGATCTTTAGTGAAGTGCGTCACTATAATGCTTCAGAAAAAGCAGATGATCTATCGGCAGTCGATCCGAACGATTTTGCGATGGCCTATTTTCCTGATATTGGAATGAGTATAGAGAGTATTATTCTTGCCAATATGCGGATTGCGCCGATCCAAGTAAGTAATTATGGCCATCCGGTGAGCACGTTTGGTGCAAAGGTGGATTACTGGATTGGTGGACGTGAAACCGAAGTGGCGGATCGGGCACGTGAGCATTATTCCGAGCGACTTGTTTTGATCCCCGGTTGTGCCCAGGCGCCGGTTCCACTGGAGTATCGGCTTGAGTATCCAACGCTTGAAGAAAAGCCAATCATTATTAATTGCACATGGAGTGGCCAAAAAATTAATAGTGAGCATCTCAATCGCCTCAAGGTCATTTCAGAGAGAGTTGAAACACCGGTGAAGTTTCACTTTTTTCCAGGCGGGGCAGTGCTCGGCAATGGCTACATACCACTCAGGCGAGCTATTGAGAATATTCTTGGCACGGAACAGACCGTTGTGATGCCGAATTTTGACTTTCAACGATACATGCAATCTCTGGAGCAGGCGCACTTTGCAATTGATGCACACCCCTTCGGTGGTTACAACACGGCGGTTGATCTGCTTACGCTGAGGCTGCCTGTTGTCACAATGGCCGGCAATCGATTCTATAATCTGTCTACGGCATATCTCCTCAACAAAGTCGGTCTAGAGGAACTAGTTACGCACAATGAAGTAGATTTTCTAGATGTTTGTTGTCGGATGATTGACGATTCAGACTTCCGCGGACGTATGCAGCGAAGAATGAAGATCGCGGATCTTCACTCAACAGTACTCAGTCTCGAGCATGTTCCTGCATTCGCGCGTGCTATTGACTATATCCTTGAGAACCACGAATCGCTGAAAGAAGACAGTGCACGAAATCCGATTACAATTTCGTAATGATTTTTGCCTGATTACCCACGGCCTGTGTAATCAGGCAAAATCATTCTCGGAGAGTCGGCAGCCCTTTCTGTCTAAACGCCTCGCTGCGCGTCAGACAGAGCCTAGTTAGCATTGATCGAACGCTTCAGTGAGCTCAAAAGTTCAGGTGCGCGGGGAGCTGCCATGTAGACTCTCGCCGTGACTGCCGATCGAGGGAAGAACTGGGCAATGAAGTCAAAACAGAACTCATTTTCCGTGTGTGAGATTGATGCCATATTTGCATAGACTCCACCAAGCATGTCATCAGGAAGTTTCAGGTTGTCATAGATATCTGCGATTGGAGCAGGTTGCACGGACTTCGGTTGGCTTGTCGATGGTGTTGGGGACTGAGGGGCCGGTTTGGATGTTTCTGTTGGAGTGGCATCTCGTGGAGTGGCATCTTGAGTTTGCAGATCGTCGGTAGCATCGCTGCTGTCAGTAGGTGCTTTATGATCTGATTGTGGAGTCTGAGGCTCATGTGGTAGTTGTCCGAATGAAACACGGTATTTTTCGAGCGCCTGTTCCAAGGCGAGTACGAATTGATTCGCCACGACTGGAGGAAGAATGATTCGTGCTGCGACTCGATTTGGGCGAGCCAGTGACTGAATAAAATCAATCGTGTATTCGTTCGGTCCGTGAAGTACAATCACTGCAGTTGCAAAAACACCACGTCCAATTTCGTCAGGTATTCGAGCTGTTGCTGATGAATGCTGAATCTGCTGGACGGGTTGCTCCTCCGGACGGTGCTCGTCATTCATGGCTCGATCCTTAAAGCTGACTGGTCGTTGTGGGGTGCACGATACGCAGACATGTGCTTCGATTTTGGTTCATCAAGTCGGGCGGAAGAAGGTGTCTTTTGTTGGCGTTAGGAGTCTGCCGGAAGTCGACCTGTCTCGACTGGAGGTGTCTGGCCCGTGCACGCTTTCATGAATTCAACCAGATCAGCTTCTTCCTGATCGTTGAGATTGAGAGGCTTGATTTTCGTGCTTAGATGTTTGTGCGGATGACCGCCTTTGTCGTACCACTCGACGACTTCCTCGAGTGTTGCGACTGAGCCATCATGCATGTACGGCGCCGTGAGCGCGACATTGCGAATCGTCGGCGTTTTAAAGGCACCCATGTCTACATCGTCTTCTGAAATTGCGTGCCGTCCTACGTCATGGCCTTCTATGTGCATGCCAACGCCAATGTTGTGATACTTCTCATCCGCAAGATTGGCACCAACATGACAGGCACTGCAGTTTCCTTTTTCGGTGAAAAATATTTCTCGACCACGCTTAGCGGATTCACTCATAGGGTGCGCTTTTACACCTGCAGCAGCATCTGCGTAGAGTTCGGCGAGTTCGGGGTCATCTTCAAGATCTTCTGGTTCAAGATTCTTAAATGCTCTCCACTGTTCGTTGTAGTCATATGGTGAGGGTGCTGTGACGATGACGCGTTCAAAAGCTGCAATCGCTTTTCCTACTGCTTCGATTGTCACTGAGCCAAAAATTTTCTCGAATTGCTTTGCATACACTGGAATGCTCGCTAGGCGTTTCACAACACCCTCGTGGGTAAATCCCATTTCAATTGGGTTTTCTATTGGGCCAATCGCCTGCGCCTCGAGTGATTCTGCTCTACCATCCCAGAATTGCTTGTCAGAAAGAATACGATTAAAGGAAACTGGCGAGTTTCGACCGCCTGCCTGCCCTTCAATTCCTATGCCTGTTTTTGTCTGCGCTGTGTAGCCCATAGATGGATCATGACAGCTCGCGCAGCTGACGGTGGAATCAACAGACAGTCGTGTATCAAAATAGAGTTGCCGACCAAGCTCAATTTTTGCACGAGTCAGAGGGTTTTCGTCGAGGCCGGTGATTTGGCTTGAGCCTTGTGAAAGACCAAGCGGAAGTTGTGGGGTAAGCTCAACGAAATTCCGTTCATCATCAAGCCATGTTTCAATTTCACCCATTGAGATTGGGCCATGGCCGGGAACTCCCGCGGTGAGTGAAGGGTCGCCGAGCAGGACTTCCTCCGAATAGACTTGATTCGCTACGAAACTGAACAGGCAAAGTAGAACGCCAGCACGTGCAGCAGAAGCGACTCGTGTCGACAGGGCTGATCGCATGAAATATTTCGAGTGAGCAGAGACGAGTGTGATGAGTGACATGGTTGAGATCTCCTTTATTGCAGCAAATTAGTATAGTCGCTGCATGCTTTGCAAGCGCGGCTGTCTGGGTAAAACTGGGTGGATGCGATGTGCTTTTTGCCGATTTAGTGAGGCAAATACTCCTTCAATTCAAGTTTATGCGCTCTTTCGCAAAGAGTCGACTCTGGTTGGCGGCCCCTGCTTTCCGATAGTCTGTAGTGGAAGCCGTGGGTGGCTTCAGTCTAGTTAATTCGATTCAAGTATGAAATGTTTGACGGTATCGTTCCGTCTGGAGTTGTTGATGATACAAACACCAAATAATGACGAAGATTATGAGCCAGCAGTTTCGGGTGATATGAATGCTGGCGGAGGTTCGGCGCCAGAGCGTCAGGCGATGGAACAGGAAGATAAATTGATTCTTCCTGCAGATGAGATTTCTCAAAAAGAGGCGGCCTCAATGATTCGTGATGCTGCTGGTCAACTCAATGATTTTCTAGCAGACCGCCGGCGAGAGTCCGAAGAATTTGCACGCCGGATGACGAGGCTTGAGGAAGAGGTTCAGAATAATGGGAACTCCAGTCGGCATGTCATGACCCTGAGTGTTGTTGTGGCTCTTATTGCATTTGCTGCAACAACTGGTCTGTGGCGGCTTGCGCGAAACCAATCAGAGGTGAAGTCTGCATTGCAGCAGACGATGACACAGGTTAAGGCATCGAGTGAAGAGAATCTGAAACGTATCAGTGAGGTACAGGGTGCGGTTGCCGCTGGCGTTGAAGTTCAAGCCGCGACGGCCTTACGTCTTGAGAAACAGCTCTCTGGCCAACTCGATGATCAAAAGAAGTCAGCAACTCGGCTTGAAAAGAGCCTAGGTGAAGCGACACAAAGCGTTGCAGAGGTTCGTGAGGATGTTGCTAAAAAGCTGGCAATTCAGTCCGAGATAACAAAAAATGAACGAGCAAGAATGATCGGTGAAATCAAAACCGTAATCGGTGTTCTAGAAGCGTCGCTCGAGGAGCGATCAAAAGATCTTGCTGAGCAGTCACAGGCATTAAAGTCTCAGCAGAAAGAATTTAGTCAGGCGACTGCTCGTGCGCAGGCAGATCGGCAGGCCATGGTGCGAGCAGCAACCCAGACAGTCAATGCTCAATTGCTCGGATTACAGGAAATGCTTGATACTCTTGAGGGAGGTCAGCCGGCTGATGCAGAGTCTGTTTCAGGGGTAAGTCCAGGTGCCGATAAAAAGAAAACAGCAAAAACAAAAGGCGCAGAATCTGTTGTCGCCTCAGCGTCCTCGGAGGAAAAAGCAGCAGGCAAAGTGGTTTCCAAACCCGTGCCGTCTGTGAAATCTGGTTCCGAGAAGACGGTTATGGGCACTGATGAATCAAAGGGCAATACCAGGAAGAAGAAGCCTGAAAAGAATCTGGTAAAGAAGGCTGATGGCAGAGAAAAAACATTAGCCGGCACTGCAGCCGAAGATACCTCTTCGAAGCCAGCCGTTGCACAGAAGTCCAAAGAGAGCAAGCAGAAATAATATCCGACCAAGGTGTGAGTGCAAAGCAAAAGGCTGGAGCTCTGGTTGTGAGCCCCAGCCTTTTTTGTGTACCGACAACGGCTCGTACTCGTTACGAAAGCAATCGATTTATTTCCGTGGTTTTTTGCCTCTTGTTTGAGACGCCTTCATTGCTTCGCGTGCTGCATTCCGCTCCTCTTGGCTCAGTTCGCTATCACCATCCGTATGAAATTTTTTAAGCATCTGAGTTTTTTTGAAGCCGGATTATTTTTCTGCGGTACCGCGAGGGTCGTCGCAGACGTTCGAGGTGATAGAAACTTGTTTGGACACCGATAGGGAATGATACAGCCGAGATAGTCTTTTAACGAAGAACTCCACTTGAAATTGTTGGGCCCTATAAACATATGACAAGGCGTTGAATGCTTGGCAGAATTCAATGCCGTACGTTAGGCGTGGGGCTAGGCAGCCTTTTTGATTTCGAATTCGGTAGGTTCTGCTGAGCTAACTTCATGTTGGCGGGGTTGTTCTTGAAAGTGGGCTTCAGCAGACTGGTTCTCTTCCTCATCGTCTACCAAAAATGTTCCGGTAAGCCCATCAAGCATGTCGGGGAGCGATGAGAGAATATTGACAAAACCCAGTACCATCACGCCATGGTGGGCGCCCAGTTCGAGTGCAGAGATATCTGCGAAAAGAGTTTCTACAGCTTCATCGAGACCGCTTGTTAAAAGAACAACTCCGGTCGTGAATTTAATCCAGGAGCTTTCCGCGAGCGACTTAATCACGGTCAAAAATGATCGTTTATACCGAACCAATATTGGAGCGGGGCGTTTTGTTTTTGGGGCGTTTTTTTTAGTGCAA